>NZ_CAJXPA010000052.1 GCF_913058035.1 uncultured Paraglaciecola sp. | reverse complement strand
TGCGTATTGCTATAATTCAAGTCTAATATCAGACCAACTAATACTTGATTATTTTCTGCATGATAAAGGTATGAACCACCGGTTGCGTCAGTCATAGGCCAGCCGGCTGTATGCACGACAAGACCTTCTTGATGCTTAGCCGGGTCAATGTCCCATATTTCTTTAAACCCGATTCCGTAATGTTGCGGTGATTGACCTTTACTCAGCTCAAACTTTTCAATTAACTCTTTACCTAAATGACCATGACACCCTTCTGCAAAAACTGTATATTTAGCTTTTAGTTCCATGCCAGGCATAAATGAGTCTTTGGGCTTGCCTTCTTTATCAACACCCATGTCGCCGGTGATAACACCACCAACACTACCGTCTTCATTAAATAATACCTCTGAGGCGGAAAAACCGGGAAATATTTCGACACCCAATGCTTCTGCTTGCTCAGCTAACCAACGACATACATTGCCCATACTAACGATATAATTTCCATCGTTATGCATAGTTTTGGGCGTCATGAACCCAGGAATTTTAGTTCCTTTTTTATCATTGTTAAGCCAATAAATATCGTCTGCTACTACAGGTGTGTTTAGTGGTGCACCTTTTTCTTTCCAGTCTGGGAACAATTCATCTAATGCACGAGTTTCAAACACTGCACCTGACAAAATATGAGCGCCGACTTCTGAGCCCTTTTCAACTACACACACCATCAGCTCATGCTCTTTTTCCAAAGCAATTTGCATCAACCGACACGCAGTTGATAGACCAGCAGGGCCAGCACCGACTATCACTACATCAAACTCCATCGATTCTCGTTCCACTTGTTTGTCCTCTTTTTAGTGTTAACTATTCATAAAAATGTATTTAACTATTCACGAAAAAAATAGTTCTGATGCTTATCCATAACCGTATTATAGTCGGTATTGATATGATTATTATAATAAATAAAGTTTTTCTTAACAATGTATACGTTACTACCAGCAAATAGTTTAGACATATACAATACCTTTAAATAAGGGTAAAATATCTATATTTAACAATGTTTTAATTAATTCTATAATATTAAAACAAGATGATCTTATAGACGATTTTTAACATATACTATGACACATAATACCCGTTTAAAACGATGGTAATAACCACAACCAGCAAATTGACATCAAAGTTGACGTTAACGTCAACACAAAGTAAATTATCATCATCCAGATTTGAGCCAATAGTTAACTCAAATTATAAACTTGATACCTGCAATTAGAGGTGAAAATGAAAATATTAGTACCCGTTAAACGTGCCATAGATTACAACGTCAAAGTTAGAGTTAAGCCCGACAATAGCGCGGTTGATTTAACGAACGCAAAAATGTCGATTAATCCATTTTGTGAGATTGCAGTGGAGGAAGCTGTTCGACTTAAAGAAAAAGGTGTGGCTACCGAGATTGTCGTAGTATCTATAGGCAGTAAAAGTTGTCAGGAACAGATCCGTACTTCGCTAGCACTAGGTGCGGACCGTGGTATTCAGATAGATACAGAATTAACACTTGATTCGTTACAAATTGCTAAATTATTGCAAAAAGTAGTTGAAGAAGAGTCACCTGACCTGGTTATTTTAGGTAAACAATCCATTGATTCAGATAATAACCAAACAGGTCAGATGTTAGCTGCACTAACAGGTATGCCCCAAGGTACTTTCGCATCTGAGATAATAGTTGATGCCGGAAAAGTAAAAGTAACGCGAGAAATTGACGGTGGTTTGCAAACCATAGAGTTAACATTACCAGCAGTTGTAACAACCGATCTTCGTTTGAATGAACCTAGATATGCGTCTTTGCCTAACATTATGAAGGCTAAGCGCAAACCTTTAGTTGTTAAACCTGCTGCAGATTATGGAGTTGAACTTACATCTGGTATTAAAGTATTGAAGGTTGAGGCGCCTGCCCAACGTCAAGGCGGGATTAAAGTGGCCAATGTTGCTGAATTGGTTGAGAAGTTAAGAAACGAAGCGAAGGTGATCTAATGGCTATTTTAGTATACGCAGAACATGATAACGAACAGCTTAAAACCGAAACGCATAAGTTGATGTATGCAGCATCACAAATTGGTGGTGAAGTACACTTATTAGTTGCTGGTTTTGGTTGTGAAGCTGTAGCGGCACAAGCCGCTAAAATAGATGGCGTGAGCAAGGTATTATTGGCAGACAGTCCCGAATATGCCCAACAAATGGCTGAAAATATCGCTGAATTAGTAACTGAGCTCGGAAAACAAGCCAGTCACGTGTTAGCGGCAGCTACAACTACGGGCAAAAACTTTATGCCAAGAGTTGCAGCGTTGTTAGATGTTGCGCAGATTTCTGACATTATCAAGGTTGAAAGTGCTGATACTTTTTTGCGTCCAATATATGCAGGTAATGCGATTGCGACAGTACAATCGTCTGACAATGTCAAGGTTATAACCGTTAGAACTGCTGCATTTGATGCCTCAGGTGAAAATAACTCAGCACCAATTGAAGCCTGTGCAGTAGTGAAAACTTTAGACAAATCAGTTTATGTATCTGCTGAGTTAACAGAATCTGAAAGGCCAGAATTAACTGCCGCAGATGTCATCATCTCCGGTGGTCGAGGCATGCAGAATGGTGAAAACTTTAAACTTTTAGATGGTATTGCCGACAAATTGGGTGCAGCCATGGGAGCCTCAAGAGCAGCTGTAGATGCTGGTTTTGTTCCAAACGATATGCAAGTAGGACAAACAGGTAAAATTGTTGCTCCTAACTTATATATAGCTGTAGGTATTTCTGGCGCAATTCAACATTTAGCTGGTATGAAAGATTCTAAAGTGATCGTCGCTATCAATAAGGATGAGGAAGCGCCAATATTTCAAGTTGCAGACTATGGTCTAGTTGGGGATTTGTTTGAATTGTTGCCAGAACTTGAAGCAGCCTTATAAGAGCCATCAATAATATATTGTTAAAAGCCAAGGCCATCACAGTTATGGCCTTTTTTATGTCCTTCTCTTAAATAATTATTTTTTTTATTAAAACCAACTTGGCTTTGCTGGCATATAAAATATTGTGTGATGAGTCAGCCTCAATATTATAAGTGGCCGTGCGTTATTTGATTTAAATCGCATTTTGCAAATTATAGTAAAATTTAGGAGGGTTGAATTAACTTTTAAACCCTATTTTGCTAATTGTTTCCTAATAAAATAATAAATAAAAAACATATCCATCTGAATTATATGAGTATTAAAAATATGGCCTGTTTAATGCTAAGTTAAAACTAGGTTTAGAATAAAAATAGTTATCTCATAGTATTAATAGGTGCGGGTCAACTGTTAAATAATTAAGAATTTATTCAACGAGAGAGGATAAATATATGTCTTGTTTAACTCGTCAACTTCAACAAAATCTTAGGCGCTACATTGTGTTGCATGTAAATATGACTAATACAAAATCCACTGAAATTATACATAAAGAACTTGTAGAGCGGGGCGTCTGCCCTTCAGATGTCACTCCTGATCAGTTGTCTATAATATTAAAAAGTGTGCGCCTTAGCTAATCACCATTTTCTTAATACTTACAAATATTGGAGTCGGAACAAGATTAAAGTAAATAAATATTGTTCTTTTCTTAATAGTCTTTAAAAGTGTCCTTTTATACGTCCTTTTATACGACCTTTTTTTATTAGTTCTCCAGTTTTACGTAGAATTTTTATTAAAAATTTAGAGATTAAAAAGTCTAAAGTAAAACCATTAGTGCCGCTAAAAAAGCCGTTTAAAGTGATGTTTGAATAGCACAAATAAACTGAAACGTGAAGTGATGCTTAAAGCAGTTGAAATAGTATAAAACGGATAACAAGCGTCAGACTGAGTAACAAAGTCAGTATAAGTGACGTTTATATTTATGTAGTGAATAAAATTATGAGCTCAAGTATAAATGAATAAAAGGAGGGTGAAACAAAACGGATACTTCACCTTCCTTATTTAATTTTAGCAACGTTATATTACACTTGAACAACCGAGTTATCGTCAAAAGATACTGAAGACGCAATATAAGCATCCGCTTCCCAATCATTTTCCCAAGACCTATCATCCAACAAATACCTGAATTGATATTGTGTATCCTTAGCTAAATTTATAGTGGTAGTAAAATCACCATTTTTTAGCTTTTTCATTGGCGTTGATAATAAGTCCCACTCGTTAAAATCACCCACTAAACGAACCGAATCTGCCGCATGAGCTTGTTTTTTAGATAACTTAAATGTCACTTTACAAACCGCTTGTGATTTTAAGTATTGTTTTTTAAAAGCCATAGTATTTTCCTTTTACCTGAAGTGTTGATTAAATTATCATTATTAAGGTCTACTGATCCACATCCCAAAGTGTTTTAAAATGTGCAGATATGTTGTATTTTGATGCAATCATTAAATATTTTTGTAAATGGAACTAGTAAATTAAATCATTAATAGCATGACATATGTATTTTCTATACTTAAATATCATCTATTTTAATAGATTGTTTCTATTCTAAGAGCAAACCAAGACAATCATAAATTTCAGCATTAAGTTCAGTGCAATAAACGTGCAAATTATTCTGTTTAATCTTGTAGCTTTAACGCTTAAACTTTTTTGAATATTGACTGGGTGACAACCCTGCATGTTTTTTAAATAATCGTGTGAATGAACTAAGATCGTCATAACCCACTTGGCTAACAATTCGTTCGATGCTGTCGTGGGTTGTTTCAAGCTGTTTTTTTGCCGCTTCGATACGTAATGTTTGTAGGTACTCTAATGGATTTTGTTCAGTCGCTTTTTTGAATCTACGATTAAATGTTCTTAATGTTAGGTTAACCAGTGAAGGCAAGCTGCTGACGGCTATTCTTTCTCTGTAGTTGGCCTCTAACCATTCTTGAACTACTAATACATCAGGATCTTGATGATATTTTTTAGTCAGAATATTGGCATAAGCCACTTGTTCTCCTCTATAGATATCAATCACATGTGCTTTAGCCGTCGTTGTTGCTACATCGTGGCCGCAATAACGTTCAATCAATAATAATGCTAAATCAAACCAAGCCATACCACCACCAGAACAATAAATATTTTCTGCAATGGTGATCATTTTTTCTGCATGTAAATTAACCTGAGGATAACGAGCTTTAAATAGGCTGGCGTATCCCCAGTGAGTGGTAGCTTCTTTACCATCTAATAAACCAGCTTCCGCCAGCAAAAATGCACCACTGCAATTACTAGCAATATCAGATTGGTTAGCGAAATGTTTTTGAATATGCGCCAATAGTGGCTGATTATTTTTAATGACATTAATGAGTTCACCGCCAATAGTCGGTATCAACAATAAGTCGGTGTGGTCAACATCTTCGATTGCAATATGACTAGTGAGCACCAGCTGATTAATACACCGAACAGGCTGTTTTTTTATTGATGCAATTTGTACTTCAAAAAAAGGTGACGGTTGTTGACCTTGCATGCGCTGCCAAGTTACTCCTGCTAAAGCAAATAAGTCCAGAGCACCAGTAATGGCACTTGCATAAGCCTGATCAAAACCTAAAATGGTTACTTTAAACATCAGAAATAACTGAAGTGATTAGTCATAAATAAAGCCTCGTTATAACTGTCATAAATGACCATTAATATGTCATATATGACAATTATAGCGAAGAGTTTTTTTTGTCAATCTATTGCCATATTCTAGAAGATTCACAATTTTCATCTGTAATTACTTAGTAAGGATAGGCAATATGAACAATGAACTGGTCAAACGCAAAGAACTAGCGTTTCAATTATATGAAGTATTAGACACACAAAACTTGTGTGGGCGCGAGAGGTTTGTTGAACATAACCGCGAGACATTCGATGCGGTAATGGATATAGCTAATAAAATAGCCACTGAAAAGTTTGCTACTCACAATGCAAAAGGTGACGCCAACGAGCCTACTTTTGATGGTCATAAAGTGCATATGATTGCAGAGGTAAAAGAAGCCTTCGACGCCTATGTTGAATCAGGCCTTATTGCTGGTCGATTTGATTTCGACGAAGGTGGTATGCAACTACCAGAAACCATCATGACCGCCTGTGCTGGTTATTTTATGGCAGCTAATCCTTCAAGCACCGGTTATCCATTTTTAACTATGGCTGCTGCAAATGTTATTCGTAACTTTGCTTCGCAGCAGTTAAAAGATGCTTTTATGCCAAAAATGTTAAGTGGTGAATTTACTGGCACCATGGCGTTAACTGAACCACATGCTGGCTCTTCTTTGGCTGATATTCATACATCTGCAATACAACACCAAGACGGTAACTATCGCCTTAAGGGCAATAAGATTTACATTTCTGGTGGCGATCATCAATTATCTGACAACATAGTGCATTTGGTTTTAGCTAAAATCAAAGGTGCACCAGCTGGTGTTAAGGGGATTTCATTATTTGTAGTACCTAAGTTTCGACTTGACGAAGTAGGAAATCCAGCAGAGCGAAACGACGTAGCCCTGGCGGGCCTTATCCATAAAATGGGTTACAGAGGTACTACCTCGACAGCCCTAAGTTTTGGAGAAAATGAAGACTGTCATGGATACTTGATAGGCGAAGAGCATCAAGGTTTACGTTATATGTTCTTAATGATGAACGAAGCCCGTTTAGGTGTGGGTTTTGGTGCGGCGATGATAGGTTATAGTGGTTATCAATATTCGTTAGAATACGCTAAAGAGCGCACCCAAGGTCGTGTTGCACCCAATAACAAACCTACTGATAAACCTGCAACTATTATTCAACATGGCGATGTAAAACGTATGCTGTTAGCACAAAAATCCTACGTCGAAGGAGGCATGGCATTATGTTTTTACGCTGCTAGGTTAGTTGATGATTCACATACTCTTACTTCGGATGCTGAGAAGAAACAAGCTTCAGAATTGTTAGATTTATTGACACCTATTGTAAAAGCTTGGCCGTCAGAATTCGGCCCAAAAGCCAATGATCTAGCGATTCAAGTGCTAGGTGGTGCGGGCTATACTCGTGAATACCCGGTTGAACAATGTTGGCGAGACAATCGGCTTAACCCTATTCATGAGGGGACCAATGGTATTCAAGCGCTGGATTTATTAACCCGTAAACTTTGGCAAGCAGATGGTTCAGGACTCAAATTATTGCAACAAAGAATGGAAAGTGATTTTGCCAAAGTGACGGGTGAGCAAAGTCAGAAGTTGATAACCAGTTTATTGCCTTATCTGCAACAAATGCAATCTCTGCTACCTTTGCTTGGTCAACACTTAATATCAGAAAAGCAATCGATTTTACTAGCAAACGCAACCTGTTTTATGAACATATTTGGTCAAGTGGTAATGAGCTGGTTGTGGATACGCCAAGCAAGTGTGGCAGAAAACGCATTGATAGATATTGGTTTGACTGAAGAAGATAAGGCTTTTTATCTCGGTAAAGTGCAGGCCGCTAAATATTTTGTACACTGGGAATTACCTGCGGTACAAAGAGATATCGCATTACTGAATGATATGGACGATAGTTGCAGCGAAATGCGAGCTGAGTGGTTTTAATCAATTTATCAAGTCATCGACTAAAATAGAACGAAGAAAATCAAACATATACGAAGGGATTATGAAAAATAAACAATTTTTATTGGCATCACGGCCGAGCGGCACTCCCACAAGAAAAAATTGGGATTTTGTTGAAACCGATGTTGAAGACCTAAGCGATAATCAAGTTTTGGTTCAGGTGAAATATATTTCATTAGATCCTGCCATGCGTGGCTGGATGAATGATGGTAAGTCGTACATAGAACCGGTTCAGATTGGTTCGGTTATGCGTGCAGGCACCGTAGGAAAAGTTCTCAAGTCTACTAGCAGTCAATTTTCTGAGGGCGATCATGTATATGGGCATTGTGGTGTACAAAAGTATGCGGTGGTGGATATCGAGGGGCTACATAAAATCGATCCAAGTTTAGCACCATTAGAACGTTATTTAGGTGTCTTAGGCATGCCTGGAATGACAGCTTATTTTGGTTTGTTAAATACCGGCTTACCTAAAGCGGGTGAAACAGTTGTGGTGTCGGGTGCCGCTGGAGCAGTAGGCTCAGTAGTAGGACAAATTGCTAAAATAAAAGGTTGTAGAGTAGTTGGTATTGCTGGTGGTGCGGATAAATGTGCCTATCTAGTGGATGAGTTAGGTTTTGATGCAGCTATTGATTACAAAAATGAAAATGTGAAAAAAGCACTACGAGTTGTCTGTCCCAAAGGTGTTGACGTATATTTTGATAATGTCGGTGGTGACATTCTTGATGATGTCTTGACTCAAATACGTATGAAAGCGCGAATAGTGATTTGTGGTGCTATTAGTCAATACAATAATACTACTCCTGTGAAAGGGCCTTCTAACTATCTTACATTACTGGTGAATAGAGCCAGAATGGAAGGTATCGTCGTGTTCGATAATATTGCTAATTATTCACAAGCAGCAGCTGAAATGGCAGGTTGGATTGCAGAAGGTAAATTAGTGGCTAAAGAACACGTTGTTAAAGGTATCGAACATTTTCCAGAAACCTTATTGATGTTATTTAACGGTGAAAATATGGGTAAATTAGTGCTTAAAGTAGAAGCAGATTAATAATAAGTCAGTGACATATTCACACAGTGAGGAATTTATGAAAAAAGATATTTTTGATTTAACCGGTAGAGTTGCACTAGTAACCGGCGCAAGCCGTGGTATTGGTGAGTCTATTGCACGATTATTAGCTGCCTATGGTGCTAGAGTTATCGTTTCTAGTCGCAAAATTGATGGTTGTGAAGCGGTAGCACAAAGCATTCGTGACGTCGGTGGAGATGCGGTTGCCATGGCTTGTCATGTGGGTGAAATGACACAGATTGAAAACGTCTTTGAACAAATTAACGAAAAATATGGGCGTTTGGATATTTTAGTGAATAACGCAGCAGCTAATCCTTACTTTGGACATATCCTAGATACTGATTTAGCTGCATTTGATAAAACCGTTGATGTGAATATTCGTGGTTATTTCTTTATGTCTATCGCAGCCGGCAAAATGATGAAACAGCATGGTGGAGGTGTTATTTTGAACACTGCATCCATAAACGGCATATCACCAGGTATGGGACAAGGTATTTACTCGATTACCAAAGCTGCTGTAATCAGTATGACGAAATCTTTTGCAAAAGAGTGTGGTGGTTTAAACATAAGAGTTAACGCTTTGCTGCCAGGTTTAACCGAAACCAAATTTGCCTCAGCATTGACAAGTAACGATAGAATACTTAAAACAGCATTGATGCAAATACCATTGGGAAGAACGGCGCAGCCTGATGAGATGGCAGGTACAGTTTTGTATTTAGTTTCAGATGCTTCTAGCTATACTACGGGTGCTACTGTAGTTGTTGATGGCGGCTTTTTAAGCTAAGATTTTAATTTTAAAACGTTCTATTACGGTAACTTTTAGTTACCGTTTTTTTTATATAAAGACATAACGTCTTTAATCATTTATTTAACGTAAAAAGTCAGTGTTAATTACTAGCTTGGATTCAATGCTTTTTATTAGAATATGATTGTTTACTGATTACGCTGTCAATATACCGTCTTACCAGTAACCAAACGTTCCACTGAAAATAGACAAAATCTATTAATACTTTTAAGAGTCTGTCGGATTGGTTCTTCTATTGTGAAATTAACAGTTGTTTTAATTGCCAATAAAAACATCAAACAAGTTGTTAGTTTAAGCCCTGGCAGCGCATTTTAAAGATCCATGTTAGATTTATCCTCAGATAATTAATAGCATATTTTTATTTCAACAAAATATGTCATTTTACCAATGTCCCTTGAAGTACGATCTTCTCTTTGCTGATTTGGAGCCAGAGCCATACTTTACTACTAGTTTTAATTAAGCTGATTAAACAACAATTACAGTTACTTGTTTAACAAATTACCTATCAATATAGATTTATAAATAAAGACTCAAGAGCCTTTATTCAAAATGCTTATAACCAATATTTCCAAATACTATAGGTGTTATTTACAAAATTCTTAATAACTGCAAATTAATAATAAAATATCACACTCGCAATCTGCAAATGACAGCAAGCTGCCCTTATAAATAATGTGTTTTCAGGCCACTTTTCCGACAAAAACGATCATTAACACCAAGCATTTCATAGGTAAATTTTGTTACTAAAACCTATCTTTAGCAACGTTTTCTATTAGTCGGTAAATTGCCAATTCTATTGATCTAGCTATGTTTAAACCATGCTAGATGCCAAACATTACGTAACCTGGGCAAAGTTTAAGTGCACAAAATCGTAGGTTTCATAGCGTTTCAGTTTCAAGTTTTAATATGCTCGTACAACGAAACACCGCATTCTGTAATTTTTTTTCATCATAAATCAGTGCAATTACTTGGCCAAATGTGTCTTATTCTTAACCAGCTTGAGTGTATTACAGCAAACCAGCAAGCCCAGGGCTGCAGACCAAAATATTATAGGTTGCCTTAGTCACAACGTTCGCTACAAAATAATCAGCTGAACAGAAAATTACCCAACAAAATATTGTGGTCTCTGTAACGCAGATACCACAATATTTCTTGGGACTGATGGTTTCCTCTCATGCAGGTGTTTTAACCTTTGAAAACACAAGTTTATTCAAATAGATATTGGCATCACAACGGGCCAGTCTTTGCGATCACGTGATTCTTGAACCGTCGGTAATAGGGCAAGAAACAGAAGATTGGTGTACAAAGTGCTGCATCGATAAGCATGTTTAGTAGCGATAAAAATATCAATTTATTAGAAGGCTTAGAAGTTGTATTGACAAAATTCAATGGTGTTTACAAGTTACACTTCGTTCCGCAAGAAACTGGCGACCAACATATAAAGTGCGCTCAATTTAATTAACTCTCAGGTTGATACTCCATAGCGAATTTTGAATAAAAAATCCGCTATGCTGAAGTGGTCTCTTACTTTTCTGCAAAAAGTGTACTTTCCAAGGTTTCGACGATTTGGTTAAGCGCTGTTAGTCCTGTGGTGATCACCTCAAGTCGTGAGTCCATACTTTCATCCAGCTCATTACAACTAAGCACTTCATCGAGCTTATTAAAGGTAAAAATACCTTTGTCGGTTATCATCACGGCCTTTAATCGATATACATCCAAGGTTGTTAGTTCATTCATTACTTGAGTAAAATCAAACACTTTGTCA
The DNA here is from genome assembly GCF_913058035.1 of uncultured Paraglaciecola sp. Lineage (GTDB taxonomy): Bacteria > Pseudomonadota > Gammaproteobacteria > Enterobacterales > Alteromonadaceae > Paraglaciecola. The sequence continues at coordinate 14,998 of NZ_CAJXPA010000052.1, read as the reverse complement.
TGGCGAAACGCCCAGCCACATGAATAAAAGTCATCCTTATCATTACTTACTTTTACTTTGCCATGGTTTGACAACTCTTCTTCTATATCCAGTAATTCAGCACTAACGCCGTGCTCATGATGAGCAGTTTTAGGCAGCTTAAATTTCGTTTTAGGAGAAAGAATGGATAACGTAATTTTATTGCTATCCAAAACTGTTAGTGGTGTTGTGGCTAAATCTAATTGAGTAAGGTAGGTGGTTAAATTCGCCTGATCATTTTCTTCATAAAGGTCCGCTTTAGTCGCAACAATATGATCAGCAATTTCCAACTGTTCCCTAAAAATTTGATGATGGTTGTAACGTTCCTTTGTGACCAAGCGTGCATCAACCAACGTCAGCGTGCTGTTGATAGAGAATGTATCTTGATAATGAGCTTGCTGCAAACTGGCCAACACTTCTTTTGGGTGGCCTAAGCCAGTTGGCTCGATGAGCAGTCGATGGGGTTTGGCATATGATATTAGCTGGTTTAAAGCAATTTGCATGGGCAAACCAGACGTGCAACACATACAACCACCTGGCACTTGTCGTACATAAATATTATTTTCTGGCCGACCTTTAAAAAATGCACCATCAATACCAATTTCACCAAACTCATTGACTAAAATAGCCCATCTTTCGTTGGCAGGTTTGAGTGTTAATAGGTGTTGGATAAGCGTAGTTTTTCCGGCACCCAAAAAACCCGTAATAATATTAGTGGGAATAGGCAATGTTAGTGAGTTCAACTTTTCCATAGATTTCCGATTAAATGATGTATGTTTACAGGATTATCTTGTAATGTAATGTTATATTATATCATTAATTCTGGTCTCATGGTTAAGTTCGTTATAGTTCTAATTATAGTTCTAATTATATTTTTGTTATTTGATGTGTGGGCAGCACAGCACTCGTGAACACTTTTGCGCTTTATCGAGCATATTATTATTGATGAAACTCCACTTTATGATGCTAATAATGCTGCCACTACTCAACGGTTCTCTGCTGTACATCTCATGACCATTATCATGACCATTAAATAGAGCGAACTGTTATCCACAGAAGAAAATAAATATTAAGTCGTTATGAGTAAATCTTGCCGACTAACTTAATCGGTCAGGAGGTATTGCCTGTGCAGGCGACGAGTGATCAAAACTACCAAGTGACATTGCCGTCAACGAATACCGTCAAAAATTTGCTTAACCAAATAATGTCGATATCAGGTTTTATTGTGTCTATTGATGAACAAGGTAATAGGACCATGACCAGTTTTTAGCCTTTACTCATTAACCTCTGCCGCCACCTAATCAACTGATTTATGTCAGCACACCTAACGACATGCCAGCAACTAATTTTCAAATGCCGTACACGATTTTAGGCGTGCTTAGAAAGAACTTGTATGAAAATTTATTGGTACCTCAGCTTATAACCAGAATTTATTGACGGTAAAAAAGTTTTATGAACAGCCAGATAACTTCCGCATGCACTAATTTGTCTTGACCTTAGGTCAACTTATAAACCTATCCCAAGGGCCTGTTATGGCAACAGTAGTCGTGGGGGAATATAAGTTAACAAATAAGGTGCGTCCATCAGGCGAAAAACAGGCACCTGCAGGCTCGGTTTGCAATCTTACGCGCGCCAAATCATAGGTTTTTCCATCTGGCGTCACCCCTTTAATATGATTTTCTGTGTGATCAGTATATTGGTCTTCACACACAATTAGGTGGCCATTAGGCGCTACGGTAACATTATCTGCAAAATTCATAGTTTGTGGATATTCACTTTCAACAAATAAACTCAGTTTGCCTGGACGCTTGTTTTCACTTGGACTACCTTCGACTAAAGAAGGCACGTAACGCATAATTTGTCCCAATTTTTTGGCACCGCCATTAGTGCAACAAAAATAAAGTTCGTTATCACCCCAATGAATGCCTTCACCTCGTGCAAACAGCGCTGCTCCTGCGTTAAAACCTCGCAAACGCAGGTCATCATTAGGACTTTCAGGGTGATCCAACTCAACCCATTCAACAGCCATTTCTTGGTTTAAGGGCATAGATCCTGAATGCCAGTTGCGTGTATCGAATTTAGGTTGTTGTGCTATCACCAATGCTTGCAAACGACCACCAGCCTGTAAATTAGCTTTTTGATTGGGGATATAACGATAAAACAGGCTATCGTTTCTGTCTTCGGTCATGTAAACAATGCCCGTTCGCGGATCAACACAAGCGGCTTCATGGTTAAATCTGCCCATCGCTTTAATAGGGATGGCATTGACCATCTTGGTGGCATTCGCGGGTACTTCAAACACATAACCATGGTCTTTACTGATCATCTTGTCTGCTTTATCCACCGATTCTTCGCACGTCAGCCATGTTTCCCAAGGCGTAACACCACCAGAACAGTTGCGGATTGTGCCAATCAGCGACATAAACTGCTGTTCAACACGTTTTGATTGCAGGTTGTAAACAATGGAACTGGTACCGCCGGGCAACGGATAAGTATTCTCAACGGTGTCATAGGCTAACTCAAGCATCATAGCTTGCTTGTCACCATGATGTTTTTTGATCAGTTTATTGGCCGCGATTTCGTGATTTCTGATTAAAACCACTCGTTTATCATCAAGATAAAAACAACCCATACCATCAGCACGATCAGGCACATCCAAGTCATCCTGCATTTTGTCTCCCAGACGCGATATAACCTGATAATTAAAACCAGAGGGTAAGTCTAATAACGCATTAGGATCAGGTATCAGTTTTCCGTATGCGGTATTTTGAGCCATAGCAGTTGTCTGCAAGCGAGACTGTGAGGCATGCAGATGTGATGCTAAGCCTCCAAACGCCATCGCGACTAAACCTTGATTAAATTGTCTTCTATTCATCATCACCTTCTCCTTATCCAGATCTTAATACAGAGAATTAGTTACCACGACCCATACATTGGGTTAGGCAATAAAATAAATGTACGTGGTTGCTGCAACAACACATCAGCGATATCGGCATCTTCTTGAGTCATGCTTGGAAAGTCCTTAATATTATCGCCCACGTGCATCAATATTTGCTGCGATCGCGACCATTGTTGCATGCTTGTAGATGGTGTTTGGGGGCGGTAACAAGGTGCATTGCCCATTTCGACTTGTTGGCGGCGTAAGTCTTTGTCATTTATCATAGCTTTGCCGTCAATAGCACGCTTATCTGCTTCGGCTTTACCTAACAAGCAGGTATTGCTGGGGGTAAGTGGTAAACCCAAGGCGCGTAAATTCTGCCATGTGTATGACTCAACCTCTTTTTCTCGGTTGGTGATAAGGGCCAACTTGCCACCCTTATCTAATACCGTTTGAATAAAGGCAGCAGTGCCCGGAACTAAACCAGCTGAGGCTTGTTTTACCCAGTTTTCCCACGTCTCGGGGATATAGCTAGCTCCCGTTTTATCTAGCGATACCTGATAAGGGCTATTATCTAGAATGGTTTCGTCTACATCCATTACCACCACCCAGCTATCTTTTTTTGGGGATAGTTGTTTTAGTGTGCTGGAAGCTTGTTGATAAATCTCCTGGGTGAGAAATTGGTATTCTTTGCTGGTGGTTAACCATTTCACTGATGGCGAAAGAGGCAATGGTTGTGCGCTAATCGACAGTGTGACCGCACAATGATCACTCAACATGTCATCAACTTTCATGTTGTCAAACTTGCGCGTTTGCGAATGAAGCGTGACATAAGGTGACTGGAAACCACCCGCCAAAATATGGTCGATAGGTGCCGGATAGTAAGGATGGCAACCTATCAAATCGGCCGTGGTGTTAAACAACGAAGAGGCGCTGCCATTGGTATTAACAAATAGCTCTTGGGTAAGCTGATTGTAAGGTGCACTTAAGCGATGGTTGAAGTCACCAAGAATTATGTAGGGCTGTTGGTCGCGTTCTTTTGCTTCTACCCATGCATCTAAAATCGGTGCCTGTTTGGCAAATACCTGACAGGCCTGTGAATCCTCACGGCTATAGTTATCCACAAAGCAGCCGCTCTTAAGGTGCAGATTAAGAATTTCTGTTTCGCCCCTTGGCGTGGTTAAGGTCACAGACAAACCATAACGAAGCCCTTCTCTATCTATCGCCAAATCAGTGTAGTTTTTGCTTGCTAGAATAGGTATATGCTGACGAACCGCAAAAGCCACTTTTTGTTGAGTGGACAGATTATCGCTGCCACGACAGGTGTACGTTCTACTGGGCGCTCTTTCAGACATAATAATTTGCCATTTATCGGCGCCAAAAATTTGTTGTATTGCTTGTTTTGAAGCGACCTCCTGTAAAGCGAAAATATCAGCATCTAATCTGTCTACGTAGGCTTTCATTGCGTTTATTTGGGCTTGGCTGCGAGGTTTGCAACCCAATTCGGCAGGAAAACTAAGGTGCTCAATATTCCAAGTAGCGAAGGTCATATCGTCAACAGTAATCGGTTTAACTAATGGGGGTGTTGTTGCGGCTAGATGGGTATTGTTTGTTGCCGAACAAGCCGTAAAAGTCAGAACGACTAGCGCCATCCTTAGAAGGTTTTTCATGATTTTGATTTCCTTGAAAACGGGGTTACTGTCTATGATGAACACAATGTAAACACAAATACATGTAAATACGATCGTCTGTGTTTACAGGCACTTGTTATTAACTCAAATAAGTTGTTATTTGCTGTTAACATTAGTCGCTAGACATGAGACTCATCATGATCTTTACTATCACACCGGCAATTTTCTTGATTTTGGCACAACCGAAAATTACGGTAATGTCCGTATGCAACAAACATAGCCCCAGCCACCGTGAGTAGCTTCTCCCATAGTTCACCTATTACCTCTTCTCCTAATGTTACCGCTAATATCAATAAGGTTAACCCAATCAATCCGTATTTAAGCAATTCATATCTTTTGTGCTGTTTGCATCCCATAAAAAGTGCATAGATGCTGGTAGGGATTACGGCGACAACCATCCATACATGAAACGCTTCATTATCAAAATTTAACGCTGCAAAGTTGGGTAATACAATCAATAAAAATGGTAATGCTACGCAATGTATAGCACAGGTTAATGACAAGCCTATGGCCAGCTTATCGGTAAAAAATTTCATTGAGTTCATAAATTAGTTTCTCTTGTAAGCATTTGTTTTCCTTTGGTTACGTGTTGTGGCTTTTAGCCATATAGAAATTGGTCATCTTTGTCGGTCTATACCTCTAGCTTGCACCTCATATTGGCAGATTTGATTGCTGCTTTTTTGCATTCATCACACACACAATCCATCTCAAATTTCGTATTAACCACTTGAAATCCTGCTTGTATCACATTTTTTTCAAGCGCCTGAATAATGGCATAGTCAATACTAATTTCTTCGACCTTTAGACATTGGGTGCAAATTAGAAACTGCGGTTGATGCTTGTGATCACAAGGTATGTGCGAACAGGCCACGTACTTGTTAGCTATTTTTAACTTGTGCGCCAGATTTTCTTCCTCAAGAAAGTCTAATATTCGGTAGACCGTCATCGCAGGTATCGTTTCGCCAAATTCTTTTTTACATAAATCGACCAGTTCATAAGCAGAAAGCGCTTTGTCAGACAGCAAAAGGCCCGTCAAAACTTGCTTTCGCTTATCGGTCAAACGTGTGCCATGAACTTTACATTGCTGCTCTGCGTGACGAATGGTTGCATCCAACTTATTCATAACGTGGCCTAAAATGTTATTGTTTTATTACTGCGGGTTAGGGCTGCCGCACCTTGCTCCGATGTTGTTATCCAGATGCCATTAATCTGCTGCATGGCAGGAAATACATCAAAAAAACCGAGGGATAAGGACGACAAATCATCCATATCCTCACAATCATAATGGTAGTGTGCGACGACTTCACTGTGAACACTAGCCTCATCTTCGTGCTCATGATTATTGTCAGAATCGCTTTTATGGTGATCGTGAATGTCTTTTTCAATTACATTATTTTTGATTAAATTTGCTAGGTCTATCTGAGTTTGAGTAAGTCTGCAGTCTCCTGAAGAAAATGAAAAAAGCGCCTTGTGGTCATGCAATTTTGCTTCTGATTGTTTCACTTTTTTGATTTGTTTTTTTGTGCTCGCTTCATGTTCAAAGCCAACGATATTCATTGCTGGGGTTCGTAATTGAATTTCGATTTTGTTTCCCTCAATGACAATATTAAGTTCAGATACACCATGCGCATGCGTACCTAAATTTGCTTGTTGAGCGTGGGCCTGAGATAGATAAAAAACTACAAGTATGCTTGAAAAAACACCGACACTGGTTCGTATTGTTGTCACGTTACTACTCCTTTTCAACGTTATAATTAGTGTATTTAGAACAGTATTGATTAAGCTTTCAATTCTGCACATTTTACTGCGTTTCATGTTTAGCGCTGATTAATTGGTAGTTTCGAAAGTGCCCATAAGCGATGCTCATAGAGCCCAGTATTGATACAACAACTTCACCTGTCTTGCCTAATACATCATGGCCTAAGGTGGTTGATATAATAATCAACGTAAGTCCAATAGAGCCCACTAGAAAAACCTTATAACTGCGGTGATGTAAGTAGCCCATTATTAATGCCGCAATGCCGCAATGCTGATAGGCAGAACTTCGCATAACATCCACTGGTGAACATTTCGTCATCTAAAGCAAATAAACCAGAAAAAGATGGCAGTAAAGTAAGCAATTTCGGCAATACCAAACAATGGAAAACACATACCATAGAAAAAATAATCGCCAATTTATCACCTAGCATTTGCAGACTTGTTATTTTCAAATCTTTCTAATCCTGAGGTTGATTACCTTATTGATACAATATAACATAACATCAATAAATATTGTAATGTTATATTATAACAAATTAGGAGAGGTAAAATGTTTAAGGTCTCATCAGTAGCTCTAATTGTTGCTGCGCTTCTGCCAGCTAGTGCGTTTGCACAATCGATAGAAGGAGTGGTAAAAAATAGTTTTGGAAAGCCGATTGCAGGCGCCAAAGTAAAGCTAGAAGGCTCCAGCATAGAGACCATTGTTGATACAAGTGGCCGTTTTGTGTTTGAAGGATTGAGTCCGGGTGTTAACGAACTACACATAACAGCAGCAGGTTTTGCCCACTTGCATCAAGATATTGATGTCCCTAGTGCTGGCACGAAAAATATCTCATTCATGTTAAAAAATTCTCCCATTGAAGTGGTTGGTATTGTTTCAACGCCGCTGCATTTATCCTCAATGGAATCGGCTTTGCCGGTGAGTGTGTTATCTGGAGAAGCACTGCGTCGAGAACAAAGCGCGACTATCGGTGAAACCTTGAATAATCTGGTAGGTGTGCACTCTAGCTTTCATGCCAAAGTAGCCAGTACGCCAATCATTCGAGGGCTAAGTGGGCCTAGAGTATTGATTACACAAAATGGTCTTGATGTGAGCGACGCATCACGCATTGGCCCAGACCATGCTGTCGCTAGTGAAGCATCCACTGCTACACGGATAGAGGTTTTACGCGGTCCAGCCACCTTATTTTATGGTAGTGGTGCTATTGGTGGGGTGGTTAATGTAGTGGATAACCGTGTACCAACCGACAGCGAAACACGAGGCGAATGGTTAGTTCAAACCAGCACAGTCGATGAGCAAAAATTAGCCTCATTCAATCTGACTACTGGCACCGATAACTTTGCCTTTTATGCTGATGGTTTTGTACGTGACTCAGACGACTATGAAATACCTGTCGAAGCCGAATCTCATGAAGAAGATCACGATGATCACGACGACCATGATGATCACGACGATCACGGTGGTAACTATACCGTTGAAAACAGTGCCGAAGAATCATACGGCTTCACTTTTGGCGGTAGTTACTTATTTGATAGTGGTTTTGTAGGTTTGTCGGTTGAAAAACTTGACCGGCAATACGGTATTCCTGGCCATTCACATGGCGAAGAAGGACACGAAGAAGGACATGATGATGAAGACCATGACGACGAAGACCATGGACAAGAGCACGATGAAGAGCATTCAGAAGAGAATGTTTTTGCCGATCTTAAACAAACACGGGTACAGCTTTTAAGTGAATTTGATCTGCAAAATAGTTTTATCAATCAAATTAAGCTACGTGCCGGTTTAACTGACTACGAGCATGCCGAAATTGAAGAAGGACAAGCGGGTACTGTATTCGAAAACCAAACGCAGGAATTTCGAATAGACGCTCTGCACCAACCTTTTCAAGAGTGGCGCGGCGGATTAAGCCTGCATTACAAACACAGTGAATCTTCAGCCATAGGCGAAGAGGCTTTCACTCCTCCATCAGACACTAGCATGCTGGCGTTAGCTTTAATGGAAGAGCGCCACTTTGGTGACGTTTTATTGCAGTTAGGTGGACGTATTGAACGGGTAACCTTGGAAGCCAATGAAGTTCTGCTATCCAGTATTGAGTTGCACGCTGAAGGAGAGCATGAAGACGAGCACGATGACGAACATGAAGGCGAGCATGATGAACACGATGACGATCATGATGATGAACATGGCGGCGAATCGTTTGCGTTTAATGACAATTATACGCCTATATCATTATCCGCTGGCGCAGTTTGGAGTTTTGCTCCCGAGTACAATGTTGGTATTTCTGTCTCCCGTTCTGAGCGCGCACCCTCTGCGGCTGAGCTGTTTTCGTTTGGTCCGCACATTGGTACCGGTACTTACGAAGTTGGCGCTTTGTTTGAATTGCATGAAGAGGACGACGAAACTCACATTGAATTGTCAAATATGACAATCGAACTTGAAACATCGAATAATATTGATCTGACTTTCCGTAAAACAGAAGGTGATGTTGGCTTCATATTTAATGTTTTCTATAACAGTATCGATAACTACTTGTATCAGCAGGACAGTGGCTTAGTGGTGCATGTTGAAGCCCATGATCATGGAGAATCTGATGAAGACGAACATTCGGATGAAGAGCATTCGGACGAAGAGCACTCAGATGAAGAACATTCAGATGAGGAAGGAAGTGAATTACCCTTGTTTGTGTTCAATCAACAAGATGTAGTGTTAAATGGCTTTGAAGCACAAATTGCATGGCAAGTAAACAGCACGTTTAAAACTGAAGTATTTGCTGATTTTGTCCGAGCCAGACTCAAAGATGGTGGTAATCTTCCGCAAACGTCGCCAATGCGTTTTGGCACTAAGCTGAGTTATAAAAACACGCAGTTGAGCGCGCACTTGAACATCACTCGTTATCAATCGCAAGAGCATACTGCGGAATATGAGTCTTCAACCAACGGTTACACTATGCTTGATTTAAATGTGTCTTACGACATACCAGCCTATAATATGGCGGTCTACTTTAAAGGTAACAATCTAACCGATACAGAAGCACGTGTGCATACTTCCTATCTGAAAGACTTAGCGCCAAGACCCGGCAGAAACCTAAGCCTTGGCATAAAAGGGTACTTCTAGCCTACATAATTTAGAGAATGTTACACCGATTAAGCGTCTGCATCCTTAATGGATGCGGACAGTTTTTCTTATCCAATATTTTGGGACAAAAAAAAGCTTCTACCAAAGTTCGCATCAAAAGGCGCGGCTGGTATAAATACTCAAAGGGCAAAGCCCAGCAATTTTCGCATTTCCCCCTTGGCAAAGCATTATATGAATTGTAATGCTAGGGTGGTTTTGATAAATCAAATTAGGAAATAACGATAAGACACACATATCACGGTGGTTTTAGCGTTATGATGCTTATATATACATACATACACACATAGATACATATCTATCTGACTGACTGCTAATAGTTAACCCTACTATTAATGGTTTAAAAACACAGAGAAATTCTATAAAACAAAGTGTTATGGATGACCAGACTATTAAAAATAAACCAGTTTTACGTTTATAGAGTTAGTTATTGCGATTGTGATTGTTATCTTGGGTATAATGTTGCTAACGGTAGCCGATATATTTATAGATCTGAATGGCGATGCCAAAGCGGCTTCTTTGAGGGGGTGAAAGGGGCAATAGAATCGGTGACGAAACTTGTTTAAGCAAAATCTGTGATTCATGGTGTCGACGATGTAAAGCCAATAATGCATGACAATCCGTTTAATCCTATTGATATCAGTTTTCGTTCGGGTCATCCTAATATTCAAAATGTAGGAATACAAGTAGCAGTCGGTTTATCTCTGGACAATTAAGACAATAGTTAATGCGGTGGTTATTCAAACAAATGGCTCAGATCTTTTTGACTCGAATTGTCATGAACAGTTCAGGCCATGGAGCTTGGTATCGTAAAGAAGCTATTGATTATTATAGTGTTACTGGTCGTTAATAACTATATCTTAGGATGCATGTTTGCCACGCCAGGATCGGGCATGCACAACTCGTCAATATAAAATCCCACAGATTTTGTGCCGAACTAAATTATCACAGGTTTTGTGTCGAACCAATAGACCAGAATAGTGTGAGTAATTGAAATATAAGATGTCATTCAAGTAGGACAAAAAACGGTTGGCTAGTCTCACTCAGTTAGCTATTTTAGCTAATTATTTATAGCCACTTATTTATAGCCACTTAATGCAACGTTAATGATCGCTTTAGAGCAACAGCTTAATCATAAACCGAATATGCCAATTGTCCGCAATTCGTTGCAGTCAGTCGAGGTTTATCAATCGTATGATGATTTGTCGTTAAATATAGTTTGATAGTTCTAATTCTCTAACGTCATCCATAGTTCGATAGCTGACGAAAGACTCGACAAAAAGTATGATACTTTTTTTGTCGAATATGAAACATTATAACCAACCTACAATAACATCCCTTTTTTATGTGTGTAAAAAATATGTAACGTAAGGCAATTTACTGTTTGGCTTTTTAAGTTTTTGTTTTGCCAAATGACCTATTTGTGCGCTTTAATAGTCTTGAAGTTTATTTCAAAATTGTCAAAGGCTTAACGCATGTTTAAACTGAATAAAAAAGGCTTAATGTTAGCTAGTGCTACCACTTTACTATTTGCCTGTTCGGCAACCCAAACTGCTGATCCAATTGTTAATCAAGCTGATGTATCACAGTTAAAACCTGTCAAAGCTTATCAATCGATTACGAGCAATACCGAATCTGAACAATTAACACTAGAACAAATTATGGCTGACCCGGATTGGATTGGCCGTCAGCCTTCCTCTGAGTATTGGGCCGATGATAGCCAAGCTGTTTATTATCAACAAAAACAGCAAGCTTCACTTTTGTCTGATTTATGGATAAAACCAATAGACCAAAAAGGCAATGGTGTTAAGGTCGAATTGACACAATTACATTTACACGCTTATAAAAATCGAATACTAAGTAAAGATGAAGAGACTGCTGCATGGGTATTTGAAGGCAATATTTTTGTTAAAAATCTGGCTGAAAATAATCTTAAACAACTAACAAAAGACAATAAACAACCAACCAATTTAGTTTTCCTAAACGATGGGCGTTTAAGTTTTCAAAGTGATAACGCTATTTATGCTATCCATCCTGATAAGGGTCTATATGAGCAACTAGTTTCATGGCAATTTGCAGATGAACCCACTGCAGTCGAAGAAGCAGAAGATTATATTGCAGAACAGCAACAACAATTAATTGAAGTGGTGGCGTTAAAACGCCAACAAAAAAAGTTACATTTTAATAAAAAACAACAGCTTGCACGACAAAATAATACTCTTGCGCCTGCGATATTTTATTTTTCAGAAGGAAAAGAAACGGTAGAAGTAAGCTTGTCGCCTAACGGAAAGTGGCTGGTGCTGGTTGAACAAGAAGAGTCTAGTTGGCGTGATGAAGGCGATATTATGCCCAACTATATTAATGACGATGGAAGAATAGCCAACAACAATGTGCGCCGCAGGGTAGCAGACGCAAAACCAGTGAAACACGGTATTTGGTTACTCAACCTAGATAGTCGTTCGCAACGACAACTTAGTTATAACAGTTTGCCGGGATATAACGAAGACGTTTTGGAATCGGTGAAACGAGAAAATGCTGAAGCTAAAGGCGAAAATTATACAGCTAACCGTTTGCCTAGAGATATTAGCCTTATGCAAGACTGGTATTGGTCGCAAGGTGCCATTCAATGGCATAACGACGGTGAAAAAGTGGCTATTATGCTAGAAGCATGGGACAACAAAGACAGATGGCTCGCTACCGTCGATACTGTTGCAGCAACGTTGGTCAATCAACACCGACTGCATGATAAGGCTTGGGTAAATTACAAGTTCAACAGTTATGGTTGGTTAAATAACAGTGATGTTCTGTACTATTTATCTGAAGAAACAGGCTTTTCACACCTATATATTAAACCTTTAAATGGCCAAGCTAGGGCTGTTACCACGGGTAACTATGAAGTTGATGCGTTGACATTAAGCTCTGACGATCAATTTATATATTTTAAAGCAAATAAAAAACACCCGGGTATATACGAAATATATCGCGCCGCTTTGAAAGATGACACATTACAAGTACTTACCAATCTGAACGGTATGACAGATTATCAATTAAGCCCAGATGAACAGTCGTTATTGTTGTCGCATTCTAGTTTAGTTCGTCCGCCAGAGTTATATCTACAGTCGGTTACTGACAAGTCAGCGATACAACTTACTCAAACGATTAGTCAGGCATTCTTAGATATTAATTGGCTTGCCCCAGACATAGTACCGATCAAGTCGTCTCACACAGAACAACCGATATATTCACGAATTTATTCACCCAGAGATTTGCCAACTGGTCAAAAACACAAGGCAGTGGTGTTTAATCATGGTGCAGGATATTTGCAAAACTCACATTTAGGTTGGTCAGGATATTTCAGAGAATTTATGTTCCATAATATGCTCGCACAGCAAGGTTATGTTGTGCTGGATATGGATTATCGCGCTTCAGCTGGTTATGGAAGAGATTGGCGTACCGCTATTTATCGGCGAATGGGAACACCAGAAATCCAAGATTTAGAAGACGGTGTTGATTGGTTGGTAGAAAATCTTGATGTGGATGCTAACAGGGTAGGCACTTATGGTGGCTCTTACGGAGGTTTTATGACTTTTATGGCATTATTTAACTCTCCTGATTTGTTCCAAGCTGGTGCCGCACTGAGACCTGTCAGCGATTGGGCACATTACAATCACGGATATACTTCAAATATACTGAATACACCTGACATTGATCCAATTGCCTACGAAAGGAGTTCACCTATCTATTTCGCTGAAGGACTAGAAAAACCATTACTGATCAATGCGCCGATGATAGACAGTAATGTGTTTTTTGTTGATGTGGTGAGGCTAGTTCAACGCTTAATTGAATTAGAAAAACAGGATTTTGAAACGGCAATTTATCCGGTAGAATCGCACGGTTTTGTTCAACCCAGTTCATGGTTGGACGAATATAGAAGAATATACAAGTTGTTCGAAACCAACTTATAAACCATACACATCACATTGGTGATAATTTCATCAATGTGATGTCAGTTTATTTGAGAATACTCATAAGTTCGTTCAACAAATGAATGTCATTTTGACGTATTTAGCACACATATGAGTTTGGTAAATTCGAATCGATAAAGGCATTTAACTCACCATCAGGTAAAGTGCTTAAGAGTTAATAAAAAAACTATTCGCTGACTTTAATAACTGCAGTGATAACGTTAAGTTCTGAGTTTTTTTATTCCTATATAATATAATATAATGATGCTGCCAGTGAGTGTTCCAAACAAGTGAGCGTCTATTGCAACATGGGCTGCAATCAACTTAGCTACCTCTTCACTGGCTCCATAAATCTGTTCATGTGTAACCTTAAGCCATACGCCTAGTAGCATTATCCATCCAGTTTTAAATTGGTTTTGTATATCTAGATAAGCCCCAATAACAAACAAGCCATGAAGTACACCAGACAACCCTACATACCATTGCATCTGCTCAGCGAACAAATATAAGCCAATACTCGTGCCTAAACACAATACAAAAAATTGACTGATATAGCAGGCCATTTTGAAATAGTGACCGTGTAATGCCCACAATAATGTTAAACCTGTGATGTTTAATAATAAGTGTGTGATATTAGTGTGAAGAAAATGTGCGGTTAACATTCGCCACCATTGGAAATTATGAAGCTGATTTCTGTCGTATGCTAACCAGTCACTGCTAAATGGTTCTGAAATTGCCAACACAATACTAACCATTATAATGATAAGGGGAGCGATGCTGTATTTTGACTGAACGGGTAGATTGAACATATTAGCTTGATGGATTGTGTAATGGCCTTTGGTAACTAAATTTTATTTGATAAGTGAGTTTAACCTTTTATCCTTCTTAACTTTTCTTACAATAGTTAGTCTTAGATAGGATGCATTTAAAATCTAATGGTTATTAAGAAGTACACCGCAATATCAAATCAATATTAGTTGTTACTGTAGCGAAAACATATTGAAGTATTGAATACATATAAAATCAAGAAAGTTGGACGTGCACTCATTAATTTATAAATCATTTACAAAGAAGTCATGAACTAATCTCAAGTGTGTTGAAGAAAATTGAAGGTCAGTTCACACTGACTTCATCCACTTTCCAGCTATCTCCTATCTTAATTAGTTCGACAAGTCGTATATCTTTTAATATATCGCCATTTAATTCACCTTCAAAAAACAAGGAAATTTGTGCCTTCTTAGCAAATTCATCTCTTCCTGCACTGCGAGACTTAGATTCAATAGCCACTTTATCAAACTGCATATTTAAGACATATCTTTGAACACCTCTATTGTTGTGATAAGAACGTAACAGCCGCCCCATCTTCGGGGTGCTTAATTTAATAGCACCTTTTAGATCTTGCTCATTATAAATATGTTCAAAAAATCCAATTGCAGCGAATTCAGGAAGATTGCTATCCAACATGCCAAATTTGCCACCACCTTCTTTAACAGGCGATTTTTCACATGCACTGACTAAAATGACAAATATTAAAATAGAACTTATATTTTTT
>NZ_CAJXPA010000051.1 GCF_913058035.1 uncultured Paraglaciecola sp. | reverse complement strand
GGTTACTACAATGCTTGTCCATTTACTGATCATAACAAAGATAACTACCTGATGGCTAGCGAATTAATGTTAAAGCTTGTAGTCAAAATGTAAGCATAATGTTACTCAGTTATAAGCGATTGTTTTAGATAAACACGACTTGTTGCAAACGTTGCTT
Organism: uncultured Paraglaciecola sp.; assembly: GCF_913058035.1. GTDB lineage: Bacteria > Pseudomonadota > Gammaproteobacteria > Enterobacterales > Alteromonadaceae > Paraglaciecola. The sequence continues at coordinate 27,020 of NZ_CAJXPA010000051.1, read as the reverse complement.
ATGGATATTTCATGCACGTTTTTAATTTATTAAAAACCTTACGATATAAAATTAATCAAAACCGCACACAAACTTACGATCAAACACGTAAAGTAAAATTACTTTATATGTGTCATAAACATAGTAATGAATACAAAATGGCCACTAGTACAATTTGTTTTTAACGACAGAGTTGTTTTAATTTCTGTGCTCTAGTATAAACAATGCGTCCAAATGACAGACAACGTTAGGCCTATTCTCAATTCAGACCTCAAGATATTTTGGTTTGTGTTGATACAATATACCCATAAGATACTTTTGCCTTCAGGGAGGCTTTTATCATTGGGCACAGTCTAACTTGTCAAACATTATAAAAATAAAAGGCAGATTAAATGACAACTGAATCAGTTCAAACAAAAACGAAAGATTTCATGGGGCACCCAGGGGGACTTTCTACACTATTTCTGACAGAAATGTGGGAGCGTATGAGTTACTACGGCATGCGTGCCATGTTGGTGCTCTTTATGACGGCATCAATTCAAGAAGGTGGGTTAGCAATCACGGTTGCTTCGGCAACCGCGATTTATGGTTTATATACCGGTTCTGTGTATTTAATGGGCTTACCTGGTGGCTGGATGGCCGACCGTTTAATTGGCGGACAGCAAGCTGTTTGGTATGGCGGAATAATTATAATGTTTGGGCATATTGTGCTGGCAATCCCCAATGACTACACTTTTTTTATAGGGCTAATTTTAGTGGTGTTAGGCACGGGTTTGTTGAAACCCAATATTGGTGCCATGGTAGGACAACTTTATGCCAGTGATGACAACCGACGTGATAGTGGTTACACCCTATATTATTTAGGTATCAACCTAGGATCAGTTATAGGCTACGCAGTTTGTGGGTATTTACGCATTAACAATGGTTGGCATTGGGCTTTTGGTGCTGCGGCTGTGGGAATGGCTATAGGCTTAGTATTATATAAGTTAACCCTTAGCAAGTTAGACGGTGCAGGCGCTGAACCAACCGTTAAGTTGTCTCCAAAAGCGGCAAAAATTAGTTGGTCGATTATAGGTTTGTTTTTGCTCGCTGTTGTAGTGGTTGCCTATATGCTGATGAACAATTTAATGGCATTCAATGCAGTTGTTGTTGCTCAAAAATTTGCCATTCTAGCGACTGTCTTATTTCTAGGTTATTTTGCTGCTATATTTTTTCTTGGTAACAATTCACCTAACGAAAAGCGTCAACTAGGGGCTTTATTTTTAGTGTGTATCGCGTCTATATTTTTCTGGACTGGTTTTGAACAGGCTGGTTCATCTTTGAATCTATTTGGGCAAAATTATACTGATAGAATTATTGGTACTTTTGAAATTCCGCCAGAGTGGCTACAATCTGCTAATTCCATGTTTATCGTTATTTTGTCGCCTTTTTTCGCAGCAATGTGGATAAACATGGCTAAAAGGATGATTACCCCGTCGTACGGATTAAAATGTGCTATTGGCTTAATTATTATGGCTTCAGGCTTTTTGGTGATGTTTTTTGCTGCACAAGTGGCTGCCACGGGTTTAAAGGTTGCTCCTTATTGGCTTATCGCTACTTACTTTTTGCATACTGTAGGTGAGCTTTGTTTGAGTCCGGTTGCATTATCAGCGGTCAGTAAATTGTCACCTAAACGCTTTGCTGGTCAGATGATGGGGGTGTTTGTACTCACTTACTCTATCGGTAACGTAGTTGCCGGCTTGCTAGCTGGAAACTTTGATCCTAATAAGGTCGAAGATATGCCTAATCTTTACTTACAAATCAGTTTATTTACTATTTCAATTGGTGCTGTCATCTTCTTATTTACATTCAAAACTAAGAAATGGGAAAAGCTTGCTGAACAGCCTAGTAACTAGTTTAAACAGGTATTAAAATCGACGCCCAACTAGGTCTGTTAACTTAGTTGGGTTTTTTATCATTACTTTTTCGTTATGAATAGGTCATTATTAATATGAAGTTGTATTTTTCGTCCAAACAAATCCCTCAATTGCGTGATTTATCTTTAACCGAAAGGCTGGCGGCAATGCAATTGGCTCAAAATAAACTCGTTGGACCTGAAAAATTATTACTGAATGTGTTAAAAATGTTAGTGGTGATCCCAGTGTTTACTTTTATAATTCAAACATCTACAAACTGGATGGCCATTGTTTGGGCTTTATTGGTCACGTTACTTTATCCTGCTGTAGTTAAACCAGTACAATACACCTTGTGCGCGAAGTATATCCCTCAATCACAATCTCATTCTCAAGGACGTTAACAATGCAAACCATTTTAGTAACGGGTGGAGCCGGATACATCGGTAGTCATACGGTGTTACAGCTTTTAGAAGCAGGTAATCAAGTAATAGTGCTCGACAACTTGTGCAACTCCTCACAAGAGTCACTCAGACGTGTCGAAGAACTCACGTGCAAAAGTACCATCTTTGTACAGGGTGATATTCGCGATCACACCATTTTAGAATTACTTTTTTCCAAACATAAAATTAATGCGGTCATTCATTTTGCTGGGTTAAAAGCCGTGGGTGAGTCGGTGTCAAAACCACTTAGTTATTATAATACCAATGTGCACGGTACTTTAGCGCTTTGCGAGGCCATGAATAAGTTTGGTGTTAAAAATCTAGTGTTTAGTTCGTCTGCCACTGTCTATGGCGATCCAGTTGAATTACCACTGCATGAAGACATGCCCACTGGTAAACCTACTAATCCATATGGTATGTCAAAGCTCATGGTTGAGTTGGTGTTACGTGACTTGTATAATTCTGATAACGAATGGAACATTGCTCTACTTCGATACTTCAACCCGGCTGGGGCACATCCATCAGGTCGCATTGGAGAAGATCCCAACGGTATACCAAATAATCTAATGCCTTTCATTACCCAAGTCGCTACAGGTAAGCGTGACAAATTATCTATCTATGGTAACGACTATGACACGCCTGATGGCACGGGTGTAAGGGACTATATTCATGTTGAGGATTTAGCTGCTGGTCACTTAAAAGCTCTTGATAAACTTTCAACAGGTTCAGGTATCGTGACTTATAATCTCGGCACAGGTCAGGGATATAGTGTACTGGATATGGTCAAAGAATTTGAAAAACAAAGCGGTAAAGCTATCCCCTATGAGTTTGTACCTCGCAGAGGTGGTGATGTCGCTTCTTGTTATGCCGATCCTAAAACAGCCAGCGATGCTCTGGGTTGGACAGCCATCAGAGGTCTCTCTGAAATGTGCAGAGACTCTTGGAATTGGCAAGCAAACAACCCGAACGGGTATAAATAGCCTAGAAAACAACATTTCTTTTGCATACTAAATATTAAACACTTCAACGTCGCACAACTGAATATGAGAATTAAGTTAAGACAAAATTATGCTTCTGCATGTTTGTCCTAACTTCTCATTTGTGCTTTGAACACTGATGGGCGTGTCTCACTTTCTTGAATAGTGAGTTTGTTTTTAAACTTGTCTGTTTTACTCACTACCCATTATTTGTATTTTCTGTGCTATTAGGTTGTGGGTTACAGGTTATCCAAAAACGCATCGATATCGTCTTCTAGTGCGGCTTCTTCTTCAGACTTCACTATTTTTCCGTCTAACACTTTAAATTTTAAGTTTTGAAAATAAGCACTTTTCACGAATGCATAAGGATCGGTAGAAGAACTTAACTGCTGCTCTTGTTGGATCACCGACGCTCGACCTTCCAATGCTTTAATGCCAACGCGTAAAAATCCCAAGTAAAAATTAAGGCCATCCATCGGAGAATAAGACGTATCAACAAAATCGCCTACCGAGCTACGCACGTCACTCGGTCCTAGTGCGGGTATCATCAAATAGGGACCTGTACCCACCCCCCATTTACCCAGTACTTCTCCAAATTCCTCTTCTTGAGTTTCTAATCCTATTTCACTGGCGATGTCAATTACGCCTAACAAACCCAAAGAAGAATTCAGCAAAAAACGTCCTAAGCTAATAAACGTACCATCCAACTTCCATTGCAATAAATTATTCAGACTATTGGAGGGTTCCTCTAAATTTTCTGCCATATTTAGTAAACCAGTACGCGCTATTTGTGGCATATAATCCACGTATGCGACAGCAGTCGGCCGAAGCACATATTCATCCAGAATTTCATAGTTAAAGTCCCACATAATGCGGTTAAATGACTCTAACGGGTCTTTAGGATCTTCATAACGCTGAGTTTGTTCGACCGTGCTTTTATGAGATGCACACCCACCGAGTAACATCAGCCCTAATACTAGTGTTAAAATATTGACCCTATTCATTACAGCTCCTTGTCTATCGTTATTGTTTCTTGTGTTAATTGGTTTGCGCGAAGAGTGGCTATCCATTCCCCTTGAAATTCACCTGTTGCCTGAGCCACATTTTCATCTATGGATACTCTGGCCACTAGCTTAGCTTGTTGAAGTTGCGACAAGGTATAATTCGCCATCATCGCATTTTTATCAGACAGCTCTACCACTACAGGAAAGTCACCCAATGGTATTTTTACCACCGCAGCTGGCATTCTCACTGCACCAGTACTTTCTTGAGCAAATACGAATAAAAAACCTTCTTTAGGCAATTTTTTCTGTAAATCGTCGTTAATATTAATCGTTATGGAGACTCGTGTTGAATTTAACTCTTCACTTAATTCTTCGTTTAACTCTTCATTTGACTCTTCATTTGTCAGACTAACCTGATTTTGAACCACTTGTTGATTACCCTGCTCTAACTCTACCTGTAATTGTAAAATCCTTTGATTGATAGCAATATAGTTGGGATCAGCTTGGGGTATAAAAGCAACTAATCGTTGCCAATTTTCAAGCGCTAATTGTTTATCACCTAACTCAGACGCGGCAATAGCTAAAACTCCCATGGCATTAGTATTATCGGGTTCTAAATAGAGTATGCGTAACAGCGCTTGCTTAGCCTGTAAAGCCTGTTCTTCTTGGCCAGTCATCAATAGTGCTTGAGCATAACTGGATAACGTACCCACGTTATTAGGATCAAATTTCAAAGACTTTTCAAATGCTTGAACAGCGCTATCCACTCTATTAAGGGCACCGGATACTCGACCTAACAACATCCAACCAGTCGCATCTTCTGGGGTATCAACTAATTTTGTTCTCAATCCTAAAGCAAACGTTTGTAAGTCATTTAAATCAAGATTTTCATCACCGTTAAGCATCCGCTGCCCAAGTTCACTTGTTTGCTGTTGCGCAAGTTGCCATTCTTGAACACTTTTAATTTGATTCGAATATAGATACACGCCTATACCTATCGATAAGCTCAACACTGCGCCCATTGAAATGGCTAACGTAACGCCGCTTTGTTTAACATCGCTGGTTTTTACTTCATCTAACAGGGCAATTTTTAATTCGTTTTCTGACTGTAATCTATCTGTCTCGCTCAACAAACCTTGCTGTTGCTCAACTTGTAGCTCTTTCAAACGCTGTTTAATCAGGCTTTTATTAGACAACGTGCTGACAGAATCGTCAGCGTTTTTCCTGAACCAAGGAAATAAAACAAACACTAGAAAGATAGCAGCACACAACGCCATCCCAAGATAAAAAAGACTCACTCTTCACGCTCCAAAATTGCTTGGGCTTTGGCTAGCTGCTCGTTATCCATCTCTGCAGGTTGACGCTTGCGAGTGATAACTACAGCCGCTAAGGCAACAAAAATAAACAATACAGGTAATAACCATAGCCAAATTGTCATAGAATTGACCGGTGGTTGGTAATACACAAAGTCACCATAGCGTTGTTTCATATAATCAATCACTTGGTCTCTGTCATAATCTTTTTGCAGCAACTCATAAACTTTGCGTCGCAAGTCCACCGCTATCATTGCATCAGAATCGGCAATATTTTGGTTCTGACATTTAGGGCAGCGTAATTCTTTGGTTAACTCTAAAAACAATGCACTTTTTTCAGGGGAATCAAGGTGAAATTTATCTTCTGTGGCTATCGCTACGTTGCTAAGACATGCAAACATAATAAGCATTAAGGGTAATAATGTGCTTATTAAACGATTCATTGTGCCACCAATTCATCGTACATATTTGCAAATTTACTCTTCCAAACCCGTGGATTAATATCACCAATATGGTGTAAACGTATCTTACCTTGTCGATCGATTAAGTATGTTTCTGGGGCGCCCGTCACTCCCAGATCCAAGGATAAATTTCGTTTTACATCAAAGATATTATAAGCATAAGGATTACCCAATTGATTAAGTTTGTCTGTTACTTCTTGCTGCACTCGCTCGACCGTCTTCACTCCAAAATCAGGATCAATGTCTTGATCATAATATAAGCCCACAATATGTTTGCCTTCATCTTGTAATTGCTTGAGATAAGGCAACTCGATAGCACATGTGATGCACCACACCCCCCAAACATTGAGTAAGGTCACTTCCCCAAGGAATACTTCCTGAGTGTATGTCTGCTCAATGTTCATCAAATCAGGTAACACAAATTCAGGCATCGGCTTTTCTAGCAAGCTAGATTGATGATCTCTAGGGTCAGAAAACAAGCCTTGATACAAAAATATGCTCAAACTCATAAACAGCCCTAGAGGGATTAGATAAAAAGCGATTTTTTTCAAGATGGCTGCTCCGTCAATGCTGAGCTTGGCTTCTTAGTCGTTTTTGCTTTTTCAACATTTTTTGCGGTTCGATAACGCTTATCACTGATAGATAACACCCCACCAAACGCCATAATAAATGTACCTAGCCATATCCAGTTAATAAAAGGTTTAACGTAGATACGTAGCGACCAATCACCATTATTAAGCTGTTCGCCCAACGCCACAAATAAATCTCGCGTTAAACCAGAATCTATTCCTGCTTCAGTCATGACGTTTCTTTGAACTGGATAAAAACGTTTTTCAGCAGCAAGTGACGCCACTTTTTTACCGTTTTGATACGCATCAACATGCCCAATATCCGCTGTGTAGTTAGGACCAGCAAATTCCGAAACACCTTTAAATACAAATTCATAGTTTTGTAGCGTGACCCTATCATCTACACCCATTCTTAAATTACGTTCCACACTGTAGGCACTCACTAATGCAATCCCGATAAGTGTCACGGCGAAACCGAGATGTCCAGACACCATACCCCAATGACTCGGTGTAAGCTTTTTAAGGCTTTGCAAAATAGTAAACTTGCCGGTGGCCAACTGGGGTTGAATGCGTTGACGAATTTCCATGATAGTCGTCGTCATGATCCAAAAACTCATAACTAAGCCTAACGCCGCCATATAGCTCGATTGCTCGAAACTGGCATTGACCAATATGCCAGCAGACAAACTTAAACCAAACGCAATCAATAATTGTTTATATAAAGCGTGTGCCGATTGGCTTTTCCAGCGTGACAATGGACCTATGCCCATAAACAACACAAATGGCACTATCAGATAAGTAAACATTTGATTAAAGAATGGTGCGCCAATAGAAATTGACCCTAAACCCAGTTCTTTGTGAACCAAAGGCAATAAGGTACCTAATAACACCACTAATGTGGCCGCAGTTAAAAACACATTATTACCAATCAATAATACTTCTCTTGAAAACAATTGGTATCTACCACTACCTTTGAGCTGAGGTGCTCTGTAAGCATACAATGCAAGTGATCCACCAATAATCACCACTAATAAACCAAGAATAAATAATCCACGGCTAGGGTCACTGGCAAATGAATGCACTGAAACCAACACACCTGAACGAACTAAAAACGTTCCTAGTAAGCTTAATGAAAATGCAGATATCGCTAATAAAACTGTCCAAGACTTAAATACTTTACGTTTTTCGGTAACGGCCAAACTGTGAATTAACGCAGTACCCACTAACCAGGGCATAAATGAGGCATTTTCGACTGGATCCCAAAACCACCAGCCACCCCAGCCAAGTTCGTAGTAAGCCCACCAACTGCCGAGTGAAATACCGACTGTCAAAAAAGACCATGCTGCAATGGTCCATGGCCTTGACCAGCGCGCCCAAGTAGAATCCAATTGTCCAGAGATTAGTGCCGCAAGCGCAAAGGCAAAAGCCACAGAAAATCCCACATACCCCATATACAACATAGGTGGATGTATAATCATACCAAAGTCTTGCAGTAGCGGATTTAGATCTTTGCCATCAATAGGGAAGAAAGGTAACAGACGATCGAATGGATTAGAGGTGAGCAACATAAACAAGTAAAAACCAATGCCTACCATGCCTAGAATAGACAACACTCTGGCAACCATTTTAATGGGAATAGCCTTACTAAAAAGTGCTACCGCCACAGTCCAAATAGAAAATATTAACACCCACAATAGAAATGAACCTTCATGCCCACCCCACACAGCGGTGATTTTGTAATAAATCGGCAAAGTACTGTTTGAAGTATTTGCTACATAAGCCAAACTAAAATCATCGGTAATAAAACCATGCGTTAGGCAGCCATATGCAAAAGCAGTAAATACGAACATGCCAATCGCCAATGGTTTTGCCATTGCCATCATTTGAGAATGATTTTTATAAGCACCCCACATAGGATAAATAGATAACAATATGCCCATCATCAGGGCCAGTATTAAAGCGAAATTACCTAGTTCAGCCAACATAATTATTTACCTACCTCAATTTTACCGTAATTAGCTTGTTCTGGTTTAACGTGCTTAATGCCTTTCATCTTTTCTGCCAATTCGGGCGGCATATATTCTTCATCATGTTTTGCCAGCACTTCATGAGCATCAATGTGGTTATTTGTTGTCAACACACCGGTTGCAACAATTCCTTGCCCCTCACGAAACAGATCAGGCAAAATACCTTGATAACTGACTGTCACAGCAGGACCAATATCCACTAGATCAAAACTGACAGCTAACGTTTCTTGGTCGCGTTTAACAGTGCCGGGCACAACCATGCCACCAATACGCAAACGCTGACCGACATCAGGAATTTGCCCTGCTTTACCCTCTATAATTTCGGACGGAGTATAAAATAAATCAATATTTTGGCTCAGTGCATACAACATCAAACCAATAGCGCCTCCCAATACTAGAAAGATTGCGGATACAGCCATCAAACGTTTTTGACGCCTTGGGTTCATGTTGTTTCTCCGTTATTGTTTTTTTCAGCAGCAACTTTAATGCGAGCTTGCCTTGCTTGTTCTTTCAATACTTGAGTCAATAATGTTCGCTTTGAAAAAAACGAGTCTAGCCACAAAATTAATAAACTTAAGGCTGAAGCGCCAAAAGACAACCATACGTATAAACCATAACCACCCATGTCAAAAAAACTATTAAGGTCTTCAAAAGCCATTATTTGCCCTCATTTAGCGTTGAGCTTTTATTTGCTAAAGCTACCACCCAAGGGCGCCTGATTTCTCTTTGAAGTATTTCGTTTTGCATCCGCAATAAGAAAATAGCACCGCAGACAATTACCCAGCCAAGAATAGAAAGCAGTAACGGCCATAACATTTCTGCTGGCATCGAGGGTTTACCCAACTTTAATATAGTGGCGCCTTGATGCAGGGTATTCCACCATTCAACCGAATAATGGATAATAGGTAGATTGATGATACCCACTACAGCCATCACCCCAGCAGCTTTCCCAGCTTGTTGTTTATCTTCAAATGCTTTGTATAAAGAAATCACCCCAAGAAATAAAAATAATAATATTAATTGTGAGGTTAATCGTGCATCCCACTCCCACCATGTGCCCCACATAGGTTTACCCCAAGCAGCACCAGTGATAAGTGACACAAATGTCACCATGGCACCTATGGGTGCCAAAGCCATCATTGCCATAAAAGATGTTTTAACTTGCCAAACTAAACCAATAAAAGCAGACACTGCCATGGCGATATATAAACTTTTTGAAAGCACCGCACTAGGCACATGCACGTAGATAATTCTGTAAGCGTCACTTTGTTGATAATCCGCTGGGGCGAAAGCTAAGCCCCAAAAAGATGCAAATAAAATAACTGCTAAACCCAATAAACTACACCAAGGCAACAATTTTTGGCATAAATGATAGGTGCGTTCAGTTTTAGCGTAAGGATGTAACCACTTCCACATTAGGTTTGACTCACTCTAAGTGCATAAGCAATGGCAAAGGGTGCCAAAGCTAAGGAGAAAAGGAACATAGCACCAATAATTGCTAGCTGCGCACTATATTGCAATTGCATCGAGGCCGATTCGACAGCAGAAGTAGCAAAGATTAATAAGGGTATAAACACTGGCAACAATAACAAAGCTAATAAAACGCCCCCACGGTTTAATCCTACAGTCAATCCTACGGCTATAGCACCAATTAGGCTCAATAAAGGAGTACCCAATAGCAAGGTTTTCAGCAATGCCCAGTACATAGGTTCACTAAGGTGTAAAAACAACGCTAATAAGGGTGATAATACAATCAATGGAAGAATACTGGTTAACCAATGAGCCAATACTTTGACCAAAGCAGCAGCAGGTAATGAAGTACTGGACAACATCAATTGTTCTAATGATCCATCTTCAAAGTCGTCCCGAAATAATCTCTCTAAACCCAATAAAGAAGATAATATGGCGGCCACCCAAATAACCCCAGGACCAATCAGTTGTAACGTTTTTGGTTCAGGCCCCACTCCTAGTGGAAAAAGGCTGATCACCAAAATAAAAAATAACATGGGCTGCATAAGCTCAGCTCTTTGTCTGTAGGCCAAAGCTAAGTCGCGTTTTAAAATAGCCATCAATGCTGCCACTAAATTCGATACTCCAAGGTTATTTCATCGGTTGGGTAGTCTAAGCGCAAAGCTTGATGAGAAGTCACCACCACAGACCCACCGATGCCAAGAAATTGAGTAATCTGTTTGCTTAACAACTCAATACCTTGAGTATCAAGAGCAGTAAATGGTTCATCCAAAATCCATAATTTTGCATCTTGTTTAAACCAAAACCTTGCCAATGCAACTCTACGTTGTTGTCCAGCCGATAAATTAGCAACAGGAATATCTTCTAAACCCACTAAGTTAAGCTTAGCCAAGGTACAAAAAATTGTATCAACTGAAATAGTGACTTGGTGCTGCTTGCACCAAAACTCTAAGTTTTCCAGCGCACTTAAAGTCAGATTTATTCCAAGTTTATGACCAAAATAAACCAAATGTTGATAGTAATTTTCTCGATAATCTTTAATGTCTTGTTGACAAAAATGCACTTCGCCAGAATCAGGCTCAACTAAACCAGCAAGAACTCTTAGCAAACTGGTTTTACCTGCTCCATTTTGCCCTTTGACGTAAAGTAAAGTACCTCGCTCGACATCAAAGTTTATATTTTCAAACAACAATCTATCTCTTTTCACTACAGATAAATTAGTCACGGAAAGAACTGTCAAATGTATTCTCGTTTCTTTTATAAAAATAATGTGATGTGCGTAACAAACATGTGACAAAAAGTGTGACAAAGCAGCGATCAATCTAAGGTCAATAATATCATAGGGTTTGGCCCTGACCTACTAGCTAGAACAAATAGTTAATAGCAATTAGTAACAAAATAATCAGCAAAGATAGGCCCAAACAACACCATAGAGTTCAAACTATAAACAAGCCGATTAGCCAAACGGCCCAAGTTTCACGTAAGCTACACCTTAATTTTTACTTTTCTTAATATCAGCCGATAATATTTATATGCCTGACATTCCCCACTCCTCAATAGCAACCTTATCTCAGGCACTCATTCAGTTGAGTCAATTATCCACTTCACCTGAGGTGTCTCGCCATGGTGTTGAGGTATTGGTTAAACATTTAGCTGGCAAGGTTTTAAGTTTAAGTAGAAATACTGTTTCGCAAGGTAGAGACGTTTTATTAAATAATCCTGATATAAAGGGAAGATTAGGCGAAGGCCAAGTTCTTCAAGTAAAATTATCCGTAGAAAATAATCCTACTCTCGCATTTTTCTCCCCTGCAAGTGCCAAATCTACGAGTATAATTTCGCTCACTGAGCAACAACTACAACGTTTACTAAAATTACCTGCAAATCAAATAATCCCCAGTAACGTACTAGCGAAATCAGTTAACGTTGAATTGCCTATGCAGCCAGTTTTACAGCAACTAAGCCAAATGAAGGATGGACAAAACCAAGGACTGATTCAAAAATTACAGCCCTTAATTATCGATAAGATAGACCTGAAAATAAAACCGAATGGTGAAATTGAATTATTACTACAAGGTATTAAACCTGTAGCGAGCATTCCTGTCACCAAGGAGATTGCCCAAGCTTTAGCGCCACTCAAATTGCCTCATCAACAAGCAGTCACTAAACGACTTAATTTACCCAGTGATGCTATTAAACAGATCCAGGTGCAGACGCAGACGCAAACACAGGCACAAACTCAGGCACACTCCAAAATACCTCGCCCAGAAACGAACACAAATATTCAAAGCCCGGGTTCTGAGGCACTGCAAAAAAATATTGATAATAAGTTTAGGTCTGTGCTGCCACCCGCAGATACCAAAAAGTATCAAGAAACGTCATTCAGCATGAAAGAGGCAATTCATAACTTAACGGCTGCGGTTCAAGAAAGACCTTTGCCGCAAAGTGTGATCAACCAAACTCTGCTCTCTAATAAATCAGAACAAATTAGTTTAGTACAAAGTTTATTGCGTATCGTACAGCCCAAATCAGAAGCCCCTGCCATTACATTACAATCAATAGAAAAGGCGTTAGCCGATGACGACTTTTTCAAGGGGGCAACCGAAAAATCAAGCAAACAATTAATTGAACAAGTATTACAGCAAATTAAACAATCTCTACCCCAAGGTAAAGAGCAAGACGCTAATCAAATAAGACAACTATTAACTACTCCGGCACTAAGTTTGTCAGCTTCACAAATGGTTATCCCCGCTCCAAGCCAAGGATTAATGAGTGGTTTGGTTACTCTATTACAGATGTCTCTCAGTGCGAGATTGGCTCGAAGTCAATCTAAACGATCTGAACACATAACATCAACATTAAATAATGTATTAAACAACACAGGTCATGTAAAACCAGATGTATCAATAAAAGCTCTGAACGACATGTCGCAGTTAGAACGAAAGCACCAATTAATGAAGGAAATTGGTCGACTTTTATCGGGGCATCAGACAAACAAGCTCAGCAACGCAGAACAAATGATCCAAGGTCAAGAGACTTTTTATTACAATTTACCTTCGGCACTAGGTGGAAGTTTTAAAGATATTGAATTGTTAATTAAACGAGAAGATAACAACAAAGAAGCGCCATCATCTGATGAACAAAGCAATAAAATGTGGCAACTCACCATGAAATTAGCTGTCGGTAAAATAGGTGAAATCTTAACTAAGGCGAAATTAAGAGAGAATACTTTAGAAATACATTTTTATGCTTCTAATGAAGCAGTGAAAATTCAAGTAATGAACTACCTGCCGCTATTACTCAGAAAACTGGACTCACTAGGCATTGAAGTGAGCAAAAGCGATTGCCAGTTAGGGAAAATCCCCGATACTTTGCGACAACGTCCCAATCATGTCTTTCAAGCTAAAGCTTAACATCCAGAGGCACATACTCTAATGACAGACAAAACAAAAACAAAACAAAAAAGCGCGGTTGGTCTTAGATACCAACAAAATAACCAAGCTGAGCCACTTAAATCTGACAGTGCCGGTGGGGCAATATCCAGCGGAGCACCCACCATAATTGCGAAAGGTTTTGGCGACTTAGCAGAAGAAATTGTTGCACTCGCCAGACAAAACGGAGTGTTAGTGCATGAAGATCCTTATCTTAGTGACTTTCTCGCGACCTTAGACCTAGGCCAAGAAATACCCGACCAGCTTTATCATGTAATAGCAGAACTCATATCGTTCTCATATGTACTGCAGGATAAATTTCCAGATAGTTGGGCAAAAATGCATCATAAAGTTTCTAAAAAGGTTTGAGCTATATTTTCGACGACTATTTTGAATCACGCATATGACGTTTTAAAGTGGTAATAAATTTTATAAACGTCATATAAGTGACTAAGCCAACACCCCAAAATTTTATATAAGTTAAAAGTTATCCATTAACATCAGTATATTAAAAAGAAAGTGACATAGTATTCTTTACCAAAAAATTAGCTCTCGACTGGCTTTCCCCTACTATTTTATCTAATTAGGGCGCATTATTGGCCTATCAATGGTTCTAATGGCCTCAGTGTTTTATTTAAACATCATAATTGGTTCAGTTATGTGTTTATCAGCCGAAAACTAAGAAAGACAAAAATTACACAAGTCTTGAATAAAGAGTTACGTCTTAAATTCTTGCTAGTTATAAAAAGGGACATTGGACCTTTATTATTTATTAAATATGTGGAGTCTCAATTCATGTTGGTCAGTAAAAGCAGATATGTTGAATTAGAAGAAAAGTTAGCTCGTGTGGAAGCAGAAAAAAATCGCTATAAAACTGAGAACGAAGATCTTATCACTGAGTTAAGTCATGTAAAGGAAGTGTCGGCCATTCAACAAGAAGTCACTTTTGACAAACAGATTTGGCCCAATTTACTCGATTGTATTGGTCAGGTGACAAGTATTAGAGAATCCGTCCTGTCCTCATATGAAGTCATCCATAACGAGTCTCAATCTATTGATGAGCTGAATCAAGTACTAGAAACAGGTCAAAAATCCATAACTGATATTGCTGGAGGTATGGAGCAAATAACTGAAAAAATGCAAAATATGTCACAAAGTATGGCTAATTTAGAAGCGATTGCTGACAGCATCAATTCATTTGTAGTGACCATATCCAAAATCTCTGATCAAACCAATTTGTTAGCACTGAATGCGGCGATTGAAGCGGCTAGAGCTGGAGACGCAGGTCGAGGGTTTTCAGTTGTAGCGGATGAAGTTAGAAGCTTAGCAAGTAATACCAGCAAATCTGCAGAGGAAGTAGGTGGGCTTATTGCCAGAATTAAACAAGATACAGAGTCAGGCGTTAAATTTGCCACTGCACTTGAAGAATCAAACGTCAAATTATCTAATACCATTGCTGGCTTAGATGCCAGTTATACGGGTATTAACACTACAGTCGGCGCAATGAAATCATCCATTGGAGGGTTGACGGATAGAAGCTTCATTCAAACGGTGAAGTTGGATCATATAGTTTGGAAAGGCGAAGTATATGAAGTAGCCTTAGGTCGCTCTCGAAAATCTATAGATTCATTTGTAGATTATAAACAATGTAGATTAGGACAATGGTCCAACAATGAGCAGTCGAGTCAGTACCAAAAAAGTTCATCTTTTAAAGCAATCGACAGGCCTCACTCTGAAGTACATCAAAATGGTATTACTGCTTTAAAACAGTTGCAAGATGGTGATGTCAAACAAAGCTTACTTTCCTTTGAAAAAATGGAACAAGCCAGTATGCAGCTTATTAATATCTTAGACGACTTATATCACTAAGGTTAATGTGTAGTCGTTCTTATATGACTTAATCATTCCCTGTTTTCAACGCATAAAAACCCCGCTATTTTAGCGGGGTTTTTGTTTTTAATATTCAGATGACAAAACGTCTCATTTTTCAGCTTCATCAGTCTGTTCAGTCTGTTCAGTCTGTTCAGTCTCTAGGATAATCTTCCCATCGGTTAACGCTTTGCTCGCCAATAAATTAGGATTACATCGACCACATAAATCGATTGAGAACAAAGTCAGTTTTGCCGTTCCACATTCCGAATGGAGTATGTACGGTATCTGCACACACGCCTAAAAAGTTTTACTGCAGTCATCGACTGCTTATTGTATTGCGGTATGTTCCAAGGCAAAAATATGACATAGCATACAATCTGATGTGGCCGAGGTTCAGTCAATGGAGTTTACTCCGCATCAATCCTTGGTTATGTCTGCAAAGAATGCCGTGTCCGTCAATTATCCGGAGGCATGCCTTGACTATCTCACACACTTTTAAGCGTTGAAATAAGCAATGACCTCTTGGCACAAATAAGCGATAGATTGCAACAACAATGTGGCAATCCCATAGAATTAGATAGCTGGCAGATGTTGTCGCAAAACATCTGCACTCCTCACTCCTCACTCCTCACTCCTCACTCCTGACTTCCTCACGTCCTCACTCGCAGAGCACGCAAAGGCTATTAGAACTTTTCTTTTTTTTATTTTATTTTATTTTATTTTATTTAGTTTTGTTGAAGATGAAACCGAGCGAAATATCGCCATTAATTTTGGCATGTACCTAAAGCCATCGGATTGCAGCTAAGCGGAAAAGAAACTCAGCCCCATGAGCTTAGAGAAATTAAGTGATTGGGGTGAGCGAGAGCAGCCAACAACGCTGCAGCTTCAAGAAAAACGGCTATAAATGCACTTATTGCCCGTAGATTAAAGCATCGGACTCGTGACTTTATTCTGCAAGCGTTTGACGAGTATTCCGATAAAATAAGCGTTTTGTATGTCATGTCGATAATCAGAGCTCTACGCTAATTCCAATCCTTGCATCGCCAACAAGTATGTTACTTGCCATCACCTGCTCTTCAATATATTGAGAACGTAGCGTAAAGATGTGTATTTTAATACCTTGTCATGGTCGTATCTTAAGAAGCACATACGTTAACTTGACCGCCGTGTTATCAGCATTAAATGACATAGATGAGGCAAGGCTTGAGGTTAATGACTCATTACTCCTTATAAGCGACCACATCGTAGGAATTACCGACAAATGGCGCAGTCCACCCTTTATTGTTGAAACCGTTATGTTAGCTTGCAACTTAGACAATCAAAAATACAAAGACCAAAAATTCATGAACCCGTTTTAGACATTTCTTGACAGTCACAAAAGCCATTCATTTGATGTTAAAAATGATGACAGGAAGGATGTACATGAACCACCATAATGGTACTAAACCAAGTTTTGCGATGGCCTTACTACCCATCGCTCTGACACTGCTGCTACTCACGATACAATTGTTTGTATTCAACGATTTTACACCGCACATTCCCCTGGCTATAGGCATAGGGATCACCGCAATACTTGCAAGATTCAGAGGCTATAAATGGCATTATATTGAAGGCGGAGTGTTCAATGCCTTACGTATCGCACTGCCATCTATTGCAATCTTAATTACCGTTGGGATGATAGTGGCAATATGGATAGCCAGCGGCACAGTCCCTGTCTTGATATATTATGGTCTTAAGCTTCTCAGTCCTGAATTTTTCCTAGCATCAGGAATGTTATTATGTGCAATTGTCTCAGTATCCTTAGGGACCTCTTGGGGGACGGTTAGCACTATAGGTTTAGCATTAGTGGGCATAGGGGCTGGATTTAATATCCCAATATATTGGACTGCGGGGGCCGTTGTCTCAGGCGCTTTTTTTGGTGATAAAATGTCCCCCTTATCAGATACAACAAATTTAGCGCCTGCAGTCACCGGAGTTAACCTTTTTGATCATATCAAAAATATGCTCCCCACAACCTTCCCCTCTATGCTGATTGCATTATGTATCTATTTATTTGTTGGCTTTAATGTTGTTGATACACAATCTGTCGACTTTACAAGCATTAACGTCATTACAACAGGCTTAGAAACTAGCTTCAACTTATCTGCTTGGCTATTACTTCCGCCAGCGATTGTGTTGTTTCTTTCTTTAAAACGGATGCCATCCCTGCCCTCATTATTTGCTGGTGTTATTGCAGGTGCGGCACTGGCGATTACCTTACAAGGTTTCTCTTTGCATGAAACATTTCAATTTATGCAAAATGGCTTCAGTATTAATACGGGTGTCACAGAGCTAGATTCCCTGCTTAACCGCGGCGGTATTCAGTCAATGGCCTGGGTAATCACGCTGGTAATGATATCGCTTGGCTTTGGTGGGGCTCTGGAGCGTACACATTGTTTAGAGATCATAATTGAAGTGATATTAAAAAAAACACATTCATTTTTTGGACTACAAGCTGCTGCAATGGGAACCGCTTTTGCAACTAACCTGGTTGCTGGAGATCCCTATCTATCGATTAGCTTACCCGGTCGGATGTTTGCGCCAGCCTACATTAAGCGAGGTTACTCTAAACTTAATCTTTCGCGGGCAGTGGAAGAAGGTGGCACCTTAATCTCTCCACTTATTCCCTGGAACGCAGGAGGAGCCGTTGTCATTACCTCCTTAGGTTTAGGTATTGCCGAAGGGAATATAGAAAACTTACTCTATATCCCCTTCGCTTTTGCTTGTTGGCTATCGCCCTTAATTGGACTCATCTATGCTGCAACGGGGCGCTTTTCGCCTAAGTTAAGCACCGCAGAACACGACCAACTACCAACAGCAGCAACACAAGATATGGATCCCATTGAGGCCTAATAAACAATAAGAAAAACAAAAGCTTCCCTAATAGGAAGGCTGTCGGCCTACTGTTTACATGCTGCACTGTGTTTAATCTAATGGCGACTTAACTACCTAAGTCATAGTTTTTAAGTAACTTAGCATAGCTCATTCAACACATTTTCGGCATAAAACTGAATGTCAATCACTGGTAGCCAGCCCTTTAACTGATGACTGGATATAGCAGTTTGCAACGTGCAATGATGTGCTTATAGCGATATGCAGGGCAAGTATGGGTAGATCTTCAGCGACCTTTAACGGCCGTGACTATCGCTGTGTTGTCGGCCAGCGTCTTAACTTGAAAACTTAAGTTGAAGACTTAATTTGAAGTCTTAATTTGAAGTCTTAACTGAAGCGCCTTACTCAAATAATGCCTTCACTGATCAGCATTTTTAAAATTTCTTGGGTTGATTCTTTACTGTCGTAGATTACTTTTCCAGCGCCTCCCTGCACCTTAGCAGTTGCCGCTTTAAAACGATCAGCGGCAGTTTTGGCTTTGACAACTTTTAGCCTTTTAGGACGTTTTTGTGCGCCATTAACTTGCCATTTACTCTGTTCAAAATCCTTATGGTAAGCATTACATTGTTTAACGACCAGCTCACCGCGCATGGCACATCCGTAAGCACTTTGTCTTGGTGCAGGTGCTGATATATCAACAGTCGCAATAAAGGGTAGGTTGACTTTTACTTTTCGCCGTTGGCCTCTTGGCAAGGCTTGCAACACCTTGGCATGTCCGGCTTGCTTATCAATGGATACAATGTGTGTTATCGACGCAACTATCGGTATATTAAGTTGCTCTGCCAGCAAATAAGGTAACATGCCCGAGGATTCACCCTTTTCAGCCTGCACTCCGGTTAAAATCACGTCTGGTGTGTTAGCGCTAAAATATTCTAGCAACGTTGTGGTGACATCAGTATGTTCAGGTACATCTATTATCTGTATATGCTTCAGGCCCATACCCAGGTAATCCCTTAACACGGCTGTTGCATCAGTGTTGTGTGCTGGACCTGCATACAAACAGTTTAATTTATCTGTAGCTGATGTTAAGCCAAGCTCTATGGCACGGGCATCCTGTTCAGCCCGTCGGGGACGTCCTGATAAGGGATGTTCACCAATAGAGACAAGCGTGCTAATACTAATATCTTGCGCAATAGCCGTATTATCCTTTGTCATGATTGACACCTTCATATTGGCGATTTTGTGCTGCATTTTGTGCTGAATTTTGTCTTGCACTTTGCCCTACATTTTGTCCCGCACGGTGTTGTTCAACTAAATTGCGTAAATCGTTCAGTATGACAGTACTGTCTCCGATCGCACTCAGGTCAGCACGTTTAACCATATCACACTTGTCATCGCTGTTAATCGCCACCACTTTGTCACATTGGGCTATACCCTGCATATGTTGAATGGCACCTGAAATACCTACGGCAATGTAGACTTTTGCCGTGACCCAGGTACCTGATGCACCAACCTGACGATCCCGTGGCATATACCCATCATCTACCGATACGCGGCTGGCGCCTTCCGTTGCCCCTAGTGTTTTTGCCGTCAAATGAAATACAGGCCAATCTTTTACGCCATTACCGCCGGATAAAATAAAACCTGCTTCGGCCAAGTTAACGGCGTTAGGATCAACGCTGAGATTGCCCTGGTCAAGCATGCTACTATTAACTGCTGCAGTATAAAAAGGCAACAACTGGCTTTGATGACGTGTCTCACTCACCGGCTCACAACACTCTTCAAGTACCAATAATATTTTCGTCATAGGGCGAATAATGTCTGTTTTACCGGCTGCACCACGGCATAGTAGTTGCTCATCCGTTACTTTCCAAACGCCACACGCCACTCGTTGCCCAAGTCTGGCAGCTAAACGGCGGCCTAAATCTCCACCACCATGGATGCTGTCTGGTAGTAGAATATGTTTGGGTTGCAGTTCATTGACAATATTGTATAAGTCGACACAACGTTGCTCTGGGTTGTAACGTTGATACTCACTTGAGTCAAAGTGAATTAGACGATCAATGCCCGCAGTTTCTAGTTTGTCTTCTTTGAGTTCACCAAAGGCCACCGCTAACACCGCACCTTTACCGTTATTGTTATTCGCCAATTGATGCGCCAGTCCTAGGGTATCTCTGTCATGACTGGTTAAACGAGCGGACACTAAATCCAATGCGACCAGGATGTAAAAGTCCGCTTCTTCTACTTGATGCAGAGGTAAAGTAAGCTCGGCTGGCTTAACGCTTATACGATTTAAGGGGCTATGGTTTGAGTCACCCGAGCGGTCAATACGATTTATACCATTAGGGCCAATAAAACCGATGTTGTGCAAATTTTTGCGTAGCAATCCACTAGGGCCCCGTTTAGGCTGCGCACTGTTTGCCTGGTGTAGAGGGTGCAGTCTATTGCGCCCTATCCATTGTGCCCTTGGGTCGCGACGGAAAATATCATGCATTAGGCCTCCTCATCACTCAAAGCATCGAGCATCAATTCAGCAATGTCTTTAACTTGAGGACGCGGTTCAACCACACCTTCTAACATCTGACTACATCCAGGACAGGCTACTGCGACAATTTCCGCTCCAGTGGATTTGGCGTCATCCATGCGCATATCTGGGATCCGTTGTTTACCAGGAATGTCCGTCACTGCAGCACCGCCTCCCCCCCCACAACAGCGGGATTTGGATTGACTGCGCTGCATTTCTTTAACATTAATGCCCATCGCTTCGAGTAAATAACGCGGCGCATCGTATTCCCCGTTGTATCGACCTAAATAACAAGGGTCATGGTAAGTAAGAGAAATGGCATTATTTGTATTCAGTTTAATTTTATCATTTTTAACTAGGTCAGCAAAAAAGCCAGTATGGTGATAAACATCGTAGTGACCGCCAAAGTCGGCATATTCATTCTTAAGGCAATGAAAAGCATGAGGATCTGCGGTCACTATATGCTTAAACTCAAACTGGCTCATGGTAGCAATATTGATTTTCGCCAAACGTTGAAAGGTGACCTCATCTCCTAAACGCCGGGCCAAATCGCCGCTGTCGCATTCACTTTCACCCAACACCGCAAAGTCAACTTTAGCGGCTCTTAACAAAGTGATCATAGCGCGCAGAGTGCGCTGATTGCGCATATCAAACGCCGCATCACCAATCCACAACAACACGTCGGCGCGATCTACATCGCTGCCAAACACGGCTAAATTTTGGTCTGCGGCCCAATTCATTCTACTGTTTGGGGCATGACCATTGGGATTGTCAGTGGTATTTAAATTATCTAATACTTCAGCTCCTTTGCCGGGTGTTTTTCCCTTTTCCATGGTTTCGAAACGGCGCATGTCAACAATGGCATCAACATGTTCAATCATCATTGGACATTCTTGTACACAAGCCCGGCACGTAGTACAAGACCATAGGGTATTGGCTTCCAACAGCACATCAACGATGGGGATAACAGCCCCACCCTTGTGGCTACCGAGCTCAACGCCAGGGTATGTGCTTCCGGCGAATTTAGCAGTATTACCACCCGCCATGCCGACCACCATGTCCTGAATGATTTTTTTCGGATTTAGCGGTTGCCCCGCCGCGAATGCAGGACACGCTTTTTCGCAGCGGCCACATTCAACACAGGCATCAAAGCTTAATAACTGATTCCATTTAAAATCTTCTGGTTTTTCTACGCCTAATTTATCTTTTTCCAGATCAATGCTGATTAAGCCGGTTGAACGGCCGCCTCCAAAGCGACCCTGACGACGGTGTAAACCCAAATGCAGTGCGCCCGCAAAGGCATGTTTCATTGGCCCACCCCACGTCATGCCAAAAAACATTTCGCCCATACCCCAGACGATCCCAGCAACTAACAAAATTACCAGTAACCCACTCCCTGAATCAATTGGTAATAAGCCAGAAGCAGGTAGAGTTAACACAAAAAAACTTGAGGAAAAAATCAGCAAGCTATAAGGCAGTCGCGACCAGGGACCGAGTGATAGATTAGGCGGCGGATTGATACGGCGCATTAAAACAAAGATTGCGCCAACAAACATTAAGCCACTCGATGCTAAGAGTGCATAATTAAGGATATTTGTAGCAACATCAAACAGGTAAATTAAAATAACCAATAGGGCGGTTAATACAAAGCCACCTGCGGTCGCCACATGGGTATTGGATATATATTTATCACTGGCTACCACATGATGCAGATCCACCAAATAACGCTTTGGGATGGAAAATAATCCTGCCCAGTGAATAGTCGACTCCTGCCCCTGGCGCCATAACAATATTCTGCGCAGCGCACCTACTAAGAGTAGCACCAACGCAAGTAGGATTAATATGGGTAACAGTTGCGCTAAAAATTCTGCAAAAGACATGACAATACCTATATTGAGATGGGTTCTTAACATTCACAATTAACATCAAGTTAGGCACTCATTCACCCAGCATTGACCTAATTAGTGCAAATTGTGGTTCGCTATGCAAGTTAACTAAAAATCCTTGCACAGACGTAATGCATCATAGATCGCGGCGTGTGTATTACGCTGAGCAACACAATCACCAATACGATAAAGCAGATAACCATCACCTGACTCTGACAAGGCTGGCTGAGGTTTGGCAGCATACAAGGCTTCGATATCAATTTGCCCTTTGTTCCGCGAATCATGCTTAAGTTGGAAATATAATTGCTCATCCGGGCGCACGCCGTTTTCAACCACGACTTGGTCAACCACTCTTTCTTCTTGCTGCCCGGTATATTCATTTTCCAATACGGCGATCAATTTATCCCCTTCACGGTAGACCTTTTCTAGTACCAAATCAGAGCTCATGATCACTTCACGCTCATACAAACTCCGATAATAAGTAGGGAAAGTAGTCCCACCCACAGCCGCACCGGGTTTGATGTCGTCAGTCACCATTTCAACTTGTGCGCCGGCGTGAGCTAGAAAATCAGCCACCGACAAGCCACTGAATTCACAAATAGTGTCGTACACCAATACATTTTTACCCGGTGCTACTGTGCCATTGAGAATGTCCCACGAACTCACCACTAAACCTTCGGCTGCGCCCCAATGAGTGTTTTGGGTCAGGAACGGTTCACCACCGGTAGCTAAAATAACGACATCGGCATTCATCCCACGGATCGTGGTTTCATCAGCTCCAGTATTTAACTTCACATCCACGCCCAAACGGGCCAATTCCAGGGCAAACCAACGGGTGATCCCAGCAATTTGATCCCGTTGTGGTGCTTTGGAGGCAATGGTAATTTGCCCTCCTAGTTCAGGCTTTTTTTCAATCAAGCTAACTTTGTGACCTCTTTCGGCACATACACGAGCCGCTTCCATACCCGCAGGTCCGCCTCCAATGACCACCACTTTGCGAATGATACCGCTAGTTTTTTGGATAATATGTGGCATGGTGGACTCTCGGGAAGTGGCAGCATTTTGAATACACAACACGTCCAATCCTTCATACTGACGGTCGATGCAATAGTTCGCACCCACACATTGTTTGATTTGGTCAATCTGATTGAGTTTAATTTTGGTGATTAAATGAGGATCTGCAATATGGGCTCGGGTCATACCCACAAAGTCCACGTAACCAGCTTCAAGAATACGTTGAGCCTGATTCGGATCTTTAATGTTTTGGGCATGCATGACCGGTACATCAACCACTTCTTTTATACCCGCTGCAAGATGTAGAAAGGGTTCAGGTGGGTAACTCATATTGGGAATAACGTTGGCCAGGGTATTATGGGTGTCACAGCCAGAGCCGATCACACTAAAAAAGTCCAGCAGACCCGTTTTATTGTAGTACGCCGCAATTTCTTTCATGTTTTCGTGGTTTAGACCATCAGCATGAAATTCATCGCCAGTAATACGTAAGCCCACCGCAAAATCACGCCCCACTTCTACGCGCACCGCTTTTAGCACTTCCATACCAAAGCGCATGCGGTTTTCGAAACTGCCACCCCATTCATCGGTGCGTTGGTTGACTCTTGGACTCCAGAACTGGTCGATCAAATGTTGATGCACGGCAGATAATTCAATGCCGTCCAAACCACCAGCTTTGGCCCGTCCCGCGGCTTTGGCAAAATCAGCGATAATACGCTGCATCTCTTCGACCTCAATGGACTTGCAGGTTGCACGATGCACCGGTTCACGGATCCCACTGGGGCTGACCAATGTGCTCCAGTTACCACCGTCCCAACGAGAACGACGTCCCATATGAGTGATTTGGATCATAATTTTGCCGCCGTGTTTATGCACCGCATCGGCTAAATTTTGAAAATGAGGAATAATTCTATCAGTGGACAAATTGACTGATTTCCACCATTCCTGAGGACTATCAATTGACACCACACTTGAGCCACCACAAATACAAAGCCCGACACCACCTTTGGCCTTTTCTGCATAATATTTCACATAACGTTCTGTGGTCATGCCCCCTTCGGTGGCGTACACCTCGGCATGTGCGGTACTGACCACACGATTGCGGATGGTGAGTTGATTAATTTTTAGTGGCTTAAATAATGCGTCAAACTGCGCCATGTTGCCCTCTCAGGATAAAGTAATGATATTGGATTGGATTATCTGTTCGAGCCTACAGCGGTGACACGTCAAAAAGCCCAAATTCACAGCCATCTTCGGCAGCACATTGCACCTGTATGGCCTGAGTTTTAACCTCATAACCAAGACTGTCAGCGATTTGATCCATGGCACCTGCAAACCAGCCCGTAAACATATAATCTACTTTCCGATTAACTTTTCCGTACTGATATACAAAGGCTGAGTGTTCCAATCGAACTCGCGCCGTACCTGCTTTTAAATCCAGAGATTCGGTAATAAAAAAACCCCATCCACGCTGCGATAAACGTTTCATATAATGTTCAAATACAGCCTCACCCGATAACCCATGGGCTTCGGCTTCTTTTTCGCACCAGTAATAGGCCGATTTATACCCGGCTTTATATAAAACTTCGGCATATTTTTCAGCGCCTAACGCTTCTTCTATTGCCATATGATTGTTAACAAAAAAGTGCCGTGGCACATATAACATTGGCAACGAATCGGTGCTCCATACACCCGTTTCATCATCGACTTGTATCGGCATGTCTGGACTGTGACTGGTCATCGACTATTCTCCCCATACGTCTTGTAAGACATTGACCCAGTTTTCACCCATCACTTTGCGGATTTTTTGCTCTGACCAGCTATGCTTCAACATGGTCGCGGTTAAATTGGGAAATTCACCTAAGGTGCGTATCCCTAATGGGTTCACAATTTTTCCAAATTGAGTCAAACGCCTCGCGTAACCTTTATCGTGCGTCAACATATCAAAAAAGTGTTGATCATGGCCCTGAGTGAAGTCGGTGCCTATACCGACACAATCTTCACCAACCAGATCAATCACATAATCCATCGCTTCAACATAGTCATCAACGGTTGAATCAATGCCATTTTTCAAAAAAGGGGCAAACATAGTGACCCCGATAAAACCGTTTTTATCGGCAATAAATTTTAATTCTTCGTCAGACTTATTACGCGGGTGCTCTTTAAGACCTAAGGGTAAACAATGGGAATAACACACGGGTTTAGTTGATGCCTCAATCACCTCGATTGAGGTTTGTGGTCCTACATGACTAAGATCACACATAATGCCGACCCGGTTCATTTCAGCCACGATTTCACGACCAAAGCCAGACAATCCACCGTCCCGTTCATAACAGCCAGTGCCGACTAAATTTTGCGTGTTGTAGGCCATCTGTACGACACCCACACCAAGCTTTTTGAATATTTCCACATAGCCTATTTGATCTTCAAACGCATTCGCATTTTGAAAGCCTAAAATGATGCCGGTTTTGCCTAGTTCTTTAGCCAGTGCTATATCAGAAGTCTTAGTCACAGGTATAATGAGGTCACTATCGTGTTGAAAAAAGTTATTAAACTCGACAATGTTATTCACCGTCTCCTGAAAACCTTCCCACACTGACACAGTGCAGTTGGCTGCAGTCAAGCCACCGCGGTGCATATCTTCAAAAAGAGTTCTGTTCCATTTGGCGATCACCAAACCATCAAATATAATGGAGTTGCTATGCAACTCTTGTGCGTTTTGCATGTCTTTATCCTCAAATTACCGAAGCTTTTTTGACTGTTGAACGAAGTATAAATCTTGATTCAGTCTAGCATTGGCAATATGGCTGATTTGGACTAATACGACTCATTATTGGCTAAACACGTCGTGTTTGTCGTAAATGCACAGTAGATCCATCCTAACCAAAAATCCCACAATAATGTAAGCCCACCGTCGCTCAGGCCATGAGGAAATACCCTTGATATATTGGACACGAATATCTAGATATCCTGTGTTTTTTGGGTAAATATTTGGCAGGAAAATGAATTAACTATTAGGTAAAGGGATATTCAACCCGTGCTGCAAAAGTTGCATAAGCTGTCGGTTTGACTGGTACATGCCGTGTATTAGAAGATATTTTTTATATGTACCCAAAGCCATTCGAGTTATAGCTAGGTGGCAAAATAACTCAGCTCCATGAGCTTAAACTGACTAAATGCGACGCGGTTGGCGCAACGCCGGTTACCGACAACGGTCAACAACGCTGCCGCTTCAAAGGGGGGCTGGTATTCAACTAAGGCTGGTAGTGCAAGCTCTGAAAAAAGAATATTGG
>NZ_CAJXPA010000050.1 GCF_913058035.1 uncultured Paraglaciecola sp. | reverse complement strand
GATTATAAAAAAGATAAAGACGTAATTAAGCCACAAGAAGTAATCGAGTCTCTGTACAAACATACCCATGGTGACGCTTTTATTAGCTCTGATGTGGGCCAACACCAAATGTTTGCCGCACTTTACTACCCTTTTGATAAACCAAGAAGGTGGATTAATTCAGGTGGGTTAGGGACTATGGGCTTTGGTTTACCGGCAGCTATGGGCGTTCAGATGGCGCATCCTGAGGCGGTATCTGCTGTTGTCACCGGTGACGGTAGCATTCAAATGAATATTCAAGAACTAGCCACTTGTATGCAATACAATTTACCTATCAAGATTATCTCTTTGAACAACCGTGCACTTGGCATGGTGCGTCAGTGGCAAGATATGAATTATAAAGGTCGTCATTCTAGCTCTTACATGGACTCAATGCCTGATTTTGTGAAATTAGCAGAAGCCTATGGTCATATTGGTATTAGGGTAACTAAGCCCGAAGAGCTTGATGAAGCCATGGCTAAATGTTTTGCGGCTAAAGATAGACTGGTCTTTATGGACATAGAAATAGATCAAAACGAGCATGTATATCCTATGCAAATAAAATTCGGCGCGATGGATGATATGCGATTAAGTAAGACGGAGCGCACATAATGAGAAGAATCATTTCTGTACTAATGGAAAATGCTCCTGGTTCACTTTCTCGCATTGTTGGTGCATTTTCGCAACGTGGGTACAATGTCGACTCCTTGTGTGTAGCGCCAACGGATGACAAAAGTTTGTCACGATTGACGATAGTGACAGAAGCCGACGACAAGGTGATTGAGCAAATCATCAAACAAGTTAATAAGCTGATTGACGTGTTAAAGGTAATTGATTTGTCTGATGGCAATCACGTTGAAAGAGAGTTGATGTTGGTTAAAGTTGCCACTCGTAGTGAACTTGTTCGCGCAGAGATTAAGCGTAATGTTGATATATTTAGGGCACAAATTGTTGACGTAGATGCCAACAATTACACAATACAAGTAACAGGTACAAGTGATAAGTTAGATGCTTTTGCATATACATTGAGTCAAAGTACCGAGATTATTGAAGCATCAAGAACTGGTGTATGTGGGCTATCACGAGGTGAAAAAGCGCTTCGCCCTTAACTTTGCCAATAATTATAAAAAGCCCGAAAGGGCTTTTTTGGTAAGTGAGTTTCAAAAACATTGATAAACATAGCCAGTAAAGTTATTAAAACAAGAGTTTTGTAATGAAAAAACAAAGTTTTGTAATAAAATTACGTCTATTTATATATCGATTATTCATAAACCTATATTAATAACGAATAACAAGAAAAAATAAATAGTATTAAAACATGCAATTACGTAATTATCTTGTGGTTTATTATCTTGTTTACAATTTATTAATCAAATGTTCTCAGAAAAAAAACAATGTTTTTTTGTAATTTAATTACAATTAGTTCCATAGGTTGAGGCAACAAACTCACCAACTGATTGAAACTAGTTAAATTACTGAGGTGTTATTATGAAAAAGTTACTACTATCTGCAATTTGTACCGCTACGTTATCGTTAAACGTAAGCGCATCATTAAAAAATGCTAACAACTTTAAGTTTGTAGGCGATACGCAATATGCTGAACTTTGCCAAGCCGCTGCAACGAACGATTTAGCTTTGTTTAAAAGAAACGTTAAGCAACACGGTTTTCGTCTAGGTACGAGTAAAAACAAAATGCTATCACTTTTAGCGAGCGGAGATAACTTCCAATGTGCTGGCCAAAGTTTAGTTGAGTTTTCTGAGTCACGTGGTTCTCAAAACATTGCTGATTACATATCAGGTTCAGATGCCAAAGCTATGACAGCATCGAACGAAAAATATAAGTTTATTGGCGATAAGAATTTTAAAAACTTCTGCAAATCTGCGGTAACAAATAATGTTAATTTGTTTAAACAAGCTTTAAGTCGTCAAATTGGTAACTTAGGCTTTTCTAAGAAGGAAGTGATGGATAGGGTTCTTGATGCTGACAATGTGACATGTGCTGGAGAAAGCTTAGGTGAGTTTTTCAAATCACGTGAAGCCAGTAATGTTATCAATTATATAGCCGAAAAAACGGTAAAGTAAACTCGATATCTAAAAAAGTGATATGAAAGCAAACGGTGAAAATCGTTTGCTTTTAGTGCTTTAAAAAAATAAATGTTAGCTACCAAACAAGCTCCGCGAAATGTAGTCTGCACATCGACTCGTACCTATCATTTCCACCTACTTCAACTTGTTCGCCTTCTTTAACTGCTTGACCTTTTTCATCGATCCTGACCACAAATGCCGCTTTTCGCCCACAATGACAAATAGTCTTCAACTCAATCAGCTTGTCAGCCCAAGCCAAAAGATAACGGCTGCCTTCAAAAGTTTCAGCTAAAAAATCTGTTCGCAAGCCATATGCCAACACTGGAATATTGAGCTTGTCGACAACATAAACTAATTGCTTAACTTGCTTTTTTGTTAAAAATTGAGCTTCATCAATAAATAAGCAGTTTACTTTTCCTTTGGCTACTAGCGCTTCTATGGCAGATTGCATATTAGTTTGAGGGTTAAAAAGGTGTGCTGCGGCCTCGAGGCCTATTCTGGAAGCTACTTTGCCTTCACCATATCTATTGTCTAATGCAGCAGTAAAAATTTCGGCATTCATCCCTCTTTCTGCATAGTTATAGGCAGATTGAAGCAAAGAAGTGGACTTACCCGCATTCATCGCCGAGTAATAGAAGTAAAGTTGCGCCATAGATAAGTTAACTCATTATAAAAGAGGGTATATTGCCCTGATTAGTTTTAATTTAAAATAATAATAAAATTCAACAGTCTGTTTTAGAGAAGACTTTAGTTATTGGGTTTTGCCAAACAACTAAATCTTCATTTTTCATAGGTTTGGCAAAATAATACCCTTGCAGGTAGTCAACACCCATGGCTGATAAAGCTGTGACTTGTTCTTTTGTTTCAACTCCTTCTGCGATTGTCTGGCAATTCAGTTCGCGGGCAATAAATAGGGTCGCTCGGATAATCGCTTCACCTTTTCCCTCAATGTTATCAACAAAAGACTTATCTATTTTTATGTAGTTAACGGGTAAAGACTGAAGCTGTGATAAAGATGAATAGCCAGTACCGAAGTCGTCGATTGATACATCAATATTGCGTGCTTGTATTTGCTCTAATTGTTGGCGAACTTTCTCTTTGTTTTCTACAAACGTGGACTCAGTAACTTCTAAATGTAATCTATGTGGCGCCAGCCCGCTGCTGCGTAAGCAATTATCTAAAAATCGAATAAACCCATCATCCATTAACTGAATAACAGATACATTAACGGATACAGCGGCTTGGCGACCGAATTGCCAATGGTTAGCATCCATGCAGGCTCGATTTAATACCCACGCGCCTATTTCTTTAATTAGCCCAGACTTTTCGGCTAATGGAATAAATACATCAGGACCAATAAATTTCCCATCAAAATCCCACCTTAATAAGGCTTCAAATGCAAAAGATACATTATCTTTTGCACTCTGAATGGGTTGATAGCATAAAAATAATTGTCTTCTTTGAATAGCATGTTGAAGACCTTCTAAGATCATTTGAGCGGCAGTAATCTTTTCTTTTAAATCATTGGAAAATAAACGAGGAAGTTTATTATCAGATTTTTTTTGCTCACACATAGTTAGATCAGCAAGTTGAATCAGTTCTGTAGCTGACGAGCTGTGTGCAGGTGCCATCGCTATACCGATGGATGCTGACAAGTATAATTCGTTACCGTGTACATAAATCGGTTGAGTAATACTGGTTGCTATTGCTTTGGCAATAGATATGGCTGTGTCATTATCGCTGTAGGGTAAGGCCATCAAAAATTCATCACCATTCCAGCGTCCTACACGGTCATTATCAGAAAAAGCTAAAATTCGCCGAGTGACCTGAATCAGCACACTATCACCAACTTTATGACCCATTGTATCGTTAATTTTCTTAAAACCGTTTAGGTCGATAAATAACAACGCCAATGGACTGTCTTTGATTATTGAATGCTCTATTAACGTCTCAAGACTGACGGTAAAGGCTTTACGATTGATTAATTGGGTTAGAGGATCAAGATTACTGAGCTGAAATATTTCATCCGTTCGTCGTTTAACTTCGTCTTCTAAATTGATGTTGACTTGATTTAGTTCATTTGAAGAAACCTCTAATTCTTGATTAGTTAAGGCAACATGATTTTTCTCGTTTTCCATTTCTTTAATAAGATGTGCATTGAGATTTTTTTGATAGATTGCATTTGAAGTAAAGCGTGATGTTTTGACACAAATAGATACCATAGCCAATGCATAAGCTAAACCCAATACGCCTAAAAGTTGACGATGCCCTTGTTCTGCAAATAATCCGAGTACAGATATGGGGATTAATAAAATCATTGAATAGCTAATCGCAATAAAGCGATTAGCTGCTAAAAAAGAAGCAGATCCACCAGCTAATGTAGATATAATTAAAACCTTAAAAAATAATTCAACACTGTGGAGTTGGTTGTAAAAAATAAGAACATAGCAAGACCAAGCTATGCCAGTCGTAATACACCCAGCAGCATAACGTTGAACACCGAATAGGCCTGATGAAGAAAATTTACTGCTTCTTAATTTCCACTCTAGTAAATCAATCAGGCGCAGTAATAAAATTGAACAGATAGAAATCCACCATATTAATTGATGGGTTTTAATTGCCGCATTACTAAAACCAAATACCATTATGCTGCTAGCTAACGCACTAATCAGTATTCCAGATAGAGCACTGTCATAAAGTAATTTTGCAGAGTCAAAGTGAGAAGCTTCTTGGACAAGTATGTTGGTTTTGATGTGAAAAACGCCTTAAGAAAAACAAACTAAGATTTTTAATGAATTTAGTATAAGATCAATTTGATATGGATTTTGTTTAGACTATTTTAATATTAAACTGAAAATAGTCTAGTTTAATTTTGTAGAGTGGACTTAGCAATAAGTTTTTACGTATTAAAGTTGTTTGAAATGGAGTAAAAGATGAAAAATGACATAGAGAGCAAATTTATATTAAGTGTGTTCGATAAAATGATCCAGCATGGTGATAAAAGAGGCGAAGAACATTTTTTAATGGGGCTTAAGGGGTATACAGACTTTGATGGTTACACATTATTTGTTGAAGATGCACAAGTAAAACTGAATTTTGGATTTCACAATAAATACCACTTTGACTACGAGAAAGAAGAACACTTCGAGAAGTTTATTAAAAAGCTCAAAGCAATAGATCAAGAGTATTAACATTCTTTGATTATTTTTATCAGTTTGGATATTGGCGACATTTGTCGCTTTTAAATGTTCTTTGGACTGTGCTTAAAACTGCTTCAAAATTTTGCTATCGAAATCGTCAATATTAAGTATTAAATTATACTCTTCAGCTATTTTATCAAGCTCAGTTTGTTGAACAACTAATTCATCCATCACAATAGTATTATCGTCTAATTGCCATAATAAGCGCGAGCCTGCAAAACTATAATGAATAGCAATGAGTGCATCGAGATCTCCTTTGTGACTGGCGACTTTTAACTTAGGCATTTTTCTGTTGATTTTATTAAGTGTTTGTTTTAGTTCCCATACGTAAGTAACTTCGATCATAAAGTCGTGAGTACGGTACTTGTTAAGAAACCAAGCAATCAAAACACTTGTAATGAAAACGCCCAGAAAATTCCAATTAAAATGGCTACCACTTTCATCAGGAAATAAACCAATAAGTGTCTGTGAAATAGCTAAACTACCTATTGCCAAGCCCCCAATGCACCACGCTATTACGATATTTAAGTGACGACGATAACGCGCTTTATTAATTTCAATGAGTCGCATGGTGTTCCTAACCTAAAAGTAAAAATTACAAATATATAATGAAATATATTTTTATCGCTGACCCTAAAGTCGTAAAAAAATATACAAGAACAGAACTGTATAAAGTCGCTTGATAAAGTCGCTTGATAAAGTCGCTTGAATACTCACAAAGACATTTCCCACCCACAATAATACTAACCTAACTAATTATTCGATCGCCATCTTTCAAGAACATCCCCACTTATGTAATATTTCTGCTAATTGTTCAGATTGAAAAGGTTTGGCTAAGTAGTCATTCATGCCCGCTTCGAAGCATTTAACATTGTCACCTTTCATCGCATTGGCCGTTAATGCAATGATAGGAATATCCTTATTGTACTTACCTAATGTGTTTGCACGAATATTTCTGGTGGTATCGTAACCATTCATCAGCGGCATTTGGCAGTCCATTAATATCAAATCAAATGTTTCGGGATGGTTTTTAAGCACATTTAAGGCTTCCTGCCCATTTTCGGCAAGGTGATAGTGGTAATGTAAATTTTTCAGCATTTCCATAACAACTTGCTGATTAATATAGTTATCTTCTACTACCAATATATTCGGTTTTTTCTGAACGTCTTTTTTAGATGAATTAGCCAGCTGAAACTGACGCTGGTCGAACTTGGAGCCTCCACATTTTGGAGTAAGTAGAACAGAAATAAGTGCATCGGGTGTAAGTGGTTTACTAAGAAAATCCGTCATTTTTACACTAGGGTTTTGAGCTTTTTCTGGTGCTCCCAATTCTGTGGTCATTACAATAATGGAGAGCCCAGAAAAACGGTGGTCATCGCCGATCGCTTTACTTAGTTCTAAACCGTTTATACCAGGTAGGGCTAAATCTGTTAACACATAATCTAACGGTTTTTCATTACCGTGAGCATGTTTCAAAGCTTTGAGCGCATTTTGGGCGTTATCTACACATTGCACCTCCACACCTGCTTCTGTAAGAAAATTTACCACTGACTGCCTAACACTTGATAGAGCGTCTACAACGAGTAACCTTTTCCCGCGTAAAAAGGTAGGCATACTCTGACTTATTGGGGCAGAAGTTTGGCAAGAAGATTCAGATTTAACCGTGAAGCAAAAAATAGAACCTTGTTGCCAAACACTTTGCACCGTAATGTACCCACCCATCATTTCACTTAACTGTTTACTTATAGCCAATCCTAATCCTGTCCCACTATGGATGCGGGTGCTAGAACTATCAACTTGCATAAATTTAGAAAACAGCTGCGTTTGTTTGTCCTCGGGGATACCCGATCCAGTATCAATCACTGTAAATTTTAATAATTCGTTATCAGTATCTTCAACTCTTAGTACAACCTCCCCCCTTTGGGTAAATTTAATCGCATTACTTAATAGGTTGATAAAACTTGTTTTACTCTGTCTGGATCTATTTTTATCCATCTAGGTAAAGCAGGCGAAATATCCAATACTAGTTCAAGATGTTTATCATGAGCTAACGTTGCCATAGTGTCGATAATGTCACTAAGTAGTGAGTATAAATCGATATCTTGTATTTCAATTTTAAGCTTGCCAGCCTCAATCTTAGAAAAGTCTAAAATATCATTAATCAAGCGTAACAATGAGTGACTGCTCACTTTGACTAGTTGTGCAAAGTGTCGTTGATTGTCGTTTAAATTTGTATTCAAAAGTAAATCATTCATACCCAATATGCCATTTATAGGGGTACGTATTTCATGACTCATGTTTGCTAAGAACTCACTTTTAGCAAGATTGGCCTCTATAGCACGTTCTTCCGCACGCTTAAGCTCAGTTATATCCTGAAATGCGCCTCTAAGAGTAGTAGCAACACCATTAGTAAACTCTGCATAGCCAACTGCACGAACCCAGATATCATTGCCTTTGGCGGTGGTAAAGGAGCTTTGAATATCCCATGATGTGCCGTCTTTTATAGCCAAGGCGATCGCTTGTTGAATAACGGGTCTCATTTCAGGTGCATAAAAGTTAACTGCGTTGTCTAAGTCAACCTTTGAACCAATCGGTAGTTCATGAATTTTGTAAACAACATCAGACCAAATAACCTGATTAGTCACTAGATTAAGCTGCCAACCACCAAGTTTTGCCATATCACCAGTGCGTTCTAAAAGCTCTTGTTGTATCTGACGCTCTTGTTCAAGGTTTTTTATCTCAGTAATGTCGGTTTGAATGGCTACATATCCAACAAGCTGATTTTGCTCATATAGTGGCTGGCAGTTAATTCGCATCCAATAAGGGCTACCACTTTTATGATAATTCAATATTTCGGCATTGAATTCTTGTTTATTTTTAAGTGACGTGTCGATGTCTATTATTGTCTGAGGGTCTGTATCTTTGCCTTGTAGTATATGGCCGGGAGTAGAACCTTTGACCTCTTCTAGCTGATAGCCAGTGATACGGCTAAACATCTTATTAACCCAAGTGATTTTGCCTTGTACATCGGTTAATACCACTGCATTAGCCGTTTCTTCGGCAACTTTAGCCAATACCCGATTATCTTTTAGGCTCTGTTCAAGGTTTTTTTGAATGATGAAGTTTTCAGTTAGGTCGTAGTTGACGCCAATCACTTTGTAAATCTGGCCTGTTTTATCACACACCGCATGTCCGATGGACTTTATATAACGGACCTGCTTATCCGGTGTCAGTATCCTGAAAGTGATGTCAAATTTTTTGTTTTCTTTTATGGTTAGGTTTAACGCATGTAACGTTTTTTCTTTATCGTCGGGGTGTAGAGTGTTTCGCCACTCAGAAAATTCGCTACCGAAGGTACTGGGATCTTGTTGATAGAGCAAAAACATTTGGGTGTCCCAAATGAGCTGTTCAGTTTCAATAATGAATTCCCATACACCTATCTGTGATGCCTCTTTGGCGATCATAAGTCGTTCGTTACTATTATCTAATTGGTCTTGAGACGTCTGTAATTTTGACAAGCTGTAAACCGTCGCTATGACCGTATTTTGTATGCTGTTGCACGATACTTTTAAAGTGGCGGTAACAAAAAATTCTTGGCCATTTTTATGTAAAACAGGGAAAGATTCACTTACACCAGTTTCAGAAGAGGTTTCAAGGTTCGATTTGAAAAAATAATTAAGGTATTTTTGATGAAATTGGTTGTGCCTCCTAGGAACTAAGTCAAAGAGACGCATTTTTTTTAATTCTTCCGGCGCATAACCAAACATTTGCACAGCAGCCTGATTAGCATAAAGAATATAGCCAGTTATGGATAGCTCAAGTATAACACTTGAGACCGTATCTAAAATGGTCTGCAATCGCTCCACATCTTTGACTATTTGCTCATCTAAGCTCACGGTTTTATTATTAGTTATAACATCACCTGTCTAATTCGAATTGTGATTTTTATAGGTAAATTGCATAAGCTTAGCACTTTTTTCATGTTGCCAATTGGCTTAACGTATTAGACTAAGAATAATGAATGAGTAGGAGAGCAGTTTGTCCATAAAAAAAATAGTCGCCCCTGAGTTTGAAATAGAGTTTTTTTTACCAAAGTATTGGTTAACTTGGTTTGGCGTCCTAATACTTTATAGTTTGTCTTGGCTACCTTATCAAATGCAGTTAAGTATTGGAAAATTATTAGGCAAGTTACTAAAGGTCATCGCTAAAAAGCGGTATAACGTGGCTAAATGTAACTTGGAATTATCTTTTCCTGAACTAAGCCAAGAAAAGCGTCAAAGTATGTTGGATGCCAATCTAGACAATGCAGGTATGGCGATCCTTGAAACGGGAATGGGGTGGTGGTGGCCGAAATGGCGTGTTGCTCGAAAAGCTGAATTCGAAGGTTTCGAGCATATTGAAGCTATTTTGGCAAAGGGCAAAGGTGTGCTGGCTTATGCAATACACAACATGAATCTTGAGTTCGCTTGTCGTATTGCCGGTCTTAAATATCCATCGGTAGTGTTTTACCGCAAACATAACAATAGACTAATGGAATATATTCAATATTACGGTCGTCAACGTAGTAATAAATATATGGTACACAAACGAAATGTTAGAGGTTTAATCAGTGCCTTAGATGATGGCGAGTTGTGTTTGTATTTACCCGATCAAGATTATGGACGAGCAAAATGTGAATTTACGCCATTTTTTGCTGTACCCGAAGTAGCGACAACAACAGGCTCGTTATTATTTGCTAAACAAGCAAATTGTGAGACCGTTTTCTTGGTATCGATTCGAACAGATAAAGGTTATAAAATTATTGCACTACCTGGACTGGAGAACTTCCCCTCAGGTGACGATAAGTATGATGTAACACGAATTAATCAAATGATTGAAAAAATGGTGATGCTCGCACCAGAACAATACCTTTGGATGCATAAGCGTTTTAAAACACGACCTAATGCTGAAGACCCGTCCTTATACGACTGAAAGTAATAAAGAGGACAATCAATAGTGAGGATGCGTGATGAACAAAATTAAAAATTTATTTGATTCTTTATTTTGGCTAAAGCATGTTCTCCTGGCACTTATTATCATCGGAGTTGCGGTTGCCGTTTTGATTATGCAACAAAGTCAACAGTCGTCTGCGTTCCCAGAAGGGGGCTCAGGCAAAAGAACCATCTCTAGTAATATGAGTCAATTTTTTTCGAATTACATTTCATCGTCGCGTTATACAAATGAGAGCAGGGTAGGAGACTTTGTGATGAATGTAAAAACATCTGATATACCTTTAAGCGAACGCTTGAAAAAAATGGCAAACTTACAAAAACCTGTACCAAGCAAATGGGTCGGGGAATACAAACATCGTCTATTCAAAGTTGGAGGAACACTTAGAGGTAGTATCACTAATTATGCTCAGTCAGAGGGGATGCAGGTCATCTGGGAGCTTGAGCAAGACTTTATTGTCAAGTATCCCTTTCAGCTTGACGATTCTTTGTTGGGCAGTTTAAAAGAGATTGGTAAAGCCATTGATGCTAATTTTGACGGTGAGGTCAAGGCTTATATGTGTCCTCGTCAACATTCTATGGTCATTACCTCACAATCATCTACATACTTAGAAAAACAATGCGAAGAAGCTCTTCCGTGATATTAATTTTAGATGCTTTTCGTTTGAATTATTGTAAACTTTTAACTAAATATTTGTTCCAAATTTCTTTTACCTTTGTTTGAAGAGTCACTATAGATGGTGTAATCGCAGCCAGTGTTCCATTTTGTAAAGCTAATCGATGTGAAAAGTTTCGATATTCCAAATATGCTTGACTGAGGATCTCAGCCTCATTTTTTGTAAGAAGAGATAAATTTGCTAAGTCAGCTAAAACTCTTACATTGTCAGGCCATTTAGCTAAGCTTGGAGAAGCACTAGTGTGAGCAAGTAACATAAACTGCACAATAAACTCTATGTCTGCTATGCCTCCAGCGTCTTGTTTTAAATCAATGTTTTTAGCATCTCCTTTAGCTAAGTGCGCACGCATTTTTTCTCGCATAGTCACGACAGCCTCTGCCAATTCTATTATCACTCTAGGCTTTGAAAGCACCGCTAACCGAACTGCACTAAAGCGTTGATATAACTCACGACAACCCATAATAAATCTGGCTCTCCCTAAAGCCTGATGCTCCCAAGTCCAAGCATTTTCCATTTCATAAGTCGCAAAGCCACTTACATGACACACCAGTAAACCTGCATTACCTGAAGGACGTAATCGCATGTCCACATCATAAAGTAGACCCAAACCTGTTTTGATCGTAAATATATGTAAAATACGCTGGGCAAGTTTGATATAGAAACCAGTAGCTCCAATTGGTTTTTTACCATTGGTGAGTTGCTGGCCAACACAATTATGTAAAAAGACTAAATCTAAATCTGACCCATAACCTAATTCCCATCCTCCGAGCTTGCCAAATCCTAATACCGCAAAACCTTTGTTTTGGATGTCTTTAGGGCCTTGGCTATCACACACCGGTACGCCATGTTTGGTGACTATTTGCTGCCACGCAATGTCTACAACTTGAACAATAATCGCTTCGGCTAAATGAGTTAAATGATCGCTAACTTGCATAACGGGTAAAGCATTAGAGATATCGGCTGCAGCGATTTTTAATTGTTGGCTCAGTTTAAATTGACGCAATGTCTCTATTTGTAGCTCTAAATCTTCTGTTTCTACTCGAAGCAATGATTGGCGCAATTCATCAGCATACTGATTAAACGCTACTGGTTGGTAAAGAGAAATAGGATTGAGTAACTCATCTAATAATAACGGAAAGCGGGCAATTTGTTCTGTTACCCAAGGGCTTGCAGCGCATAACTTAACTAAATGAAATAATGCCGCCTGGTTTTCAAATAATAATTGTAAATAAGCAGTACGACCTAATATGGCATGTAATACCGTTAATATACGTTTAAGCAACTCTGCATGATCGTTAGCTGAAGAACTAAGAATTTTATGGAAAATTACGGGCATCAGATTATTTAGAGTGGTGAGCCCTCTCTGGCCGATCCGCTGTGTGGTTAAATCTTGTTTAAATATGCCGAGTTGTCGATGCACATTTTCGCCAATTGTTATACCTGTAGCAGGCATGTCATAGGCTGAATACCAATGATTTAATATACTTTGTGTTTCTTCAGCATCGAGCTGTAGTTGCCAAAGATCCTTAGCTGCCTGTTGTTGCTCATCTGCAACATCATCCTTCAATGCGGGTTCTTCTTTGACCAAAAACGAAAATTGCTGGTGGATTAAGTCGCAGTGATGGGTCAACTGTTGTGTAAAATCTTCATAGTCAGTGATCCCTAACACATATAACAAACGTTTTTGATCAGTATCATTGTTTGGCAGTACTTGTGTTTGTTTGTCGGCAAACTGCTGAAGACAATGTTCTATTTTACGTAACCATAAGTAGCTTTGTTGTAAATCCTTGGCGCTTTTCGTGGGTAATATTTTTAAATTGACCAGTTCAAACAATGCTAATTGTAAACTCTGAACTTTCAGACTTGGCTCTCGTCCACCATTAATGAGCTGCAAGCTTTGAACAATAAATTCTGCTTCTCTGATCCCACCTTTACCTAATTTAATATTATTGGTTAAGCCTCGTCTGCGCACCTCTTGTTCTATCATGGACTTCATACTGCGTAGTGACTCAATGGCACTAAAGTCTAAATATCGTCGGTAAATAAAAGGTTGTAAAATACCTGATAATTGTTGCGTGTAAGGGCTCGGTTGATTCAGTATCGATGCTTTAAGCATCGCGTATCGTTCCCAGTCGCGACCTTGTTCTTGGTAATAATCTTCCATTGCATCAAAATGCATCACAAGTGGGCCACTATCACCAAATGGTCTTAGGCGCATATCCACTCTGTACACTTGACCAT
Source organism: uncultured Paraglaciecola sp. (assembly GCF_913058035.1). Classification (GTDB taxonomy): domain Bacteria; phylum Pseudomonadota; class Gammaproteobacteria; order Enterobacterales; family Alteromonadaceae; genus Paraglaciecola. The sequence continues at coordinate 13,994 of NZ_CAJXPA010000050.1, read as the reverse complement.
CAGCCGTCATTTGATCCAAGGCGGTAATAAATTTTTGTGCCAATTTAGTGAAAAACTGTTGGTTTTCGATCGACTTTTTACCACCGGTGGTAACGCCCACTGAAGCATAAGTAAAAATTAAGTCGATATCTGAAGAAAAATTAAGTTCATCCCCACCTAATTTCCCCATACCCATAATTAGCATAGGCTGCGGTCCAAATTCACCCTCTGGCAAACCGAATCTAGTCCCTAAAAATTGATATAGCCAGCTGTTAGTTTGTGTAATTAATTGACGTGCTAGTTCTGATACTTGTGCGAGTGAATTTTCAATTGTCTGCATACTGAGTAGATCACGCCAAGCAATTCTTAACATATGAAAATTTCTAAACTGCCTGAGTTTTTGGTGTAAAACCGCCTCACTGTTAGTCTCATTTAATAAGAGGGCAAGTTTGTTTTGGTAATCCACCTGCTCATCAAAAAGCCGTTCTTCAATCAGTAACTCTGCTAACCATGACGGATTTTTAATACATTGCTCAGAGATAAACTCGCTCAATGAAAAAGCGACTTTGATTTGTTCTTCAAATATCTCGAAATGCATAGAAAACTGCTGGTGGGATTGCAGTTTTTGCCACCCCTCGTTACCAAGCTCGACTAGTTCTTTTGGAAGTGGTGCAGGTGAGTTCAGCATATTATTTATCCTCATCCAACAGCATGTTTTGTATAAGTGAATCACAAAGACAGTTTTCTACTAATTTTATTTTTTTGGCTTTATTCAGTTTTTTAATCCAAATTTCAATTTTTAAAGCCTCAGAATGGTTTCCTACGATACACCATAACTTCAATACTAAAGGACCTTTGCCTTTCAACGCTTTAGCACACTTAGGACCGCTAGATTGATGTTCATTAAAGCGTCGCTCAACGTCTGTGCATATGCCTGTGTAATATTGACCTAGCTTATTTTCGACAATATATGCGTACCACTGAGTCACGTAATCACTAAACCATGTTGTGTAATAAAGTAATATAAGTCTACATGACCAGTTAAATGATAAAAGTATAATTAGAAGTTTAATTTTCTACGTATGCCTAGCACCTCGGTCAACGATCCTATTGCGTTTTAGTTCTTTCAATAACAGCTCATCCGTTCATCCACACAGTCTTCTATGCGTTGGCGCAATACGCCCTCTTTATCTCGAGCTAATAGCACAACCCAACCACTGCCCCCAATCACTTTTAAAACATTCCAACTTACACCGCGAAAGCAACGTTTCAACTCTTGAATGATTTTTCCATTACCCCGTACAGGGCCATCAAGGCGCTGTAAATTACAAGTGACTACCAGTACGAAATTATCTAACTTTTTACGTGCAGCAATATTAATGGTGCCTAAAACTTCTGGCTCATCTGATTCACCATCACCGATAAAACACCACATTTTGCCACCATTTCTTGTTTTCAAACCATGATTTTCAAGGTACTTGGCAAACCTTGCCTAATAGATTGCACATACGGTTGACAAACCCATTGAAGCATTGGGCATTCCCCAAAAATCGGGCATGGAACAAGGGTGAGGATAAGATGATAAACCTCCTTGTATACCTAATTCCCTTCGGAAGTTTTTTATTGGTTGCAACGACAGCCTTCCCTCAAGGTAAGCGCAGGCGTATGTTCCCGGAGCGGCATGAAGTTGTGACAAAACCCTATCTCCGCCATAGTTTTCAGTGCGTGTTTTAAAACATGGCCGCGGCACTTGCATCAGTCGCTATATGATCGCCCACACCGGAACCAGAATCGTATGCTTGCACGACCATTGCCATTGCATTCCAGCGTAAGATATTTTCAATACGCTTTTCTATCTGCAAGTCACCTGGGTAAACAGCTTGTAATTCTGGTGCAATAGAGTCGACATAAGGAGTGTTGAGCGCCGCATCATTAATTTCAATGCCACTTTGCAATGATTGTAAAATTTCTCGAGCACATTTATCTCCAAAGTCGCGTCTTATATAGTCAAGTGATTCAATCCCTTCTTTTCGATCTTCGTTCATTAATTGGTTGAGTTCAGTGGTGTTAAAAATAGTCATTTTTATCTCAAATTTTTATCTTCAGTCAATTAATCCTAGAACTAGATTTGAGCCAGAGCCTGCTCTAGATCGACAATAATATCTTTTGGATCCTCAAGACCTATTGAAATCCGGATCAAGCTATCACTGATGCCAATTTCTGCTCGTCGATGCTCGGGTACACTGGAATGTGTCATCGATGCAGGGTGCTGTATAAGCGTTTCTGTACCACCGAGACTAACGGCCAGCATGGCTATTTGCATCGAGTCCAACATCTTAAATGCACTTGCTTCATCACCAATAATTTCAAAAGAAAATGTGGAGGCTGCACCGCTACACTGTTTCTTGTATATATTATATTGCTCAGTTTCTTTGTTAAGCATTGATGGGTGATTCACACGAATTACTTTTGGATGGTCCTTTAGATACGATATAACCTCTAAGGCTGATGTTGAAGATGCTTCCATGCGGACTTTAAGTGTTTCCAGTGATCGCATAATTAGCCATGCTGTATTTGGATCCATAGTTGTACCCAAGATATTTCGAAAGCCTCTGATTTTTGAGAGTAGTGTTTTATCACCCGAGCAACTTCCCCCCACGACATCTGAATGTCCACCAATGTATTTTGTCAGTGAATACAGACAAATATCGGCCCCATGTTGCAAGGGTTTTTGGAAAATAGGACCAGACATCGTGTTGTCCACAACCAACTTAGTGCGTTCACCATTTTTATTTTTAAGTGCATCACAGATTTTTCGACACTCTGAAATGTCGATCATGGTGTTTAATGGGTTGTCCGGTGTCTCTAACAACACTAGCGATACGGTCCCTAGCTGTTTAGCCTGAATGACGGCGCGCTGTAATCCTTCAATTCCGTCTTGGCCTGAGAAACCTACACCCTTTATATTCATTTGCGACAGGATACTATTGATAAGGGTATCCGTTCCTCCATAGACTGGTTCAGAATATACCACTACGTCACCAGGACCTGATAAAGCAAGTAACGTAGTGGCAATGGCAGACATGCCACTGCCCGTGACTAAGCAGTCTTCAGCACCATCCCATATGGCAATACGACCTTCGAGAATTTCGAGTACAGGATTATTAAAGCGACTGTAAATAAGACTTTGTTCTGCGCCTTTATGAGTGGGCGTTACTCGGCCTGACGCATAATTGAAAAAATCTTTTCCTTGTTGCGCAGACTCAAAAACAAACGTGGATGTTTGAAAGTTAGGACATTTTACCGCACCTTCTGACAACGCCGGATCGTAACCGTGATGCATCATCAGTGTTTCTGGAGACAGAGTATGGTTTCCGATTTGTGTAGGTGATTTTGACATGACAGCGTGTCTCGCGGTATTAGCTATTACAGGATGAATAGTATGCAATTAATCATCAGCAATTATCTTGCGATTAACCTATCAAGATAAGCTATTATTAGCAGATTCTATTAATTTTGAGGTTTAAATGGATATAATCGATCGAAAAATCATTCGTGAGTTGCAGAATAATGCGCGGTTAAGTAACCAAGAATTGGCTGAAAAAGTCAATCTTTCTCCTTCTCCTTGTTTGCGCCGAGTGCGGCGTTTGGAAAAGTCTGGGGTCTTAATAGGTTACACTGCCCAAGTCGATCAGGAACAATTTGGATTACCCATTAATGCATTTGTAAGTATCCGGCTAGAAAAGCAAGATCACATCAGCGTGCGAAATTTTGAGACCTGTATTAATGATCTAGACGAGGTCATGGAGTGTTACCTTATGACAGGAAGTCGTGATTACCAAATGCGTGTCGTGAGCGCAGATTTGAAAAGTTACGAGAGATTTATTCGAGAAAAACTAACATGTTTACCCGGACTTGCCTCTATCGAATCAAGTTTTGCATTTGGTAATGTTAAAAATAAAAATGTATTTCCAGCCGTGCCTTTGGCATAGATATAAAAATCATTGTTGTCCTCGAAAAATAACCACTAGGCTTATTCTTAGTGGTAATTAGTCTCAATATTTTGTTAGCCATAAATATCAGTTATTTTACCTTAATGGAGGGCTGCACTTTATGTGTGTTGTGCCCCATATATGTTGATTGAACTCACAATCTAAAGTGCCGCTCGATGTAGGTTTTAATTGGAGAGCATATTTGAGTGTACAACTGTACGCTCAAAATATATGATGAAATTCTATTTTTATCTTGCCGTAAATAATGAATGATTGTTATACAACCAACCTATTCACCACTTGAAGAGAGACTCAATGCCGTAAGTCATGGCGTTGGGGTAATCGCTGCCACTGTAGGTTTGATTTTTTTGTTGATGAAAGTTGATGGTATATACGGTCAATTTGCTTGCGTAGTCTACGGACTATCGATGATCATGATGTTTTTGTCGTCAACACTTTACCATTTAGCTAAAAATAAAAACGTCAAGGCTTTTCTTAAGATTGTAGACCACAGCGCAATATACCTGTTGATAGCGGGCACTTACACACCATTTATGGTTTTGGCTATCGGTGGATGGCTAGGTTTAACTGGGATGATAATAGTGTGGTCAATTGCATTAATAGGCATCTTCTTTAAAATTTTTGCTAATCAAAGGTTTCCAAAGTTATCAGTTATTACGTATTTATTAATGGGCTGGATAGCGATCTTCTTTTTTTATCCCTTATACAATGCCTTAACAACTGAGGGAATATGGTTATTAGTCGGCGGTGGTATATGTTTTACATTAGGTGTGTTGTTTTATGTAGCAAAAAAAATACAATTTACGCATACCATTTGGCATCTTTTTGTTGTGGCCGGGTGTTTGTGTCATTTTTTTTCTATCTATTATCATGTCATTTGATGAGCGTTTTTGATGAGTGTTTTTGATTAAGTACTTAATCTTCAGCGCTTAGAGCAAAATTACAGGTAAATATGGAATTGGTTTGCTATGTAATAGGCAGATGGCTTAAGCTGAAGGATATCATTTTTATTTTCTTTTCCGGGACGAATGGCTATTTATTATGTATGAAAATTATTATGGACTCACTTCAAAGCCTTTCCAATTGACACCCGATCCTAGCTTTTTTTTTGGTAGCAAATGGCACAAACGTGCCATGTCTTATTTGCAATATGGGTTATCTCAAGCTGAAGGTTTTATTGTTATTACTGGCGATATAGGTACAGGTAAAACTACTATAGCGAACAGTTTATTGGATAATATGCAGGAAGATATCGTTGCTGCACAAATCGTTTCACCAAAGTTGTCACCAGATGAATTGGTGAAAATGGTTGCTAGCAAGTTCAATGTGTCGGTCAAAGGCAGTACTAAATCTGATATTCTGAATGATCTTGAAGCCTTTTTGATGGGGTTGCATAAAGAAGGCAAACGAGCATTATTATTGGTCGATGAAGCACAAAATTTACCTTTAGAAACGATTGAAGAATTACGAATGTTGTCAAACTTCCAAGCAGGTGGCAAACCATTGTTGCAAAGCTTCTTACTCGGGCAAGAAGAGTTACAACCTATACTGCGTGCACCCAACATGGAGCAGTTTAGACAACGTATTGTAGCGTCATGTCATTTAGCACCTTTAACCGATGTGGAGTGCCAGGCGTACATTGAATATCGCATGCAACATGCAGGCTGGGACGGCAGAGTTTTGTTTTCAGCTGGTGCGTATGACCGGATTTTTCAATTTACGTATGGCATCCCAAGAAAAATTAATACTCTGATGGATAGGATCTTACTTTTTGGATTTCTTGAAGAGTTAGAAACTTTAGACGAGGAAGCGGTTGAAAACGTTATTAAAGAAGTGTCAGAAGAGATGTTTCTACCCGAGAAAAAGCTTCAAACTCAAGAAGAACCCACATCAAAAGATATATTTGAAGCAAAAACTGAAGATGGAAAAATTAAGGACGTAGAGTACTACAAATCCATGATCACGGAGTTAGTTGATGCTTTAGATAATGCTATTAGTCAAAAAATTAAGCTCACCCGGTATATTGACCGATTGCTACAAAAAAAATATAAAACTTATATACGCATGAAGTCTGATGACTGACCTAATCACCCTTTTTGCCCCAAAAAATCAAATTAAGTTAAGTTTTTATTAATAGAGCCGATGAAATACCCGGATTAAAAGGCTAAGATATTGCTATCAGAATAGTTGGACACTTTTCTTAGGAATAATGGTTTATTCTGTATTTATCCTTATGGGGTTATTTATGAAACGTTTATTTGGTGAAAGAAGACATGCATCGGGAGTTCATCCAGATGGACCTGTATTTAAAGAACGACGAAAAGCTTATTATCACGGAAAGTACAGCAAAAGAATGTTATTTTTATTGTTGCTTATTGCTAGCATCGCCTTAATTTTAATTAAACAAGGCGATTAATAGACAAGTAAAGTAAAAAACTGCCTGCTAGTTTTAAGCCACAGCTGGCAAATTTTCGTTTATTACCCTTCAGTTCGTTTTTACTAACCTTGATTGGATAAATTCAGCTAATTTCTCACTAGCCTGCGGGTGCTGGGATTTCCCAGAAAACAAACAAATCTTGATTGTTCCTAGTTCCGGCAGATGGTTATGTCGAATAATATCTAATTGTTCGGGTACGCTGCTTTTAGCTAAAACGCTGATGCCTAATCCCTGTTTAATAGCTGCTGTGATACCGCTTAGGTCAGCATTGGTATAACTGATCCTCCATTGTTGAGTTTGTTGTTTTAACTTGCTGATGACACGACTTCTATATACACAACCATCGGGTGCTAAAACTAACGATAAACTTGCTTGCCGATAAGTCAAACTTCGGTCGCCTACCCAAACTAGCTCATCAATTAACAACACCTTACCATCGACGTCAGTATCAGGATCGACAAGAGCCATCACAAGGTCAAAACCATTAATTTCTTCATCTTCAAGCAAAGATTTACTTAACGCAGAGGTAACTTCTAGGGATACATCTGGGTATAATTTTCCAAATTCGCCGATAATACTGGGCAGTAAAGTGGTAGCAAATTCACTAGGGATACCCAGACGTAATCTTCCTTTTAACGAGGTAGGTTGAAATTGGCGAAAAATACTGTCATTTAAGTCCAACATAGTCTGTGCTTTTTTATATAAATCTAAGCCGTCTTGATTAACGACCTGTCTTTGCCCTTGCTTATTAAATAGGCGTTTTGATAATTGCTGCTCTAAACGTTTTATCTGTAAGCTCACAGCAGGTTGGGAGCGCCCCAATTTTTCGCCTGCTTTTGCGAACCCACATAAATCTACAACAGTGACAAATGTGCGCAAATTATCCAAAGATAGTTGTTTCATTGCATCTAAGTACCTTTTAAATAAGACTTTTAAATGATTATTCAATTATTCATAAGAAATGTAAATGTAAACATTAAATATTTCAATTTGTCGTCCATCATTGCTGAATCTATAATTCGAGTATTGTTTAGTCACGGTCACAATATTTTATGCCAAATAAAACTGTTTTACATACCAAACATTTGGAAGCGGGAGCCAAAATGGTCGACTTCTACGGTTGGGAAATGCCCATTAATTACGGCTCGCAAATAGAAGAGCACCACGCAGTTCGCAAAGACGCGGGCATGTTTGATGTATCTCATATGACTATCGTGGATGTAACAGGTAAAGATGCGCAGGCGTATTTGCGTTTTTTATTGGCTAACGACGTGATTAAATTACAAGATAAAGGCAAAGCACTATACAGCGGCATGTTGAATGAAACTGGTGGTGTGGTAGACGATTTGATCGTTTATTACTTCGACCCAACTAACTACCGGTTGGTTGTGAACTCTGCCACACGTGAAAAAGATATGAATTGGCTGCTGCAACAAGCCACCACATTCGATGTCGCTATCACAGAGCGTAAAGAGTACGCCATGATTGCTGTGCAAGGCCCAAATGCAAAGAGCAAAGCGGCACAATTGTTTTCAGCTGCACAAAAAGAAGCCGTCGAGGGTATGAAAATATTTTTTGGTGTGCAAGCCGAGGACCTATTTATTGCTACTACAGGATACACCGGCGAAGCAGGTTACGAAATTATGGTGCCAACGGCTGATGCTGCAGATTTTTGGCAAAAATTGCTAGATGTAGGCGTGGTTCCTTGTGGTTTAGGTGCTAGGGACACACTTCGTTTAGAAGCGGGAATGAACTTGTATAGTCAAGATATGGACGAAACCATTTCGCCGCTAGCTGCTAATATGGCTTGGACAATTACGTGGGAGCCAAATGACAGAAAATTTGTTGGTCGTGAAGCTCTTGAACAGCATAAAGCGACAGGCACGGACAAACTAGTTGGTTTAGTGATGACCGATAAAGGTGTGCTGCGTGCTGGTCAAAAAGTACAGGTTAGCGGTGGTGAAGGTGTGATAACCTCAGGTACGTTTTCACCTACTTTGGGTCATAGCATTGCTATGGCACGCGTACCTTCGACAGTTGGTGTTAACGCTGAAGTTGAAATACGCAAAAAGTGGGTTACAGTCAATGTGGTGAAACCTAGCTTTGTCCGAAATGGTAAAAGTGTCTTATAAAAATACAATTAATTAGATAATTATTAGGAACAATCATGAGCAATATTCCAGCAGATTTACGTTACGCTTCATCTCACGAATGGGTACGCCCTGACGGTGATGGAGTATTTACTATCGGTATCAGCGACCATGCCCAACAATTATTGGGCGATATGGTATTTGTGGAGTTGCCGGATGTCGGTGCTCAAGTAGGCACCGGCGACGATATTGCTGTTGCCGAATCAGTGAAAGCAGCATCCGATGTGTATGCACCCATCAGTGGTGAAGTCTTAGCTGTTAACGCAGACCTAGAAGATGCACCAGAATTGGTCAACTCTGACCCATACGGAGAGGGTTGGTTGTTTAAAATTAGAGCCGAAGATCCAAAAGAAGTAGAAGGCCTGTTAGATGCCGAAGCATACGAAGGCAACATTGAAAACGAGTAAACTACTCACGAGTGAGGGCTATTCAGTCTTCGAAATTTAAAACATTATTATAATAAAAGTGTGTGGGTGAATTATATCGCCCACTGCTTTACTTTCTTTTTTTGTTCACATCAGGAATCCTAGTTAAGTATGTCATTATCTCATTTTTCATTATTAGAGCTTGAACAAAAACAGGATTTTGTTCGTCGTCATATTGGTCCCAGCGAAGTAGAAATGGCAGAAATGCTTACTTCAATTGGTGCAGAATCGTTAGATGATTTAATGCAGCAAACTGTGCCTGAAGGCATACGTTTACCTCAACCGTTAAAAGTCGGTGAGGCACAGACAGAAGCTGATGCCTTAGCCTACTTAAAAACTGTGGCCAGCAAAAATAAAGTCATGCGTTCTTTTATAGGCATGGGCTACTACGATACGCTCACTCCTAATGTGATAAAAAGGAACGTATTAGAAAACCCAGGTTGGTATACCGCCTATACGCCTTACCAACCAGAAATTGCACAAGGCAGATTAGAAGCCCTGCTTAATTTTCAGCAAGCAACCATTGATCTTACCGGTATGGAACTAGCATCAGCTTCATTGTTAGACGAAGCCACCGCTGCTGCTGAAGCCATGGGCTTAGCTAAACGCGTTTCTAAAAATCGTAATGCCAATATATTTTTTGTGGCAGATGACGTACATCCACAAACATTAGATGTGGTTCAGACGCGTGCCGATATGTTTGGATTTGATATTGTTGTTGGCAAAGCAGTAGATGCCAGCCAACATGATGTGTTTGGTGCATTACTACAATATCCTGGCACGTCTGGTAAGGTCAATGACATCACAGATATCATTGCTGCAGTACAAGCTAATAAAGGCATCGTAGCCGTTGCTTCTGACCTACTTAGCCTAGTGTTACTTAAACCACCCGGTGAAATGGGTGCTGATGTGGTACTAGGTAGTGCACAACGATTTGGCGTGCCTATGGGCTACGGTGGACCTCATGCTGCATTTTTTGCCACCCGCGAAAGCTACAAACGTTCATTACCAGGGCGTATCATCGGTGTATCTAAAGACACGCGTGGTAAGCCAGCCTTACGTATGGCATTACAAACCCGTGAACAACATATTCGTCGCGAAAAAGCTAACTCGAACATTTGTACCGCACAAGTATTGTTAGCCAATATGGCGTCTTTTTATGCGGTTTATCATGGTCCACAAGGCTTAAAAACCATTGCTTCACGTATTCACCGTTTTGCAGACATTCTTGCCGCTGGATTAGTCAAAGCAGGTTTTGAGTTAGCAAATAACACGTGGTTTGACACGTTGACGGTTAAAGTGACCAGCAACAAACAACAGATAATCGATGCTGCTTTAGCCAATAACCTCAACTTGCGGACCGACGTTGATGGTTCGTTAGGCATAAGCATCGATGAAACAACGTCACGTGACGATTTGCAGGCCGTATATCAAGCCTTTGTTGGCGCTAATGTTGAACTAGATATCAACGCCTTTGATAAAGTTATTATCGATAACGGCAGTGTTTCAATTCCAGCAGAGCTAGCCAGAACATCTGATTACTTGACTCACCCAGTATTTAACAGTTATCACTCTGAAACTGAAATGCTACGTTACATCAAGTCACTAGAAGACAAAGACTTAGCCCTAAATCACTCGATGATTTCGTTAGGCTCTTGCACCATGAAACTCAACGCCACCGCTGAAATGATCCCCGTGACATGGCCTGAGTTTGGTCAATTACACCCATTCTCACCTCTTGAGCAAGCGCAAGGTTACACTCAAATGCTGGATGAGTTGAGCGAATGGCTTATCGACATTACTGGCTACGATGCCTTGTCGATGCAACCTAACTCAGGTGCTCAGGGTGAATATGCAGGTTTGATCACTATTAAGAAGTATCATGAGAGTAGGGGAGAAGGGCACCGTAATATTTGCTTAATTCCAAGCTCTGCCCACGGTACCAACCCAGCATCAGCGCAAATGGTCAGTATGAAAGTGGTCGTCGTAAACTGCGATAAAGACGGCAACGTCGATTTAGCTGATTTACGCACTAAAGCCGCAGAAGTGGCTGATAACCTATCATGTGCCATGATCACCTACCCATCTACCCACGGTGTATACGAAGAAACCGTGCGCGAAATGTGTGAGATAGTGCACCAATTTGGTGGCCAAGTGTATATGGACGGCGCCAACATGAACGCTCAAGTCGGTGTGACTTCACCGGGTTATATTGGCTCGGATGTGTCGCATTTAAACCTACACAAAACTTTTTGTATCCCACATGGTGGTGGCGGCCCAGGCATGGGCCCAATAGGTGTTAAAGCCCACTTAGCGCCATTTTTACCTAATCACAAAATTATAGGTATCGAAAACGCGGGCGATAGCGAAATACGCGAGCACGGTGCAGTTTCAGCGGCACCTTGGGGCAGTGCTTCCATTTTACCTATTAGTTACATGTACATTAAAATGATGGGCAGCGCTGGCCTGAAAAAAGCCACCGAAGTCGCCATTCTTAATGCCAATTATGTGGCCGAAAAATTAGTAGGCTCTTACCCAATTCTATACCGTGGACGTAATAACCGCGTAGCACACGAATGTATTATTGATTTACGCCAGCTAAAAGAAAGCTCAGGTGTGACTGAAGTCGACGTAGCAAAACGCTTAAACGACTACGGTTTTCATGCGCCTACTATGAGTTTCCCAGTAGCAGGCACCTTGATGATTGAACCTACAGAGTCAGAAGCCAAAGCTGAGCTTGACCGCTTTATTGAAGCCATGATTTCTATTCGTTTAGAAATTGCTAAAGTTGAATCAGGTGAATGGGACGATATAGACAACCCACTACATAATGCACCGCATACCCTTGAAGATATTTGCGATAACAACTGGGATCGCAGTTATGACAGAAAGCTGGCTGCTTATCCGGTGGCTAGCGTGGCTAAGAATAAATTTTGGCCAACGGTTAATCGGATTGATGATGTGTTTGGGGATAGGAATTTGATGTGTTCGTGCCCAGATTTGGATAGTTATAGAGAGGATTAATTTCTACGTCATCCTTGAAACCTCAGCTGCATTGCTGTCGCTACTCGCCCCAATCACATATTAATCATATGCTCATGGGGCTCGCAGCTTGGCGGCTTTGCTGAGGCTCCAATGATTTAGTAGAAAAGGAATGTGTTTTTGAAAGTGTTTCAAACTTTCTAATTATTTGAAGAAACGAGCTTAGGCTCGTTTTTTTGTTTGTGGCTACGCTTTTTATGCGCTGCGCTTATTAAGCATATGCTTTACATACTGTCATCCCGCGCGGCGTCCGCATGACATTTTTCAAAATAATCCTTTCGCCCGACTTACTTTTTGCCTACAGCAGCAAAAAGTAAGCAAAAAGTGCCGCTCGAGGGCAATGCTCTTCATCCGATTATTTTGTGAATTAAGCAGGTCGTTTGCACTTGCTCCCGGCAATGGCAAACTCATTTAACATCCATGTTAAATGCCCTACTGAATTCACAAAATAATCGGCGAGCTTTGAGTCGAGGGTAGGGCAAGTGCATCGGCGTTGGCGATAAAGGACTTGCTTTGCAGTAAATTATCATGGATGTTCTGTTAATTTGACGTTTTAAAAAGTAAATTGAAGCGCTAACGTGCAGGCGTATGTTGCCAGCAAGAATGGGGAGATCTCCACAGGTTTGAAAATAAAGTTTACTTTTATCTTGAGGGATCTCCACGAATATTCAACCATTAAAATTGGCTGCAATCATCGTTCTGAGGTTTAATACGGCCGCCTCATAATGCTCGCAGAGCAGTATGAGGCCCTTATTTACATAACCTCGCAAACCCAAATAGTGTAATGATAATACGCGCCTTTTTTTACTGTGTTCGCTTGATAACGAAGGTGTAATCCAGCCATGAACATCGCCAGACCTATAATGTTAGCCAAAATACTGGCGAGTGTGGCGATGAGAATGAGTATGGTAATGCGCTGAACACATCGGCTTTTATGGTGTTCAAAACCGAGTCCGAATAAACTACTTTTGATATCCCTAAACTCTTCTTCAATTTGCATGCGCAGACGATAAATAGCCACTATCTTTTTTCCTAAATACTTGGTTCGAGGAAGCGAAGTCGCAATTAGCCAACGGTCTGCAGCGCCTCTTGCATGGACTTTTGAACACTTAGATTGCCAAGGAATGTTATGTCGCGTTAAGCTATGTCGTCCTTTTTTCTTGCCTTTAAATAGCACCAAAGTACATGTTAAAGGTTGGCTGCGACAAATATGGCTAGCGAACCCTAAAGGTTGACCGGTAGCTTTCTTATATAACTCAGAAGTATGCTCTCAATCCTCTTGTTGATTAACATACATCATAGGTTTGCGTACTCTTCCCGCAAAATCCCAACCCAATTCAATGACGTCTCTAAACCAAGTTGTTTTATAGCCAGCATCGGTGACAATAATGGGTTTAGTATCCTTATCGATAATACTATTCAATTTAGCTAAAAATGCCTTATGTGTGCACCGTTTTTCTTTCGTGCTGGCACCATGAATTTCTTGATAAATAGCGACCCCTCTCCCCTTAAAAGCCACTGATGCTCTTAGCAAAAAGCAGCCTTTAACAGTCTTTATGTGTATCTAAATCAGACCAATCAACTAAGATAACTGGCTGAGATGAGCAGTTGATAAATAGAGTACACAGTGACGAATAAACGCTATCGAGTTCACTGAATAAATTACTATTAGAACAACGTCGGTCTGCACGTTTAATAGAGTACTTGTCACTCGCTTCTGATTTTATACCTCTACCAATAGCCGTAACGGTCGCTGGATTAACGTGTAACAGACTACTGACACAGCTAGCTAATGCCTCACGACGAGTTTTATGCATCAAAGGGATGACAATGCGTATAGTCTTGTTCACGATACGGTTTGCATTCATGGCATGACCTGTTCAGTTTTGTTTGGCGATAGATCTGATCACCAAATCCGTGAATGTTCCCTACAACTTTACTCTCTTAT
>NZ_CAJXPA010000049.1 GCF_913058035.1 uncultured Paraglaciecola sp. | reverse complement strand
GACTAATTCATCTGCTCGTTTATCCTTTTCTTCGTTAGCAATAACTAATTCATCTGCCCGTTTATCTTTTTCTTTGTTTTGAAAGGCAAGTTCCAGGTTGGCAATCACTAATTCATCTGCTCGTTTATCCTTTTCTGAGCTTTGAAATCTGAGTTCTTCGTTGGCAATCACTAATTCAGCTGCTCGTTTATCTCTTTCTGAACTTTGAAATCCAAGTTCTTCGTTGGCGATCAATAATTCAGCTGCTCGTTTATCTTTTTCCGAATTTTGAAATCCTAATTCTTCGATGGCAATGGCTAATTCATCTCCTCGAAATTTTTTCTGTTTGTTGGCGATGACCAGTTCAGCAGCTCTTTTATCCCTCTCTTCGTTAGCGACGGCTAGTTCAACTGCACGTTTGTCCTTTTCTATGTTGGCAAGGATTAATTCATCTGCACACTTATCTTTTCCTACGTTTCGAAAAGTAAGTTTTTGATTAGAAATAACTAATTCATCAGACCGCTCGGTGATATCTTGCATGATCAATAAAATTGTATGTTCTTTACCTTCAGATTGTTCCATCTGGAAGGCATTCAACAACATAACTTTCCGACCAATGTCAGTAAAATCATGATCAAGGACATAATTATCAGTACTGGTTTTCTGCGGTAAAATAGTTCCTAGCAATTCTCGAAGCGCGGGTATATCCCAATGGCTATTGTCCAGTTCAAAGATAGTCTGGCCAATGGTGCTTTCAGGTTTGAGCTTAAAGAGTTTATAAAAAAAACAATTTACTGCGACGACCCTTAAATCGTGATCCAAAAGAATTAAAGGCTCTGGCACCGTGTTAGTAATGTTTTCGAAAAAGTCCAACATCTTTTTATTGAGTTTCAGTTTTAACATTCACACACTCCAGATACGACTTCAATTTGTGTTTTATCTAATCTTAAAATGTTTTGGAAACTATGCAGGGATTGTTGAAAAGTGTGCAGGTAATAGCCATGTAATAAGTGATGCAATAAATGACTAAAATGAGCATTAGTTTTGACCATTTTTATCAGTGTTATAAAAAGTTTGTGAGTATTTAAAATAGTTACAATTGGATATAAATGCAGTTCAAGAGGTACAGGATATCCAATCTTCATGCTAGCTAAACAAGAAAGTAAAAGCTTCCATTTGGACGTACAACCGTCATCATTTGAAGCAATGACATGATCTTTTTGACCTGCATCAATACAAGTAAAATAAAGTCTCCTACTAAGTTCAGTAGTATCAAGTATCACAAACACAAGCTGTTTTTCGTCATCGTCTAAAATAGGTTGTGGTGTAATATTTGGACTCAAAATAATATCTCTTACATGATTACTGCGGACCGTTATCCTAAGATTCATCTATAATTTTTGGTGGTCACAGATTGTTGATATAATTTTAAGTGAGTTATCAGGATCGTAAATACGTAAAACTACTCGTTTTAGTATCTTTATATGACTATTTGTAGAACGAATCACACCGTTTTTATAAATAATAGTGTTAATACACAATCCAATGCCGCATACCTACAATTAGGGTTTACGACCAGTGGCTCGCGTAATATCTATTATAATACGCGGACCGCTCGATTTATCTGCAAGGTTGATAAAATGGCAGTAGGTGTATCAATAAATTTAAAGTATTTGTAACCTCAAATTTTTAGAACTGCTAGTCATGACTTTACTGTGAAAAAATCGTTTTATTGCAAGCGTAAGTGGTATGTCCGTTTTACAAAAAATGGGTTGTTAAACAACTAAACACCTGAAGCAATTTACTGGTGATTCTATTAACAACATTTCAGAAAATTTATCTTGGGCTCCATCTCTTTCAGCTATGGGACCTAAATTCATGACATGACTATTGTCGTGGATAGTTGGGCGTAAAAACCGACCGCCGGTGTATCGCTTCGGGTGGATGATGAACTAATTGGCACGAGCGGCATTCATAACCAAGCACATCATGTTATAACCGAGCACATCATGTTATAACCGAGCACATCATGTTATAACAAGATACCATTTGCTAACACCGGTGTAGATCTAAATCATGCCCTGAGCCAGAAACTGCGATTTGCTCGTTACTAGTGCAACAAAGCTACGAAGACTTAACCACACTTTATGGTGCTACCCACTACTCTATCGTCTTTATCGACTACGACAAATGACCCGTTAAATTGCAAAACAACATCACGTTGAAGTACTTTAAAGCAGGGCACATGATGTATCAGCACAAAGGCTCGATGATTAAATTCTGCAGTGAACTTGTACAATTCTTAGAATAACAAGGATACATTGCTGCTAAAGTTTTAGGATTAAGTCGATGAAAACGCTGATTATAATGAATCACCGTTTGTTATTAACTACCTCAATAATATGCTACATCACAATGCATTTTATTTTGATACATAGAACAAAAAAGCGCTGGGCGACAAGATTGACGCAGTGGTTTGTGATACTCCCCATCATATTTACATATAAGCCCACCATACATGTTTTATTAACGTTATCTTTTCAATTACGGATTAACCATTCGCTCTTTCCAACCATCTTGAATATCGTAAAGACAGCGCTGTTGCGGTTTAGACTTTAAATTCAAATAATCGACTGTGTGAGGAGTGAAAACAATGACACAAAAATTGTCACTAATATCGACATTATTACTGACAACACTGCTGGTAATATTACTTGCTGCGTTACTGCTACTATCAACCTCATTAGTATCATTGACTGAAATAACAGGCTTATCTTGCGGCGATGGCAACGCTGAACTGTCATCAAATGGTGCTTTAGGACTGCTCGAGTAAAAAGGCTCCCTTGCTTTATCTGATAAGTTTGACCATTGCTGTTTGATAAGGCTTGTTTTAGTCTGTTCCCCAAATTCTTGATAACTCGACTTTATAGAATTAGATATCAATGCAACCTCACCCGCCACACGATATTGCTCTCTAGACCCGGTAAAATACCAGCAAATTTCAAAGTGTAACTTTCCATCACCTTGCCATTCTGAAATCTTTTCGCTCCTTAAATCAGTCACAGATAAAAGATTTTGTGTGCCCTGCAAAAATCCCCTAAAAACCATCGTTCTGTTTTTAGGACGTGCACTTGGATCAACACTCGCAACTTGATAATACTTTGAGTGCATCTGACTCCGGTTGATGTGTAAACTTCTAGCTAACCGCTGGCGCCAAATTGGGTATATTATTTGAGTCATTTTACTTCTTAGTTGTTAATAATAAATAAACGATAAAAGTTATAAGTGGTTGTATTAATAGCTCGTATTCAAACTAACAAGAAAATAACCCATAACCAGTTTCTGAATCAGATCATTGAGGCTTTTGATGACCTAAACAACAGCTATAAATGCCACAATATTCACTTTGGGTAACTGACAAAAAAAGTCTAGGGTTCAATATTTATTGAATAATCTAGGTACAACTTTTTCCAATAATATTTCCCATCTACTGTCTAATCTATTTCTCAATTAAGTGAACTGTTGCATTTTATTATACTGATTTGAGCTATTAATCTGAAAACAAGCTCATAAGCCATGAAACTTGTTATGACTTACAACGCATACTGAAGCAAAAATGTGCAATGCTTGAGGCTGTCTCTCGACTAATATCAGGACAAGCGATGGGGAAAACCTCAATAGCATGAATTGTACCCATCACTTGGCGGCAACTTGCGCTAACGCCTGCACGCATTAACAGCCTATAAAAATTGATCCCTTCATCTCGAAGCGGATCGCATTCATTAACGCTGATAACTGTTGGTACTAGACCATGCACATCATCTTCTGTGGCAAACCCTGGCCAAGCTAAAACATTACCCTTGTGAAATTCTTCTATTCCATAAATCATTGCACCTTGGTTATTATGCAAATCAAGAAGGATCCCGTTATTTTCAATCGAAGAAGGATTTTCTGGCGTGGGCCATTTTCCTGAAATATAGGGGCAAAGTGCATACACACCACTTATAAGTTTTGAGTCATTCTCTTTTTTCAGGCTAAGTGCAGTCGCAAGAGCTAAATTACCTCCACCGCTGTCACCAGATACAATAATCCGCGATGGGTCAATTAAAAGAAGTTTACTGTTAGCACTGACCCATTTCAAACCCGATATACAGTCGTTGAGCCCAGCAGGATAAGGTGCCACTTCAGTGGCAGAGGATGGCACCAAAGCGTTTCTAAAGTCCACCATTGCCACGGCAAGCCCTTGAGCTGCCATTATCCTACCCCAAGCTTTATAATTACCATCATAACAAGACATTGTAGCCATACCTCCGCCATGAATGTAGTAAACACAGGGCAAAATATCAGTGTTATCTGGACGAATAAATTGGATATTAACCATATTACCATCTGGCTCAGACATAAACGTTTTATCGGTAATAATTAAACCTGCCGACGGCGCAATCTCTTCGGTGTCACACTGTTCGAGAAAGGCACCAATTAGCTGCCTTGTAGCGATTGCCCTTTCAGAATTTGCTGATTCTAGTGCCGCTTCTCGGCTTTCTACATCACGTCCACCACCCATAGCTACTGAGCCAAACACATCTTTTATTCGGGGATCTATTCGTGGATCATCATTTATTTTGCTCATGTATTACTCTCGCTCTTTATAGGCTCATTTCATCTGATTATAAAATAGGTAAATATTATGCCCGACTAATACAGCAGATTTAGATTAAACAGTTCTGCTGTTCGATACTGACAACTAAACTCAAATACAGCAGACAATACAACCATCTGTCAGTATGACTGACATTATCGAGTCGGAATCTGTTTACATAAAATGTTTAAATAAGATGACGAAAATCATACATGACACATTAATAACCTATAACCAAAAGTTAGGTGCATGAAATATATTCCGACATTAAAAAATTAAATTAAACAGCTTAAATGAACTCAACGAAACGACTATCCAAAGTCATTAATACGGCTTTATCACCATCAAAATCTCGAGAATAAGCACCACAAAAAACGTCAGGTATACATTATTTTGGCTCACTATCGCAGCTTTCACTCAAGGCGATTGCATAGTTATACATTTCATCACATTTTTATTTAGAACCTAGGGCAATAGCTAACAGATTACCGTTGCCGCCATCTTATATTTATTGCTCATAGGGAGTATAGGCTGACTCATACTTTTACCCATGCATATAATGCGTTGCATCTTTATTAACGTCTTCGCACCCAGTGGCGCTAGTAATGCATTGTAAAACCTTCCATGTTTTATTAATTTGTCACACCGATAGTTATACTTTACGGGAAACCTAACATAGTTATTCCGGTTTTATTATCATTAATAAGATCTAAAGAAGGTTCATAATTAACTAGACTAGGTTACTCAAATCAAGGTGACAGGCTGCTAGGTATCTCATACGATTACATTAATTTATTTGGCGACTAAGAGCGAACATGATCATCAGCGATAAGAAGCCAAAGGAATCTTAAACTTCTTATAAGCATCAGGCTAATCGTTAGACTCCATCATATTAAATAGATCACACTTTTCGATTCGATGTTCGCAAAATACAAGATTGACCACCTAGAGTCTGAAGACTGCTTCATCAAATGTATATGGCTTGTCCCATATTTTGACACACATGTTTACTCGTGACTCACTAAAATAAAGTTGCAGTCATGCCGAAGTAAAGCATCCGACAAGATAACTTCATTGCTTATATTGGGATAGTTGTCAAACTCATTAAGCAATAACAACCTGCGCTATCGCTGATCACAAGCAATGAACAAAACGAGTCGCATTTTTTTATCCCCACTGAATAACCCTACTTTTAAAGTACTATATGGCAGTCTGATGTTTTTACATGAAGTAATTTTTTGTTTTGTTGCAAAGACGTGAACTCAGTCCGGAATGAATTAGCAACATTAATTGTTTTGGTACCTTTAATTGTTGTTTGATATAAGTTGATTTTTTTGAGATTGGAATAATATAGCGTTAAGACATGACTAAAATTGATGTTATTTAGCATCCACAAGCTCTGTTAGTCATTCAGGTAAATCAAGGCTGACATGACAAAAACTTAGCTCGCCGCTGTTGTATTAAAATGAGCTGCGATTGCTTATTAAACGCTTCAAAGTATATGTCTACAGATTACTCAGAGCGATTACATTTAAGCCGCAAGGGATACAGAAATGAATAAGATACTCAAGCAGTCTATTTTTTACAGGTGCGAGTTAAAATTTTAAATTATCTAACTTGTTATGTAATAAAGAATGAATCGATACAACATTATTGCTTTTCAAACTGACCATGAAGTTTTCAAACAATAGCAATGTGCGTTCGTCTTTTTCTGAAAACGTTTGCTTCGATAACAACTCTGTAATTTTTTTATCCATCAAGCTGGATGTTTGAAATTCTTCATCAAGTAAACGAAATAGCGTTTTTAATACGTCCCTTTGCCAATTATCAAAATAGCTAGTTTCCAATCGCGCTGGATATTTAAATAAGTCAACGACGTCTAACTCTATGTTTTCGTTGGGTTCACCAGAGCAAAGTAATAGTCGATATCTAAGCAACTCACGTAGGCTAAGCTGAGATAAATGATATTTAATTAATCCGCGTTTATTCATAAAGAAAAGTACCTAAAAATTATAGTTATGAGCTCAAAGATATTTGAACATTACGTATGTTGAATAATAGTTAAAAATGTTGTGTCAGACTGCTCAGAATACTTAAGCCGTTCGTGATTTACCGCGAAGGGCTGATATCACGCAGGCCACCACTACAAATACGAGAGACATATTTAATGCCATTTCAACAGTTTGAATAAGTGCTGGGTTTTGCTCTTGGGTAAACTGGGCATTACCTAAATAATAATGCACCATAAGGTTTACCAAACTCATCCCAAACAAATTACCTATGGTTCGTGAGAGACTCATCGATGCTGAGGCCACACCCACCTCATGAACTTGAACCCCGCCCATAATGGCGTTATTGTTCGGCGTAGAAAACAGGCCAAAACCAAATCCAATCAACAATAATGAACAAACAATATAAGTGATACTCGTTTCTGTATTCATAAGGCTTAGTATGTATAGCCCGCAAGCAACAATTATACACCCCAAGGTTGCTACTAATCTTGGCTCAAACCTGTCGGCAAGCTTACCAGACAGAGGTGCCATTATTGCCATTGATAATGCCTGAACCAAAATAACTTGCCCGGCATGTGAAGGACCAAGCTCCTTAACATATTGCAAATACAAACTCATCAGAAATACCAACGGAAAGTTACTGGCATACATTAATAAAGAAGTTGCTAACGACATAGAAAAAACCCGACTTTCTCGGAACATTTGCACGCGGATAAGAGGGCGGCGACTGCGACTCTGATGCACAATAAAAAGAGTTAAACTGACAGCCGAAAATCCAAGCGTTGCAAACCCTAAAATATTGGGCAATATACTTAATCCATATACTAGCGACGATGAAAACGCAGCAAAAATTCCAGTTCCCCACCAATCGTATTGAGTTTTTTCATCGTTTTTCCATTCACCTGATAGGCGTAGCTTTATCAACAATAAAAGTGCAATAACGATAGGTACTTGAAATAAAAATACCGAACGCCAGCCCCATAATTCTGTTAACCAACCGCCTACTGCTGGTGCAACGGTTAATCCAACATAAACACATGCAGCAGCGATGCCTAAAGCAGCACCACGTTTATGGGAAGGTGTTACCGAAGTAATAATTGCCACACCGGTGCCAAAAATCATCGCCGCTGCAGCACCTTGCACAAATCGCCAAAAAAGTACCCATTCTATGCTTGTGCCAAGCCCACACATAAAAGAAGAAAACGCATTTAAAGCCAATCCGTAAGCATATATACGTTTCCTTCCATAATTATCTGCTAATTTACTAGCAGGCAACATAAAAATCACGCTACTTAAAATAAACAATGTGGGTAACCAAGAAACCATTTTTGCATTGGCTTGTAGATCAGCAGCCAAGTCAGGAATTGCGATATTGACAGAAGCCATACCAATAGGCCCAATAATTGAACCCAGACAAACAATAATTAATGCAAATCTAGCGACTGCAGATTTTTCAGACTGAGTTTCTGGCAAAACGAGGTGCTATCCTTATTAATAAATTTTGATACGATCATACCCATTAAATAGGTCACGTTAGCAATAAGAATATATCTATAAAGTTGTATTATTCAAACTCATAAACAATAGTTTGCTAAAATCACCAACAATTGAGCCAATAATAATTTAAGTATTGTTGGGATCCTAACCACTTTAATTTTTATATAATAAATGAGATCACTCTTTAAACACGATTCATAATCGACATATGTTTTACCAAATTCTTGGGACAAGTCTTTTTCTTCAAAAGACAAACTAATAAATATATAAATACTTATACCAGTTGCAAACACTTGATGACTAGAACTCGATATTGGTAGAGCCGAAAATCTAATCAGACTCCATGTTTACATAGGATGTCGCACTATCTTATAAACCTGAAATATGAAATCTCGTGGCAGATACTGACACCTTGTATAAGATAAAAGGTGAGTCGTAATTCAAACAATTCAAACAATTCAAACAATTCAAAATAATTGGGCATAAACGTCGTTATGCAAAGAAAGCCACCAGCAAAAACTGCCACTGCGTAGATTAAACATACACCTATTTCAAATTCGACTTTCCAGATAACTGAACCAAAAGGAACCCACTGATGACACATTTCTGTAATAGCGGCTGAAGTTGCCAGAATATATGTCGAACGTTCAGTGCTGGGATCAATAAAGCAGGTGAACCAGTATTTAAAGGTTGGGCTGGCCATAACACTGTGTTGAATGCCAAATCATAAAAGTGTAACCGTATTACTTATAATAACAGTAACAAAGGATGAGGAATGCCCTAGGCTATTGACCATTTTTGGGAAACAAAAGACGTTAGCGACAAAACAAAGTGAATCATCGACTCAACCTATGCGCCATAAAAAATCGGGAAATAAATAAAAAAGTCTGTTACCACCATTGAAATAGCACAATTTTATTAGGACCTATGGCGGCTATGTTACTTTTACTAGCACTAACCGGAACAGGCTTATTTGATTTAGCGATCCTTGGATACCCCGGCTTACTAATATTTGCTGCTATCCTAGGCAATGTTCGTTTGTTTTTATCCGTTTTATTGTTTGTAATAGTCCAATGTGTGTTTGTCACTTAGCTAACACTTCAAGGTTTTAGCACTTCACACATACCAACATCAAGTTGGTCTCACCTCTTATTTATACTGGTGATTTTTGTCGTAACAGGTTTCAGTATCTATATTTTGGAACACAATATTGAATACCTAATGCGTTCACTTCAGCGTAAAAATGCCAAAGTACAACAAAGCCAAGCAGAAATTAAGCATCTCGCACATCACGATCCTCTGACTAATTTACCCAACAGACTTTATAGAGGAAAACTGTTTTCGCAATCTTTGATTGCTTGCGAGCACATACAACAAGAACTGGCCCTTCTATTCATCGATTTGGATAACTTCAAACCCGTAAACAATGCATTGGGACATGCCGCTGTTGATTTATTGTTGGAGCAAATCACAAAACGATTAAGTAAAGTTTTAGCTTCAAATCAACATCTTATTCGTTTTGGTGGCGATGAGGTTCTGTTACTGACGCCATGCAACGATGACCGTGGTCAAATAGATAAATTAGCTGAAATCTTGATACAACAGTGTGCATCTGAATTTGAGATATTCCAAAATCAGGTGGTTATATCTGCCTCGTTACGAACAGCATGCGCCCCAAAAGATAGGACAGACTTTAAACAATTTTGCCGCAAAGCAGACATTGCGATGTACCAGGCCAAACAAGATGGCCGAAATACCTACCACTATTACCATAAGAGTCTGGAAAAAATGAGCGATGATAAATTCGCATTGTTGCAATTATTGCGTCCTGCAATTGTCGAAAAGCAGTTCAAACTTTACTATCAGCCAATGATCACCTTGAATAGCGGTAAGATTACTGTTGTTGAAGCACTACTTCGATGGCCTCAAACGGATGGGAGCATGATAAGCCCCGAACAATTCATCCCGTTAGCTAAAAGCAGTGGCTTAATCAATGAATTAGGTCGGTGGGTCATCCAGTAGGCATGCATTGACTGTGTTCAGCAGCACCAACAAGGTATTGAGCACTTACGAGTCGCAGTCAATCTTTCAGTGATGTGATGCAATTCAAAGATGGACAATTACAAAATATTGTTGAAAACGCGCGACATGACGCCGGTTTAGCTCCAGAAGCGCTAGAGTTATAGCTAACTGAGACATTGCTTGTTGATGAAACAGACCAAATTCAAACTCAACTCAATACGTTGAGCGAACTAGGTATCACTATCGCCATTGATGATTTCGACACTGGTTATTTAAACCTTGGGTATCTTCAAGATTTTAACGCCACCAAACTTAAAATAGACCGTTCTTTTATTAGCTCTCTGTGTCTTGCTGAACATGAAGATCCACTCTTAAAAAGCTGGTTGCACTATCTTGCGATATTGATCTAAACCTATCCCAAAAGATATTCTCTTTGAACTGCTGAAACACCATGAACACCATGAACACCATGAACACCATGAACACCATGAACACCATGAACACCATAGTTAGAATCAGGGTTAGTATCAAACGATGAAGGCACACAATCCAATTTTTTTGGCTAATACTATTTGGTGACTATCGCACATCTTGCCACTGATCGAGCCAGAATAATGTAAAGCAAAAAATATATTGCCAGCCTCGTAGAAGTCTTTATTTTACGATGATGTTTTGTTGGCACTCAGGCGACTGAAGGCTACGAACGATAAATGAATCATCGGTTTATCTTCATTAAAAATTAGCTCCACTAGCAAAGGGAAGCACTCAAAATTGAAATTATGTCGTTGCATTATTGCTAATTAACAGTCACTTTAATCATCAGTCAAAACGGTAAACTTGATAACAGATAGTATGTTTAAACAAGCATAACCCCGCAGGTTTCTATCATGCGTGGCATTGTCGACCATATCGAACGAAAATTTCAACTTAAAGGCTTATTCTCGTGCAAACAACCTATCCAATCAGTGAAACAATAATTGAATGTTACCAGCGCGATGGCGCGGTATTAATCAAGGGCTTATTTCGAGACTGGGTTGAGACGTTACGCTCAGGAGTGGCAGAAAACATGTATCGTCCTGGCCCCTATGCATCAGAAAATTTGCACGCGAGTGACAGTGGGCGTTTTTTTGATGATTATTGCAACTGGACCCGCATTAAAAGCTTTGAAAACGTGCTGCGAAAATCAGACGTCGCCCAGGTTGCTGCCCAGTTAATGCGCTCAAAACAGGTACAGATATTCCATGATCACGTTCTCGTTAAAGAGCCGGGAACCTCCAAAGCGACACCCTGGCACCAAGATAGTCCTTATTATTTCGTAGAGGGCCAACAGAATGTCAGTTTTTGGGCACCACTGGACCCGGTTAATCAGGCTAGCCTTCGCTGCGTTGCAGGTTCACACCACTGGTCAAAGATGGTACTGCCCACGCGCTGGTTGTCCAACGAAAGCTTTTATCCCGACACAGATGCTTATATGCCGGTACCCGACCCTGATAACGATAAAACCTATCGCATTCTTGAATGGGACATGGAGCCAGGTGATGCTGTTGCCTTTCACTTTAAAACCCTGCACGGCGCGAGAGGCAATAATACCTCAAGGCGCAGGCGTGCATTTTCATTACGGCTACTTGGGGATGACGCACGCTATATATCCCGTCCGGGGCCCACTTCTCCCCCTTTTCCTGACCATCAAATGAGTGATGGTGACACATTACGTAAAGATTGGTTTCCTGTTATTTACCCGCCTCAGTTGGCTTGATGGCCAATCACAAAGTCACAAATTAACAAAATCGATATGCACACTGCGTGGGGACAGGAACGTTAATTTATCGAGTCGCTAACCCCAGATTATGGCACTGAGGCGCCAGACGCCTATGAGCGATAAGTGCATCATCTGCTTAGCTTCGTCAATAATCCGCTCCACTAGCAAATGCGGCATTCATAACTGAAATCACAAGGTGGTATTATTACTGATTAATTGTCACTTTTATCATCAGTAAAAACGCTAAACCTGATGATAAATAATACGATGCAACTAGCCTAATCCTGAGGTTCCTAAGCCTACTTACTCATTGTATGTAGGGAAGCCATAAGTCACGCAACAATACATTGATTACGCTGCGAAGCCTGTTCAGGTTAACTCACAGGGATGGAGCGATTATACAAAATCCATGTGAAGGTATTGAAAACGGAAATCATCAACCAACTGACGCAACCCCTATGATAGTGAAAGAGTTCGAAACGTTTCTTCAGTGAAACAAACTAGCGTTCGCTAAAAGCGAGTCGTCAAAATTGGATGCATTTGTATTTTCACAGGTTTGTAGAGATGCATAAAAAGGGTTTTGAAGTAGTTGGAAATGAAAACTTGTTTGAAATCATAAAATTAATTAGTCGGTATGATAGGATTCGAAGCTACGACCCCTTCACCCCCAGCCTATGGTGACCGCTACCGAGCTGCTACTTAACTACGATAATCTGAAGTTTAAATATGGAGAATTAAAAATTAATTGGTCGGTGTGATAGGATTCGAACCTACGACCCCTTCACCCCCAGCGAAGTGCGCTACCAAGCTGCGCTACACACCGACCGAGCTGCGCAGTTTACGGAATTTAATTTTGTTTGCAACGCTAAATCGAGCTAATTTGTGTTAGTTGCGCATTACTTAGCCAAGATTTGCTTTTTAAGGTGAAATTTAAGGCTTTAAATCTACTTTGGCCGAAATAATTGAAATTTTTGCAGCTCACTCACAGAGAAATAATCGCCAGGGCCGCCGCCTCGCATAACAGGTTGCATGGCCGCGGTATCGTAGACACCTTTTTTTAGTGCCGTTTGAGAAATATGCACCCCTACGACTTCTCCTAAGACTAACCAACTTTGACAATCATCACCGCTGGAAGATTGTAATTGAATCACTTGCGATGTTTTACATTCCATCACCACCGGGCTGAGTGCAACATGGGGCACATCGATGACCTTTGATTGGCCTTTAGCAATGTTAGCTAGTTCGAATTCGTCAACGTCAGAGTCTGCAGCTACGCTAGTTTGATTCATCACCTCAGCAAGAGAACGGGTGACAAGGTTCCAACAAAATTCTCCCGTATCGGCAGCATTTTTCACACTGTCTTTGTAGCCAATACTAGAAAAACCGATGATCGGGGGATGATAATTAAATGCATTAAAAAAACTGTATGGTGCTAAGTTTACTTGACCATTAATACTCTTGCTGGATATCCAGCCAATTGGTCGCGGAGCAATAATTGAATTAAATGGGTCATGTTCTAATTGATGACCGTCTTTAGGTTGATAAAAATGAGAATTGTCCGGCACAAATGGCTCCTATTGAGATACATAAATGAGATGTTTTTATATATTTTGCTTGGTGATTATACTTAATCAAGTTTATAATACTGACCCATACATTTGTATGGGCAGTGATAGTGATGAATACGCAGAGTACTTGCGAAAATAGCTTAAGATTTATCGTCCGCGCTAATACGACTAGCGGTGGCACCTGATTGGTCTTTATACTTTGCGTCGGCTCTGGAATTATAAGGTTTTTCAGCGAAATCTGATAACAATTCAAAACTGATTGCACCGATTTTCATGCCAGGCTTTAGGGCCAATGGCAACTTACCGCTGTTGAAAAATTCTAAAACGATATTGCCTGACCAACCAGGATCAATTCTATGTGCAGTAACGTGCACCATTAAGCCCAATCGAGCTAATGAAGAACGTCCGTCTAACCAACCTACAATATTGGCTGGCAAGGTTATCGACTCTTGAGTCACTGCAAGCGCCAACTCACCAGGGTGTAGAAAAAAGGCTTTGTCATCTGCAATGATGATTTCATCACTCATCACATTGTTCAACGCTTCTTGTACCTGAGCTTTTGGGCCACTTAAATCTATATAAGGTGCGTGATGATCTTCAAACACACGAAACTTATTGCCGAGCCTAATATCAACAGTGACACCACTGATTTCTTCATAATCTGGCTGTGGAGATATTTTTATTTTGCCATCTAACAGGTGTTGGTAGATGTCTTTGTCACACAATCGCATAGAAGTAAGCTCATTTATTACGGGTTTTTATGTAGGCCGGTTGACCGTGTTTTTTTCTACATTGATCTTACGCTACTTGTACGCTTTTTAAGTAACAATATTTTGCCGTTTGTCTGGCTAATTGTCGGTATGCTTCACTTAATGAATGCTCTGGATTTGATACTTGCAAGGGTTTTCCAGTATCGGCATGTTGACGAATATCAATATTAAGAGGCAATTTTCCGAGTAAAGGCAAATTATACATCTCGGATAACTTGTCACCACCAAGCTCAGAAAATATGGCTTCTTTGTGTCCACATTGACTACATAGATGATAACTCATGTTTTCTACCAATCCCAAAACAGGAATATTGACCTTTTTAAACATAGCAATGCCTTTAATAGCGTCTGCGAGTGCCAAGTCTTGAGGTGTGGTGACTACCACTGCGCCACTTAAAGGTACTTGCTGCGCCATGGTTAATTGAATATCCCCTGTGCCAGGAGGCATATCTACAATTAAATAATCGAGTTCAGGCCAAGCAGTTTCATTGATTAATTGATGGAGCGCCTTGCTCGCCATGGGTCCACGCCACACTGTGGCATCTTCGGCCGGTACAAAGTAACCAATAGAACTGGCGACCACACCATGTGCAGATAATGGTTCAACTTTTTTGTTGTCTTTACTACTCGGTTTAGCTGTTGGGTTACCCAGCATAATAGGAATGGAGGGCCCGTAAATATCCGCATCTAATAAGCCCACTTTGGCACCTTCTGCCATTAGTGCAAAAGCCAAATTAACGCTAGTCGTAGACTTACCGACCCCACCTTTACCTGAGGCTACGGCGATTACATTTTTTACGTTAGGAATTTTAGCTATTTTGGTTGGGACGGATGCGATTTGAGTATCGATGCTGACACTAAGTTTTGTATCTTCTGCTGAAATCTTAATTTGTTTAATAAGTTCGTCATGAAGACTCTTAGCCACAAATGGTAAGGTGACTTTCACAGTGCTTTTTTTGATTTGGATCCAGTTTTTAACTGATGTATTAGGAAGCTCAAAAAAGCGGCTAATACATTCTACTATCTTCGACTCATCTATATTTTTGCTGGTTTTGCTACCAAATAACATGTCTCACCTTAACTTTGTATAATACAAACGGAATTTCGTAATGCAATGATGGCGTATTTTCGCTACTATTTATCACCATTTTTTACAATTCAGTTAAACATAATTCACCATGCCAGAACAAACTCGCAAAATCCTTGTTACCAGTGCCCTTCCCTATGCCAATGGCTCTATTCACTTAGGCCATCTTTTAGAGCATATTCAAACCGATATTTGGACAAGGTTTCAGCGAATGCGCGGTCATACCTGTTATAGCGTCTGTGCTGACGATGCACACGGAACGCCTGTTATGCTTAAGGCACAGCAACTCGGTATCACTCCTGAACAAATGGTGGCCCAGACTCGTGACGAACACCACCAGGACCTCATCGATTTTGGTGTGAATTACGATAACTATCATGTCACTCATTCAGACGAAAACAAAGAACTTTGCGAGTTGGTATATAACCGTTTAGATGATGCGGGTTATATTAGTAAGCGAGTTATCAGTCAGTTGTACGATCCTGAAAAAGAAATGTTTTTGCCAGACCGTTTTGTGCAAGGTACCTGTCCAAAGTGTGACGCACAAGACCAGAATGGCGACAGCTGTGACGTGTGCAGTGCGACTTATGATCCTACCGAATTAAAAAATCCTCGTTCAGTAGTATCAGGTGCAGAACCAGTTTTACGTGATTCTGAGCATTACTTTTTTGACTTACCGCAGTTTCAAGACATGCTACAAGACTGGTTACAAAGCGGCGCTGTTCAGCCAGAGATAGCCAACAAACTCAAAGAATGGTTTGAAGAAGGCATGCATCAATGGGATATCAGCCGTGATGCACCTTATTTTGGTTTTGAAATTCCTAATGCACCGGGAAAATTCTTTTATGTGTGGGTAGATGCCCCAGTTGGCTATATGGCCAGCTTCAAAAACTTATGCGATAGAAGTGATGCAGACTTTGATGAGTATTGGAATAAAGACTCCGATGCCGAGCTTTATCATTTTATTGGAAAAGACATTACCTATTTTCACTGCTTGTTTTGGCCAGCCATGCTTGAAGGCGCAGGTTTCAGAAAACCGACTGCTGTGAATGTGCATGGTTTTGTTACAGTAAACGGTGCCAAAATGTCTAAATCAAAAGGCACCTTCATCAAAGGTCGTACTTACTTAGATCATCTTAACCCTGAATATTTACGTTATTACTTTGCCTCTAAACTCAGTGATGCTGTATCAGATATAGATCTTAACTTTGAAGACTTCGCACAAAAAGTTAATTCAGACTTAGTGGGTAAAGTAGTTAATATAGCCAGCCGCTGCGCCAGCTTTATTACTAAACGTTTTGACGGAAAATTATCTAACAATGTGCTGGAGCCAGAACTTGTCGAAGAATTTCACCAAGCAGAGACTAGCATCGCACAGGCATTTGAAAAGCGTCAGTATCATAAAGCAATTCGTGAAATTATGGCCTTAGCTGACAAAGCCAACCAATTTATTGATACAAATGCACCTTGGGTAACAATTAAAGATGACAACAAACAGCAGTTTACTCACGATGTGTGTTCTTTAGGGATAAACCTGTTTCGTATCTTAGCGGTGTATTTGAAGCCTGTAGTGCCCGCTTTAGCAGCACAATCTGAGTCTTTTTTAAATGATGAATTGACTTGGGAAAGTTCACAAACTGTCTTGACCGGACACCCTATCAACAAATTTAAAGCCCTAATGCAAAGGGTAGATATGGATAAGGTTGGCGCCATGATCGAAGACTCAAAAGAGAATTTAGCTGCGATAGATCAGCAAGCAACTCAACAAGAGACTCAACCTAATCAAGATAGTCCGCTAGCAAAAGATCCAATAACAGACACCATCAGTTTTGAAGATTTTGCAAAAATAGATCTGCGTATTGCCCGTATTGTCAAAGCAGATCATGTTGAAAAAGCAGATAAATTACTACGTCTAGAATTGGACTTAGGTGGCGAGACTCGCCAAGTATTTGCGGGTATTAAATCAGCTTATAATCCAGAAGATTTGGAAGGTAAATTAACTGTTATGGTAGCTAATTTAGCCCCACGTAAAATGCGTTTTGGCATGTCTGAAGGTATGGTCTTAGCTGCGGGACCTGGTGGAGACGAAATATGGTTAATTGAGCCACACGAAGGTGCTCAGCCAGGTATGAAAGTGAAATAATCAACCAGATGGAGAAGTTAGTTATTCATCGCTAACTTCTCCTAAAACCTCAGTTCTCAAACCTAAAAGAGTTCATACCCCAAAGACACTTTTACCATTTACAAAATGTCAAATACAGTTCGTTTAGATTTGTAAAGGAACGAATAATTGCTCTTTGCTTATTTTTCATTAGATCCCTAGAAAACTTTTTATTTTTTATTTTTTATTTTTTACTTTTTCTGCGGCATCAATGGTTTAAATTCTTTTACTTGTTCAATGTTTTCCAACGTGACTCAACGCGCATCAGGCCGTTTCTGACACTGGCACCCACGGTGGAAAATTTAGCCTTGGCTTTCCATTTTGGTTTTATTAAAGATAAAGGAATTTCCCGTTTTCTCGCCACTATCACATACATGGTGGTTAGTAGTGGTAAATATTCATGACACCACTGGTTCCATTTTGAAGGTGCTCTCAGTTTTCGTTGTAAAAATAGTTCATTAAACAACAAATGTTTTACATCTACTATTTCAAAACCCAATAGCTGTAACCAATCTTTGACCCTAGCACTGCTGAAGAAGCGCGCATCATGTAATACATTATTTTTATTGATGGGTAAATATTTAAGTAAACCGCACAGACTAAGTGGATTAAAACCAGTAATGACAATATAACCATTCGGCATAATGGTTCTGTCCACTTCTCTTAATATTTGATGGGGATCCTTGGCAAAATCTAGTTCGTGAGCTAATAAAAACGCATCAACACTGTTTTCACTCACAGGTAAATCATCAGGTACTGCGACTAAACTAGTATAAACTTGCTTTTTGGATGTGATGTTTACTTGATGTTTGATAGGACAAGCAGCAAGTTCGATTTGGCTACTTAAATTTCCTAAACGGACTAGGTGGTAGCCAAAAAATTTTCGACTCACTTCGGCTATTTCACTTTCAGTCAGACGTTTTAGCTCATCACCTAATGGTAAGTCTTGCCATAACTCTGGTTTAGTGGGGTGGTTTTTGATTAACGCTGGTCTCATTAGATTATGTTACTCTAAAACAAAGAAACTGTTAATCCTAAAGTTTGTGACAGGAGATAAAAATATGTCCGTAAGCGTTTTCCCTATTGAGGCATTTAATGACAACTATATTTGGTGTCTGCGTAACCAAACTCACTGTGTTGTAGTCGACCCAGGGGATGCTGCGCCGGTACTCGCCTATTGCAAAGATAATCAATTAACATTATCAGCGATTTTGATCACCCATCATCATTGGGACCATACGGGTGGTATTGACGCACTGTTAGTATCTTTTCCTGATATTCCTGTTTATGGTCCTCAGAACAAAAATATAAATCAAATTACTGTTCGCCTATCACAGGATGATAATTTAGAGTTACCACAATTCGACCTTAAGTTTTCTGTGTTAGAAATACCAGGGCATACTTTAGATCATATTGCTTATTACGGTGATATCGGCCTATTTTGTGGTGACACATTATTTTCAGCTGGTTGTGGTCGATTATTTGAAGGGACACCTCAACAAATGTTTACTTCTTTGGCCAAGTTAACCGCACTTCCTGCTGATACCGCAGTATATTGTGCGCATGAATACACTATGGCAAATATCGCTTTCGCGGAAGCCGCAGAACCAAACAATCAAGCATTAATTGACTATAAACATTGGGCTGGTAAGCAGCGGGAAAAGAACATTCCTACTCTTCCATCCAATATTCACAGAGAATTGGAAGTTAATCCATTTTTACGTTGTAATAGTAGAGAGTTAGTGAAAAATGTCAGCCAGAATATAGGCGCAACTTTAATATCTGATCAAGCTACTTTTGCTTCACTGAGAAACTGGAAAGATAATTTTTAATGAATGAATAAGACACTAACACGTTGTCATAACACATTTACCTGCAACAACTAATCACGAAATTAAAGAAATAATAAAAAGGAAAAAAATTGCGTTCACATAATTTACTCACTCCAGCTTTAATTGGCATTTTGATTGTCACACTGTCTGCCTGTAACACAACAACACAAAGTGAACACACCAGTCAGCTTGAGCAAGATCAAGAGCGCCAAATTGCTGAGCAAATTTTAGTATCGTGTGAACAGTCTAAAGACAAAATTAAACCTCAATTGGAAGGGCAACTAGAAGTTAAAATAGGAGATAAAGTAGAAGAGAAAGTAAGTGACCATTTTGATTGTGAATCTGCAGAATCAGGCATAATACCCACAGCTCACCCGGTTGAGATAGTTGAAGTATTTGTCGAAGCACCAGAAATAATCGCTGAGACTATCGCTAAAGTACAAATTAAAGACATATGGCAAAGAGTACGTAGCCAGTTCAATTTTAAGTTTGAGGATAACAGTCGTATTACTGCGCAGCGTAACTGGTATCTTAAACACCCTGATTATATGAAACGAGTGGCTATCAGGGCCAAACCTTTTTTACATTTAATAGTAGAAAAACTTGAACAACAAAAAATGCCTTTAGAACTTGTACTATTACCCATAGTAGAGAGTGCTTTTGATCCCTTTGCTTATTCTCATGGGCGTGCAGCAGGTATGTGGCAATTTATTCCGTCCACAGGTAAGCGTTTTGGTATGAAACAAACCTGGTGGTACGACGGACGCCGTGACGTGATGGCCTCCACCCAAGGCGCCATAGATTATCTCAATTATTTAGTTAAGATGTATGATGGAAATTGGTTTCATGCTTTAGCTGCATATAATAGCGGCGAAGGCCGTGTCCAAAGAGCCATCAGCAAAAATAGAAAAGCGGGTAAACCTACTGATTTTTGGAATTTGGATTTGCCTAGAGAAACCCGTGCATACGTACCTAAACTTCTCGCCCTTGCCGACATTTTAGCCAATAGTGAGCAATACGATTTTAAGTGGCCTAAAATTGACAACATCCCATTTACTCAAGAAGTGATAGTGGGTTCACAAATTGACTTAGCCTTAGCAGCTCAAATGGCTGGACTAACAGTAAAGGAAATACATTCTTTAAACCCTGGCTATAATCGCTGGGCTACGGATCCTAATGGACCATTCACCTTATTGTTACCTATAGATAAAGCCGAAAAATTCTCTATTGAACTAGCAAAAACAGACAACTCACAACGACTTAACTGGGTCAGGCATAAAGTTAAAAGCGGTGATAGTTTATTAAAACTAGCTAAGCAATATCACACCACCACCGATATTATTAGCAAAGTAAATGAGTTAAGAAGCAATATGATTATTGCAGGTGAGCACCTCATTATTCCAGTGGCACTAAAATCTTTAGACTCTTATTCTTTATCCCAAGAACAACGCTTGGCTAAAACTCAGTCGAAAAAAAGAGCCGAATATAAATTAGATCATATTGTAAAAAGTGGTGATACTTTTTGGGATCTGAGCCGTGAATATGACGTAAACATACGTCAATTAGCAAAGTGGAATGGCATGGCACCAACAGATACCCTGCGCCAAGGTAAAAAATTAGTCATCTGGGTAAATGACGTGAGCAATGAGCAGCGTAAAAATGCGGTTATGCGAACACTTACTTATACAGTTCGTAATGGGGACTCCCTTGCTCGTATCGCTGGAAAATTTAACGTCAAAATAAGTGATTTGCAAAAGTGGAATCAAAGTAAGCTTAAAAAATACTTACAGCCTGGGCAAAAATTGAAAATCTTTGTTGATGTGACCCGCACCTGATATGAAAAACGGTTGTTTTATTAATGCTTAAATTTAGTTACTCCAAACTTAAATCCAGTCATGAAGGGCCATGGATAATAGTCGATCTATTGATGCTTGGTTTATTATTGATCAATTTAGTATGGCTGTTGTTTGATAGTTTGTACGCAACACAAGCCTTTAAGACAATGCTATCCAGCATAAACCTTGGCATCGTTGAGGGATATGCTCCGATCCACGATAATTTCACTCTCTATGATTTAGCCTTTGTTGGCATTTTTCTTAGCGAGTTTTGTGTGCGCTGGCTTGCCTCTATATTGCGTAAAACTTATATGCGTTGGTACTTTTTTCCCTTTATTCATTGGTACGATTTAGTCGGTTGCATTCCTCTTGGTGGGGCGAGAATATTTCGTTTTTTGCGAGTATTTTCAATCTTATACCGTTTACAAAAATATCAAATTATCGATTTGCGCAACACAGCCATCTATCGTTTTATTGTCTTTTATTATGATGTGTTTGTTGAAGAACTCAGTGACCGAATTGTCGTTAAAGTTTTATCTGATGCGCAAAAAGATATCGCTGCGGGCTCACCCTTGATAGAAGACATCAGCCAACAAGTCATAGGGACACGACTACCTGTCTTAACTCAATGGTTGTCGTCTGTAATGGTACATATTGGCGAGTCAATTGAGCACAATAATCATAGCGAATCTGTTCGTAGTCATGTACAAAAAAGTGTCGGTAAGGCAGTACGTAATAACTCACAAGTATCTATCTTAAAATTGGTGCCTATGCTGGGCAGCACCATAGAAAAAACGTTAGAACAATCTGTTACTGATATCGTCACGCAATCAATAATTAACTTATTAAAAGACATTACACCAGAGAAAATAGATGACTTTGTTGAACATGGGTTAGGTCGTTTTTCTAACGAAGATAATATGCTTGACCAAGAAGTGTTATTGATTGTTAATGAATGTTTGGAATTAGTTAAACAACATGTCTCACAGCAGCGTTGGAAAGACTCATTTGACGCTCAACACACCGCGCAAAAGACAGAAATAAATGAAAGCACTTGAGCTAAGAATTTAACCTCTTGTATTACTTCTGCTATCTCTGGCTTTAGTTTATGAATGTAGTCATTACTTGCCGCTACTAGCCATGCCAACAATATTTTCTGGTCTACATTGGTATATAGGTTCTCTAGGTGTATTGGTAGCTTTAACAGGTATCTGGGAGTTTCAAAAAGCTAAAACTACTATTGGTCCCACTAAACCCGAGAAGGCAAGTTATTTGGTGTCGGGCGGTGTTTATCGTATGAGCAGAAACCCGATCTGAGCATGCAACTCATCATTATTGCAGTCATTTTTAAATTCGATAACTAATTCGGTAACTACTTCGGTAACTACTTCGGTAACTACTTCGGTAACTACTTCGGTTTTATTGTATTACCTTGTTTTATTCTTTACATCACACAGTTTCAAATCAAACCTGAAGAGTCTATTATATAAAGAGCTTTTGATGAAGATTATGTCATCTACAAGAAAAAAGTTAGACGCTGGTTGTAGTTTGTATGTTTTTTTCAGAATAAACCATGCGAGCATATTAATGTTTGGAACTGAAAATCCTCGAAACCTGCGATTTTGTGTACTCAGATTTTGCACAAATTACGTATTGTCTGTATTAGGAAAATGCAAAGCTTGAACTCTTTAAAAATTTAACGAATTAATGTTTGAAACTCAGACTTGACTAATAAACTGACAGGCTGGCTTACGTCCTGGGGCATTCAGTCAACTAATTAGTCGTCAATAGAGGAGAACTCCTTTCTTTTAAAGCAAGTAGATATAAAGAAGCTTTTCCAATTTATCTATCCAAATCCAGGCAACAATTTCAACCATACTTTGTACATAGCTTGTTGCAGAAATAACAGTTCAAAACCACAAAAATCATAAAATTTATGCTTATAAAAAAATGGTTAGCATGGTCACAGGCCAATAAAAATATTTTATGACTCATGACATCTCTCCATTACCCTTTGTTTTGGCTATATACTTTTCCAGCTGTCTATCAAAGTCATCGAGACAGCTCTTTGAACAAAAAACGATAAAGCTTACCCTGATGTGGTTTTCCATAGCATTGTCTTTGCCCAACGTCCTTTAATCAACAACCTTTTCTCAACGACCTTTTCTCAACGACCTTTTCATAAATAGGTTCAATAATGAGTTTTGCTTTATCTGCACTAAAATGTATATGACGGAACTTCGCCATGTATGCAACACAACTAAAACGCATCATTAAATATAAAAAAATGACAAATAATAAAAATTAAATTAAGCCGTCCATAGGCCAACTCCTGGTTAACTTCTAGTTAACTCAGTTTTTGATTTTTAAGTCTTAATGCATTTAAAATAACGGATACCGAACTGAAACTCATGGCGGCAGCGGCAATCATGGGTGAGAGTAAAATGCCTAAAAGTGGATATAACACCCCAGCCGCTATCGGCACACCAACGACGTTATAAACAAAGGCAAAAAACAGGTTTTGGCGAGTATTAAGCATGGTGGCGCGACTCAATACGATGGCTTTAACAATGCCTCGTAAGTCACCTTTAACTAAGGTGACTCCGGCACTTTCCATCGCTACATCTGTGCCGGTGTTCATGGCAATACCCACTTGGGCCTGAGCTATGGCTGGCGGATCATTGATACCGTCTCCTGCCATAGCAACAATTTTCCCTGCCGCCTGCAATCCTTTGACTATAATGTCTTTTTGTTCGGGCAGAACATCCACTTCCACACGATCAATCTTCAACTTGGCGGCCACTGCATGTGCTGTACTAGCATTGTCGCCCGTTAACATCACTACTATGATTCCCTGTTTGTGTAATTGAGTAATTGCATCTTTGGTTGAGGATTTAATCGGATCGGCTACACCAATTAAAGCCGCTGGCTCTCCATCAAACGCAAGTAGCATTATTGTTTGTCCCTCGCAGCGCAACGGCTTGGGCGAAGAAGGTATTATCGATGTTTGACTGGGCTTTACTGATATTTTGCTGTTCCATCAACTTTAAATTGCCAAGGACAAGAGATTGACCATCTATGCATCCGTAAACACCCATGCCTTACCGATTCGAAATCACATACCTCGATCGCTTCAACATTTCTATCTTTTGCACCTTGTACAATCGCATTGGCGAGAGGATGTTCGCTGTATTTTTCTATGTAATACCTTGAGAAACCTTAAGTGCATCGTCTACCTCTATGCATAAATGGCTAAAGGTACTCTCAAGTTTTCGGTGCCCAAGCAATAACTTGCAGGCTCTTAAATTCTTCACCTTTTTATAAATCAGTGATGGTTTTGTGAGACGCAACGTATTTGCACTATATTATTCAAACCGATTGAATCGATTCATTTATCTGCGATCCTTACATACTGTTGAGTAGAAAGATGGTCTGATAAATGAATTCTTGATTTGAACAAATAGTCAGAATTGCATTGGTGAGATTGAGTAATAAAATCTAAAACAGCTTATCTATTGTTCATTACCAATTCAAACTGAACCGGTAAACTAGTTATCTATACAACAATAATTGTTCTGGATTGAACTTTAAACTACGCGTACATAAAAAGACAAAATTGATCTTTACATTTAAAATGTAAATGAATACTCAATAATAAACAAATGACATCACTCTATTCACTATGTTCACATTTATTGAACCCTTAAAACTTTGTCAACATAAAAATAAACATTTATAGCAATGTGAAACAAATAAGAAAGTATTTAGAAGCACCAATAGAATTTAGACACTATAGGCATTATTGTAGTCAAAAATAATTAAACTAAACGACGCTGGAGCACTAAAAATCGTTAGATTCCAATTCAAAATTTAGACTAATTAGGTTGAAACAAAAAAGGTCTCTATTAAATCGAGACCTTTTTTTAATTTAACCGCGTCTCCAAGTAGTACCGCTGGATGAATCCTCAAGGACCACATTTAATGTATTTAAGGCATCTCGTGCAGCATCAGCAGCAGCCCAATCTTTTCTGGATCGTGCATCGTTTCGAGCTTTGATTAATGCTTCTATTTCAGCCACATCTTTATGTTCACCACCAACACCTCCAGCGCCAGCTTGCAAAAAGTCATTCGGTGATTGCTGTAAAATACCTAAGATATCTGCCAGCTTGATCATCACACCAGCTAAGTTGGAAGCTTGTTGACCTGTAGATTTATTCAATTCTTTGGCTAAATCAAATAGTACAGCAAAGGCTTCTGGTGTATTAAAATCATCATCCATGGCCTGATTAAAGCGCATTTGATAATCGCCTGTTGAGATATCAACATCCATATTCGGCGTGACATCACGTAAAGCCGTATACAAACGCTTTAACGAAGCGCGAGCTTGTTCGATAAAGCTATCTGAGTAACTTAACTGACTGCGATACTGAGCTGACATTAAGAAATAACGTACAGTTTCAGCATCGTATATTTCCAATACATCTCGCAAAGTGAAAAAATTACCCAGTGATTTAGACATTTTTTCTTGATTTACCTGCACCATACCTGTGTGCATCCAATAATTCACATAAGGTGTATCAAATGCACAGCAGGATTGAGCGACTTCATTTTCGTGATGAGGGAATATCAGATCAGAACCTCCGCCATGAATATCAAAATGTTCACCCAAATGTTTATGGTTCATGGCGGAACACTCAATATGCCAACCGGGGCGGCCGTCACCCCAAGGTGACGTCCAAAAAGGCTCACCGGGTTTAACTGATTTCCAAAGTACAAAATCTAATGGGTCGCGTTTTTCAGCTCCGACTTCAACGCGTGCCCCAGAATTAAGTTGGTCTAGGTCTTGACGTCCCAGTTTTCCATAGTCGGCATAAGTGCTGACTTCAAACAACACATCACCACTTGTCGCTTGATAAGCATAACCTTTATCAATAAGGCGCTGAATAACGTTGATAATTTCAGGGATATGAGTGGTAACGCGTGGTTCTACATCAGGTTCAAGCAAACCGATAGCTGCAAAATCTTGATGCATGCGCGCTATCGTTTTCTCGGTAAATTGTTCTGCAGTTAAGCCTTGCTCATTCGCCCTAGAAATGATTTTGTCGTCTACGTCTGTAATGTTTCGAACATACTTCACTTCAAGTCCACAAGAGCGCATATAACGCACCATCAAATCAAAACTTAAATAAGTACGAGCATGACCAACATGACATACGTCATAAACTGTGATGCCACATACATATAATCCCACCTTTCCTGTTTGCAATGGTTTAAATTGCTCTTTCTGACGGGTTAAGGTGTTGTATATATGTAACATGAAATTAAAGTCCTCTAATGGGTGTATAGTAAGGTACGGTATCTAAAAACGGGATTCTATCACCGAGAAACCTATGCTGCATCTGTCAATTACTCTTAAAGCCTTAAAATAACTTAGCTTTTAGGCTAGAATGTACCTGTTTTTATAATATTGCTAAATTAAGGATCTATTTCATGGTTAAAATCCACACGAATTATGGCGTTATCTCACTAAACTTGTTTGCCGACAAAGCCCCTATTACAGTTGCCAACTTTTTGGACTACGTGAAAGAAGGTTTTTACGACAACACCATTTTTCACCGGGTTATTGATGGGTTTATGATCCAAGGTGGTGGATTTGAGCCAGGCATGGCTCAAAAAGAAAGTAAAGCGACAATCCAAAATGAAGCTAACAATGGATTAGTCAATAGCCTTGGCACAGTAGCCATGGCAAGGACTAATGAGCCTCACTCAGCTACTGCACAGTTTTTTATTAACGTGGGCGACAACAGCTTCTTAAATTTCCGCAGCGAAAGCACCGATGGATGGGGCTACTGCGTATTTGCTGAAGTATCTGAAGGCATGGACGTTGTTGAAAAAATCAGAGCGGTTGCAACAGGTAACTCTGGCCATCATCAAGATGTGCCAGAAGAAGATGTTGTTATTCAAAAGGCTGAAATAGTCGAATAGGTTCAACAATATTGGGGTCAAAGTTATTGATTTTGGCATAGCTGGCGTATGTGAAAGTGGTAAGCAAGATAAAGATAATGCCTGTCTCTTATAAACATTTGACGCTGCCGACGACGAGTAAAGTATGTCACTCGGACATCACCTGCGCGTGACAGA
>NZ_CAJXPA010000048.1 GCF_913058035.1 uncultured Paraglaciecola sp. | reverse complement strand
GTATTAACAATCTTATAATTATTTTTTACAAAACAAAATTTCTATCTTTTCTTATCTTTTATCTACTGGCCTAGGCGGTAGTAAATAATCCTTGATATTGGTGGAGCCAGGCGGGATCGAACCGCCGACCTCTTGCGTGCCACGCAAGCGCTCTCCCAGCTGAGCTATGGCCCCAAACTTATTCGCTAAGTTTACGCTTCAACCCAACTAGCAGGTGTCGTTCCTTGACAGCGGGGCGCAGTTTAGGCATCTGCACTTTTTATGTCAACGCTTTTTTCAGGAATTTTCTCTGTTTGCTATATATTCCAGCGCTTTGCTTATACGTTGTTCGATTTGTGCCGGTTTTAGTAAATTTAATGTTAAATCTAATGCTGGCGAATTACCTGCACCAGTAACGGCTACACGTAATGGCATTCCTACCTTACCCATCCCTACTTCTAATTCTTCAGCAGTTTGATTAATTGCATTATGAATAGACTCAGTATTCCACTCAGTTAAAGCTGACAATTTACTTTGGACCAGCAGCAAAGCCTCTTTAGCAACCGGACGAAGGTGTTTTTTAGCTGCCTTTTCATCAAAAGCTTCATATTCTTGATAGAAGTAACCGCTAATTTGAGCTAACTCTTTTAAATTCTTTACGCGATCGGCCTGCACGGAAATAACGTTTTCTAAAGCTGGACCTTGAGTTATATCGATACCTTGTTGAGCAAAATGCCATTTGGCATGTTCAGCCACCTCTTTGGCAGGCAGAGTTTTCATATAATGTTGGTTTAACCAAATTAACTTATCGGTATTGAATGCAGACGCAGATTGACCAATTGCATCTAACGAAAATAACTCAATCATTTCCTCTAATGAAAAAATTTCCTGATCACCATGTGACCAACCAAGACGTATTAAATAATTTAACAAGGCTTGAGGTAGATAACCCTCATCCCTGAATTCCATTACGCCTACTGCATTAGTACGTTTTGATAATTTTTTACCATCGTCACCTAATATCATCGATACGTGTG
Organism: uncultured Paraglaciecola sp.; assembly: GCF_913058035.1. Lineage (GTDB taxonomy): Bacteria > Pseudomonadota > Gammaproteobacteria > Enterobacterales > Alteromonadaceae > Paraglaciecola. The sequence goes on along the minus strand of NZ_CAJXPA010000048.1, from coordinate 27,223 downwards.
CGTATTGGGGTATCGGTGCGCCCAAAGCCATTAATATATTAATTTGACGTGGTGTATTATTGATGTGATCTTCGCCTCTAACCACGTGTGTAATACCCATATCCCAATCATCTACCACGACACAAAAATTATAAGTAGGTGCACCGTCAGAACGCCGAATAATCAAATCATCTAACTCACTGTTAGCGATAGCGATATCACCGCGAATATGATCTTTAATTAATACACTACCCTCTTGTGGTGTTTTAAAACGAATAGCAAAAGGTTGGTCTTGAGGGTGGTCAGTGCGTTCACGCCACGTTCCCGGATAACGAGGTTTTTCGCCATTAGCCATTTGTTGTTCACGAATGGCGTCTAACTCTGAAGAAGGCATAAAACACTTATAAGCTTTACCTTCGGATAACAATTGGTCTATGAGTTGGTTGTACCGATCGAAACGCTGAGTCTGATAAAACGGTCCTTCATCCCAATCTAAGCCTAACCATTGCATGCCTTCAAGGATTGCGTCGATAGCAGCTTGGGTAGAACGTTCAATATCAGTGTCTTCGATACGTAATATAAATTTGCCACCTTTACCTTTAGCGTATAACCATGAATAAAGTGCTGTACGCGCACCGCCAACGTGAAGGTAACCTGTGGGACTTGGAGCAAAACGGGTAACTGTTGTCATATAAATAAAAACCTATACAAAATAATTATAAGGATTTTATCAGTCAATCAAGGGAATTTATATCAACAAAAAGTCATTTAGGACAAAAGAGTGAGGGTAGATCAAACCTGTTTTAAGACTAAAACATATGCTTCACTTCAAAAGTGGATGCTTTTTATCCAATAAAACGATAATTGTCATTTAGATGTTGACAGTCAATAACTCATACCTATAATAGCGCTCCTCTTACCGGCCAAGGCTGGGAAGAAAGATAATTAGGTCGCTTAGCTCAGTTGGGAGAGCATCGCCCTTACAAGGCGAGGGTCACTGGTTCAAGCCCAGTAGCGACCACCACATAATAAAAAAGAACCGATAATAATCGTTTCTTCACACCCATTTCGGTCGCTTAGCTCAGTTGGGAGAGCATCGCCCTTACAAGGCGAGGGTCACTGGTTCAAGCCCAGTAGCGACCACCAAATAATAAACCCACAGTAATTTATTACTGTGGGTTTATTTGTTTTTAAACACTTTCTATGAATATTTAGTATTTTAAGCCATTTTTTTGATTGGCCAACAATTTATAACATGACTCCCATACCCTATTGTTTATACCGACCGATTTAAACTTTTCTACATTCAATCTTGTTTTAACTATGTATACGATGTTCTTTTAAACGTTAAGTATTAGTTATCGATGAATTCAATTGATGAAAAACACGAAAGTACTATTAGTAACTTACCTGAGTTAGGTTATACAAGCAGTAAACAAGCGTCAGCATTAGTCGTTATGGCTCCCATGAATCGAGGAGTGGCCGTTATAAAGGCCGCAGAAAAATACAAGGTGGTAGGCATTAAGTAAGAACCATCTTATACATGGCTATAATGTCTGCTATTCAGCAGTAATCCTGTTTTTGACAAGACATATCAACGATTACTAGCTGTTGGAAGGCCCAAAAAAGTGGATGCCATCGCCTGCATTAGAGAGCTGGTTGTTACTTTAAACTCAATGCTAAGAGATAGCGTAATATAGGAAACGCCAAGATTTTCGCCGATAATAGTCACTCGTTTACTAGTCTGCAAACAATCCTTCATTAATATTCCAGAGGCTTGCTGAAAAATCACTCAACTATTATTTAGTCTTAAACCTAAGTCACTTTTAACGTGATACTAAAACGTGGTTCTTTATACTGCTCACTTTCTACAATATTGACCAATATTGCCACCGCCCGCCATATATCCTCAAAAGAGGTATAAAGTGGTGTAAAGCCAAAACGCAATATATTTGGTGCGCGAAAATCAGCAATGACACCTTTTGCAATTAATGCCTGACAAATGGCAAATGCAGCGTCATGCGAGAAAGCCAGTTGGCTGCCTCTGAGCTGAGCAACATCAGGCGAACACAAGGTCAATTCATGCAGACATGGGTTCATTTTAATAAGCGCAATAAATGTATCAGCTAGCGTCTCAGACTTAGTCCTAATCTGTAACATATCTACGTCTTGCCACACATCGAGAGCCGCATCCAAGGCACTCATAGATATCACACTAGGCGTGCCACACTGAAATTGATTAATATCATGTGAAGGTACATAGTTAGGATCAAAAGCAAACGGATTTGCATGCCCCATCCATCCACATAATGGTTGTTTAACTGTTACTTGATGGCGTTTGGCTACGTACAAAAAGGCCGGTGAACCCGGTCCACCATTAAGATATTTGTAGCCACAACCAACAGCAAAGTCCGCTTTGCTGTTGTCTAGTTCTACAGGCAAAGCACCGGCACTATGAGCCAAATCCCAGATCACTAAAATACCTTTGTCATGAGCGATTTGAGTCAGCTTCGCCATATCCAATAGCATGCCCGTACGAAAATTGACCTGGGTTAGCAATAATACCGCCACAGACCTGGTTAAATTTTGCTGTATGTCCTGCTCTTCCACGATTTCAAGCTGGCATGAACCAGCCCCCAACAAGTCACTTAGCCCTTGCACCATGTACAGATCAGTTGGAAAATTGTCTTTTGTAGATAATACTACTGTGCGTTCTGAGTTTAATTTCAGCGCACTACATAGCACCTTAAATAAATTGACAGATATAGAGTCACAACAAATCACTTGCCCTTGAGCCGCACCAATAATAGGCGCTATTTTTTCACCTACTTGAATAGGCAAATCAATCCAATTATGGCTATTCCAACTTTTAATTAGGTCATTTCCCCACTGCTGGCTGATTACCTCTGCCACTCTTGGTTTGACTGATTTAGGTAAGGCTCCTAATGAATTACCATCCAAATAAATGGTGTCAGCCGGAAGATCAAACTCAAGGCGCTTTTTAGCCAGAGGATCGGCTTTGTCTAAAGTAATAATCTCATCAAAATTCATTTTGCTAATCCGTTTACTTGTTGGTTCAATATTCTAAAAGCTGCAGAGCCTTTGTGGATCCAGTCATAATGCCCTTCTCCTTCAGACATGACGACCTTGCGCTCAAACTTGTTTCACCTCAATGCTGCTGCAACAGTATCTTTTTTGTCATGTGAAGTAATGGCATAAACATGTAATAATTGTTTAACTGGGTTAGCCATGTGGTGATCACTTAGTCTATCTTTTGGCATACCTTGTATGCAGTACTGAGCCAATTTGTGACCTAGTAGAGCCTGCAGCATACGGGACAATGTCAGTAATAGCAGCTAAACCAACCACACTTTTTAGTTGTTAGATTTCGCCACCAGCATGATGTCCCACTAGCACAATTAATTAAATCAAACTCAGTGCGAATATAAGTGGCTGAAATGAGAATGCCAGTTTTTCCATCATTATTAGTCTTTGGAAAACCGCATCCTATTTGCCCACTTCGACGATATTCCAATGACTACACATTAAAAACGGATTGAGCCAACCCAATAATTGAAGCAAAAGTACGCTTAGTATTATATTTACTTGACCAACGACCGTCGTGGATCAAAATAACCAATGGATATAGTCGTTTATACTCAAACTTATTAAACGTTTTAGCTCGCAAAAGTAAGGTTTATTGCAAGGGATCTGCACCATAGGAAATATTTTCAGAAGATATTTTCATCTGCAGCGATAAATGTTGATACATCTACTGATGAGTAGGTTACATCATTAAGAACGTGATGATGGGCGGCTAAACAAAGGCGGTGCAAGAGATAATACGATGCAATAGTATTAATAACCCATACAAAATGGTCGGTTTCCCTGAATGAATTGGGCTGCATATAATTGATGCAGCTCAACTTCAACATAAATTAAGATTGGGTTTACATCATTTCAAACGCTATTGCGGTAGCTTCTCCACCGCCAATACATAAAGAAGCGATACCCTTCTTCAGATTATTTTGTTTAAGTGCGTGTAATAATGTGACTATAATCCGTGCACCAGATGCGCCGATGGGATGTCCAAGTGCACAAGCTCCACCTTTGATATTAACTTTATCAGGGTCTAATCCAAGATCTTTAATGGCAAGCATAGTCACCATGGCAAAGGCTTCGTTAATCTCGAACAAATCTACTTCTTCGTGAGTCCAACCTGTTTTAACAAATAATTTTTGCATGGCGCCAACAGGTGCAATAGTGAAGTTTTCAGGTTCAATAGCATGAGAGCTGTGTGCAACAATTCTAGCTAAAGGTGTCAGGCCTAATATTTTAGCTTTGCTTTCAGACATAACCAGCAAAGCAGCAGCACCGTCAGAGATAGAACTTGAGTTGGCGGCAGTCACTGTACCGTCTTTTTTAAATGCTGGCCGTAAACTGGTTATTTTTTCAGGCTTCGCTTGTTTTGGGCCGTCATCACTATCAATTAGTAGATCTCCTTTGCGACTTTTGATAGTAACAGGAGTAATTTCATCAACGAACAAACCTGCATCTTGTGCGATGTTGGCCTTGTGTAAACTGGCTAAAGCAAACTCATCCATTTGTTCGCGTGTGATGTGTTGTGCATCAGCCGTTGCTTGAGCGAAGCAACCCATAGCTTGTCCATCATAGGCATTTTCTAAGCCATCCATCATCATGTGGTCAATCACCTGCCCATGCCCCATACGATAACCAGTTCGAGCTTTAGGTAATAGATAAGGAGCATTGCTCATGCTCTCCATACCGCCCGCTACTATTGCTTCTGCGGTGCCTGCTTTAATCAGATCATGGGCTAACATAAGAGCTTTCATACCTGAGCCGCAGACTTTGTTAATGGTTGTTACGCCAGTTGCCAAGGGCAGTCCTGCTTTTAACGAAGCTTGTCTGGCTGGTGATTGCCCTAAGCCGGCTGGCAACACACATCCCATTATCACTTCATCAATATGTGATGATACTGTGGACGAGTTTTGAGTATCTTCTAACACAGCTTGAATGGCGCAAGCCCCTAGTTCTGTGGCACTCATAGGTGCCAGACTTCCCACAAATCCACCCATAGGGGTACGTTTTGCTGCAACGATTACAATACTACTTTCAGACATAAAAACTCCTTAATGTTGCGCTATTAGCTCATTTAATTAATCACTGGCGTACAGGAATTTGCACGCTTTGTGTTTTATCACAATGACTGACTTAGCCAATATCTGCTTTACAATATTGATTTTAAAACCGTAACACTTTACATTTACTTTCAGTTTACGTAAACGTAAACGTAAGCTTTGATAACCACTAACAACAAATACTGATCATATATATGCGAGTAAATAATGAGTAAACAGACCTTTAGCATAGGCGAATTAGCCAAATCAATGGACATTACTCCACGTTCTATTCGATTTTATGAAGAACAGGGTTTATTGAGCCCAACTCGGATTGGCCAAAGTCGTGTTTATATGAAGAAAGATCAGGTTCGTTTAAAGCTGATCTTACGTGGTAAACGTTTAGGATTCTCTTTAGCGGAAACTAAAACACTATTTGATTTGTATGATAGTCACCAAAATTCAAGGGCACAGCTAGAAGCGATGCTCAAAATGACAGATGAAAAACGTGCTCATATGCAACAACAATTAGAGGACATTGAAATGTTAAAGGCTGAACTAGAAGAAGTAGAAGCCCGCTGTCAAGACGAACTCAATGCCTTAACGCTCCATACCTTAAAACAAGGACAAACCGCATGAATGCCCCTTATCCAACTTTAAATTTTGGTCTCGGCGAAGATATCGATATGTTACGTGACCACGTATATAACTTTGCGCAAGGTGAAATAGCTCCCTTGGCAGACAAGGCAGATAAAGATAATAGTTTCCCCAATGAATTATGGTCAAAACTTGGCGATATGGGACTTTTAGGCGTCACGGTTGCCGAACAATACGGTGGCTCTGATATGGGTTATTTGGCCCATGTTATTGCCATGGAAGAGGTCAGCCGTGCATCAGCAGGGGTTGGCTTAAGTTATGGCGCACACTCAAATTTATGTGTTAACCAAATTCATAAAAATGGTAGCGATGCTCAGAAACAAATCTACTTACCCAAGTTAGTTAGCGGTGAACATATTGGTGCCTTAGCAATGAGTGAACCTAATGCAGGTTCAGATGTGGTAAGCATGAAACTTCGTGCCGACAAACGCGACGATGTGTATGTATTGAATGGCAGCAAGATGTGGATCACCAATGGCCCCGATGCACATACTTTTGTAGTGTATGCCAAAACCGATGTATCTGCAGGCGCTAAAGGCATGACCGCGTTCATTGTTGAACGTGGGACCAAAGGGTTCAGCCAAGCACAAAAGTTAGACAAATTAGGTATGCGTTCCTCTAATACCTGCGAACTGGTATTTCAAGATTGTGAAGTGCCAGCGGAAAATATATTAGGACAAGAAGGCGGTGGTGCAAGAGTTTTAATGAGTGGCTTGGATTACGAACGTGTTGTTCTATCTGGCGGACCATTAGGCATAATGCAAGCTTGTATGGATTTAGTCGTGCCTTACATCCACGACCGTAAGCAATTTGGTCAATCTATAGGTGAGTTTCAGCTAGTACAAGGAAAAGTCGCTGATATGTACACTCAGATGAATGCTGCTAGGGCTTATGTTTATGCTGTCGCACGTTCGTGTGACAGAGGTGAAACTACTCGTAAGGACTCAGCTGGGGCCATTCTTTATTCTGCAGAGCTAGCAACAAAAATGGCATTAGACGCCATTCAGCTCTTAGGTGGCAATGGCTATATAAATGATTTCCCAGCAGGTCGTTTATTGCGTGATGCTAAATTGTATGAAATTGGTGCGGGTACGTCTGAAATTCGCAGAATGTTGATTGGTCGAGAGTTGTTTAAAGAATCTACTTAAATAGCTTTTTAATAAGTTTTTATAGGGATCTTTTATTAAGAGCTTTTATTAAGTGCACTTATTAAGAGCCTATTTACACTTCTTACAGCAAACAACTGGAGCAATACCATGCCAAAAATTATCAGTAAGCTAAATACCAAAAGCCAAGAGTTTTTGGCCAACGCACTTCACATGCAAGAGCAAGTAGACGACTTAAAAGATAAAATTGCGACAATCAGAAATGGTGGTGGTGACAAGGCGAACCAAAGGCATCTTGATAGAGGCAAACTGCTACCCAGAGATAGGATCAACACCCTACTCGACTCAGGTTCACCTTTTCTAGAATTATCACAACTTGCTGCATATGAAGTGTATGAAGACAACGTACCTGCTGCGGGGTTGATCGCAGGCATAGGCCGGGTATCTGGTATCGAATGTATGATAGTAGCCAACGACGCGACAGTAAAAGGTGGGAGTTATTACCCATTATCCGTAAAAAAACACTTGCGCGCGCAAACAATAGCTGAACAAAATAATTTGCCTTGTATCTATCTAGTCGACTCAGGTGGAGCTAACTTGCCGCGTCAAGATGAGGTATTTCCTGACAGAGAACATTTTGGCCGAATATTCTTTAATCAAGCTAACTTATCAGCCCAAAATATCCCACAAATTGCTGTGGTAATGGGTTCATGTACCGCTGGAGGTGCTTATGTGCCGGCTATGGCTGACGAATCGATTATTGTCAAAGACCAAGGCACTATTTTTTTAGGTGGCCCACCTTTGGTTAAAGCAGCTACTGGTGAAGTGGTCAGTGCACAAGACTTAGGTGGAGCCGATGTGCACTGCCGTACATCTGGTGTAGTCGATCATTTAGCTAATAATGACCATCATGCGTTAAAAATTGCTAGAGACGCCATTGCCAGATTAAACCGCAAAAAATTCATTGAACTGGATGTATGCGAGCCTGTCGAGCCAACCTACGCCAGTGACGAAATATATGGCGTTATCCCAAAAGATAAACGTCAACCCTATGATGTAAGAGAAGTGATTGCACGAGTAGTCGATGGGTCAGAATTAGATGAGTTTAAAGCGTTATATGGTCAAACACTGATCTGTGGTTTTGCCAGAATTTTTGGATATCCAGTCGGCATTGTAGCCAACAATGGCATTTTGTTTTCAGAGTCTGCACAAAAAGGGGCTCACTTCATTGAGCTTTGTGCACAACGCAAAATCCCTTTAGTGTTTCTACAAAATATTACTGGTTTTATGGTCGGCAAACAATACGAAGCAGGCGGCATAGCTAAACATGGCGCAAAAATGGTGACCGCTGTTGCGTGTGCCAAAGTACCTAAATTTACTATATTGATTGGTGGAAGTTTTGGTGCAGGCAATTATGGTATGTGTGGTCGTGCCTACGATCCACGCTTTATGTTTATGTGGCCAAACGCTCGTATCTCTGTGATGGGTGGTGAGCAAGCTGCGGGTGTACTAGCGCAAGTCAAACGCGAACAAAAAGAGCGGGTGAATGAGCAATGGAGTGCAGAACAAGAAACGCAGTTCAAACAACCCATTATTGATACTTACGAAACCCAAGGCCATCCTTATTATGCTTCAGCAAGATTGTGGGACGACGGTGTAATAGACCCTGCTGACACGCGTCAAGTATTAGGATTGTGTATTTCAGCTAGTTTGAATAAACCTATAGAGGACACCCGGTTTGGCGTCTTTAGAATGTAAGGATAAAAATATAATGAATCAAACCGATAAAGTATTGTTAAGTATAGACGCAAGAGGTGTCGCCACCGTTACCTTAAATCAGCCTGAGATCCATAATGCCTTTGACGATAAGTTGATTATTCAACTCACCGATATATTTACTAGTATTGGTCAAAATGAAGATATTCGGGTCATGGTGCTGGCAGCGGCAGGCAAAAGTTTCAGTGCTGGGGCAAATTTAAACTGGATGCGACGTATGGCAAGTTACAGCTATGAGCAAAATTTAGCGGATGCCAATGTTTTGGCCAACATGTTTTTCATCCTCAATACCATCGATAAGCCCACTATTGCTAGAGTACAAGGAGCTGCGTTTGGTGGCGCAGTGGGTCTGATTGCATGTTGTGATATGGCCATTGGTAGCAAATTAAGTAAGTTTTGTTTAAGTGAAGTAAAACTTGGATTAGCCCCAGCCACTATTAGCCCATATGTGATCGATGCCATAGGTGCCAGAGTTGCCAGACGCTATTTTACCACTGCCGAAGTGTTCTCTGCGCGCCGCGCCAGACGCCTAGGATTACTCAGCGAAGCGGTAGTTGAAGAAGAACTAGATAGTACCGTTGAGAACTTAATTGAACATATTCTAAAAAATTCACCTGCTGCAGTTCGAGCGGCTAAACAACTTGTTTTTGATGTTCAGAATAAACCTATATCTGAAGAGCTTTTAGCTAACACTAGCAAAACAATAGCCGAGCTTAGAGTATCTGAACAAGGCCAAGAAGGCCTAAATGCGTTTTTACAGAAGCGCCGAGCCAAATGGATAAAAGAATAACGGAGTAAGCCATGTTCACTAAATTATTGATTGCTAATCGCGGCGAAATTAGTTGCCGTATTATCAAAACAGCCAAACGTATGGGCATATTAACGGTTGCCTTATATTCAGATGCTGACCAACAAGCATTACATGTAAAAATGGCTGACGAAGCGGTTCATGTAGGTCCTTCTCCTTCCAAAGACAGTTATCTTCAAGCTGAAAGAATTATTCAAATCGCACTTAAAGTAGGTGCAGATGCCATTCATCCCGGCTATGGTTTTTTATCAGAAAACGCCACATTTGCTAATTTGTGTGGACAAAATAATATTGTATTTGTCGGTCCTCCTGTCAGTGCGATAGAGGCGATGGGCTCGAAGTCAGCGGCAAAAAATATAATGGAACTTGCCAAGGTACCATTAGTACCGGGATACCATGGCGACGACCAAAGTATCGATGTCTTAAAGTCTCACGCAGACAGCATGGGATACCCTGTGTTACTCAAAGCAGCGGCTGGTGGTGGCGGTAAAGGTATGCGCCAAGTATGGAAAACCACAGAATTTGCTGATGCGTTAGCAGCAGCAAAACGTGAGGCGATGTCGAGCTTTAACGATGATTTAATGTTGGTCGAAAAATACCTTACTGGACCGCGTCATGTCGAGATCCAGGTGTTCTGTGACAATTTTGGTGATGGTGTCTATTTATTTGAACGGGACTGTTCGGTGCAACGTCGTCATCAAAAAGTCATAGAGGAAGCCCCCGCTTTTGGCATGACTGCACAGCTGCGTGCTCAAATGGGCGAAGCTGCTTTAAAAGCGGCAAAAGCGATCAGTTATGCTGGAGCTGGCACAGTAGAGTTTTTATTAGACAGTGACGGGCGATTCTATTTCATGGAAATGAATACCCGATTGCAGGTTGAACACCCAGTTACGGAAATGATCACTGGCCAAGACTTGGTTGAATGGCAATTGCGTGTCGCCAACAACGAACCATTGCCACTAACACAAGAGCAACTTCATATTCATGGCCATGCTTTTGAAGCTAGAATTTATGCTGAAGATCCCAATAATGATTTTTTACCAGCAACAGGCAGGTTATCTCTGTTGCAACCGCCGGTTGAATCACGGCATGTTCGCGTAGACACAGGTGTGGTTCAAGGTGATGAAGTCTCTGTTTTTTACGATCCTATGATCGCAAAATTAATTGTATGGGACGAAAACCGCGATAAAGCCTTAGCGCGATTGACTAAAGCCTTAACCGAATATCATATTGACGGTGTTGTCACGAATATTGAATTTTTATATACCTTAGCCAACAGTGCGCCATTTAAATCTGAGCAAATTGACACTGGATTTATAGAGAAAAATCAACACCTATTAATGTTGAATGATGATCAACACATCAACGCTTTATTGCCAATGGCCGCGTTATATTTGATGCTCAGCGGTCAACACGAAAATCAGTACAAAGCCACCAAAAATATTCAAGACCAATACTCGCCTTGGTCTTTTGGTAACGCGTGGCGAGCGAATGAACAACACCTTCAAAATTTAGAATTAGCGGTGGGTGACAGCACTTTTACCGTCCAAGTTAGCCAAGCAGGAGCCGTCAGCCAAGCAGGTGCCGTCAGCCAATCAAGAGCTGTCAGCCAATCAAGAGTCATCAACCAATCAAGAGTCATCAGTCAGAGTTTTTTTAATATAAAAGTTGACCAACAAAACTATCACTGCTCAGGAGTGATAGATAAAAATCAACTTATATCCAACATCAATGGCCATAGAATGCTCGCCAGTGTTAACGCCCATCAAGATGGTCATTCAGTATTTTGTAATGGCAAGGTAATGCGTTTTAAATCATTACAAGCAGATTTAGGTGATACACAGGACAATACTGCAGATACTGGTTTTATTGCACCAATGAACGGCACAGTAGTCGCTATTTTGGTTGAACCAAATCAGCAAGTTGAACAAGGTGAAACCTTGATGGTGATGGAAGCTATGAAGATGGAACATAGCTTAAAAGCACCTAAAGCAGGCTCCGTCGGAGAATTTTACTTTAAAGCAGGTGAATTAGTCGATGGCGGTGACGAATTATTGTCATTTCAAGCTGTCAAATCGGTTGAAATTAACAAAGCCCACATAACTAAAAAAGAGTCGGTAAAAAATGCTTCCTAAGTCAGTCAAAATTGTCGAAGTGGGCCCAAGAGATGGCTTGCAAAACGAACAGGGGTTGGTGTCTTTAACTGCGAAGGTTGCACTGGTCGAACAATTAGCTGACGCAGGTTGTACCGTGATAGAAACTGGCAGTTTTGTCTCGCCTAAGTGGGTGCCACAAATGGCTGACAGTGCTGCAGTTTTTAAGAAAATTAAGCGACAAAATCATGTTCGATATACAGCACTAACACCTAATTTGCGAGGTCTAGAGGCCGCAATTAAATCAAAGGTGGATGAAGTGGCTATCTTTGGCGCTGCCTCAGAAGCTTTTTCGCAAAAGAATATCAATTGCTCTATCGCCGAAAGCTTAGCACGCTTTTTACCGGTAATAGAACTGGCACAAAAACATCAGCTACCCGTACGAGGTTATGTGTCGTGTGTATTAGGTTGCCCTTATGAAGGCGATGTTTCTCCTCAAAAAGTAGCGGAGGTCAGTCAACAGCTAATGAATATGGGTTGCTACGAAATATCTTTAGGCGATACAATTGGTTCTGGTACCCCAGTAAAAACACAACTCATGTTAGATGCTGTTCTAGACTTTATTCCAAAAAATAAATTAGCTGTGCATTTTCATGACACTTATGGTCAAGCTTTGGCGAACATCTTAATTGCATTACAACAAGGTATTTCAGTTGTCGACAGTGCAGTTTCAGGTCTGGGTGGTTGCCCTTATGCGAAAGGTGCCTCTGGCAATGTTGCCACAGAAGATTTAGTCTACATGCTTCATGGCATGAATATCGAAACAGGCATCAATCTTGAGCGACTTACTCAGGCCGGATTAAATATGATGCAGGCCTTGGGTAGGCAATCAAACTCCAAGGTCGCTTTAGCCATAACAGCATAAGGAAAGTTTTTTGACCGAACAAAACTCAACTCGTACACCAATACCCGCAAATGTCAGAGTGATGATTGCTTTAGTTGCATCGCCCACTCTGTTGGTGGTGGGTATGTTGTTTTACACGCTTTTTTTTGATGGTTGGCAAAGTATTTCTATTAGCATGATCGTTTTTTCAGTTTTATGCATGCTGGCTTATTATGTCGTTATCAGCGGTCATCCTCCGAGACTTCGGATTAAAAAACATAATAAAACAATAAACTAACACCAGCTTGAAAAAAGCATTCGGGTACAATGCTTATACACTTTAAGTCACAGAAACTGCAGTAAGGTAGATTGAATGGAATTTTTTACTTGGGACGTAAACCCAGTTTTAATCGAATTTTTTGGATTAAAAATACATTGGTATGGTGCCTTGTTTGCTACCGCTATTTTAGCTGGGTTGCAAGTAATGAAATGGATATTCCAACAAGAAAAAGTCAAAATAGAACTGCTTGATTCACTTCTGATGTACTGTGTTTTTGGTATTATTGTGGGCGCTAGGCTGGGTCATTGTCTTTTTTACGACCCGGACTTTTACCTCAGTAACCCTATGAAAATATTAGCTATATGGGAGGGTGGCCTCGCCAGCCATGGCGGTGGCTTAGGTGTAATCATTGCGGTATATTTTTTCCAAAGAAAATACAAAGTGGAATATTTATGGTTGCTAGACAGGCTCGCTATTGCTACTGCATTGTTTGGTTTCTTTGTCCGTTTTGCCAATTTTATGAATTCCGAGATTATTGGTATTCAGACCGATGTACCTTGGGCAGTTGTATTTTCACGTATTGACCTATTGCCTAGACATCCAGCCCAACTTTATGAATCATTATCTTATCTGAGCATATTTATAACGTTAATATTGTTGTATCGTTTTTCTAACATCAAAAAGCTAACTGGTGCGCTATTTGGCACATTTTTATGTTTGATATTTACCGCTAGGTTTGGCATTGAATTCGTCAAAGTCAAACAAGCGGCATACACTGGTGAAGTATGGATAAGTACAGGACAAGCTTTGAGCATTCCTTTTTTTGTGGTGGGTATAGTGCTGTTAATACTGGCTTGGAAAAAAAGCCGTGCTTAAGGCTTTCATACCCATTATTTGTCATCAGATGAATGGGAGTGCTATCTAATAAGACTGCGGATCGGATTAGAAAAATTCAGCACTTATCATGGTTGTCCTTGCACCAATGGCTAGGTAGCCTCACGTAACTGATATACGTTGATATAATTTTTATAACGAGACAAGACCTCAAACCATATTAATTGTTGCATTGTCTGTAGAACAATTCATATTCATAGTGTGGTCATTGGCCACATTATTAACAAACTCGACTCAAACAGACAGCTGTTCAAGGGGTACACCAATACCAGCTTGCCCGTTTATAAAGGTGTTTACTCTTTCTGGTATTGATAACACAATTTCATTGTTGAAATTGCAGCCGTTAAATATTACCAATATTTTATCTAAGCTGAGGGTAAACAAAAAAATAAATGGCAGAAGTCTATACAAGCATGAGCACTTGGGTAAAAAACCCCAATAACTATTTTAGAAACTTTTTTAAATTTTGGCCTATCATCGAAGGTTGTTACCCATAAAAATTAATATTTATCAGTTGGGTAAATTCGAACAAGCAGTAGGCATAACAGACGATAAACGACTAAAAATAAAGTTAATTATAAAGGAGTAAGAACTTATGGCGAACCAACCGTCTCGTTATATCAGTAATTTAACACGGGATACCTACGCACTAATTTTAGCTGGTGGAAGAGGTTCAAGACTTTATGAACTCACAAATTGGCGAGCAAAGCCGGCATTATATTTTGGTGGTAAATTTCGTATTATCGATTTTCCATTATCTAATTGCATTAACTCAGGGATACGCAATGTTGGTGTGGTTACACAGTACAAATCTCATTCACTCATCCGTCATTTAGTCCGCGGCTGGGGACATTTCAAAAAAGAACTAGGCGAGTCGGTTGAAATTCTTCCCGCATCACAACGATTTTCAGATAATTGGTATGAAGGCACAGCAGATGCTGTATTTCAAAATATTGACATCATCCGTGATGAACTACCTAAATATGTCTTGGTATTATCTGGAGACCATATTTACAGAATGGACTACGGTAATTTAATTGCGCAACATGCTGAGTCTGGTGCTAAAATGACGGTAAGCTGTATGCCTGTTCCATTAGAAGAAGCCGCAGGCCAGTTTGGTGTTATGTCAGTTGATGAGAATTCTAAGATCATCGGTTTTGAAGAAAAGCCTGTGAATCCTACTCCCTTACCCAACGACCCCACCAAGTGTTTAGCCTCAATGGGCAATTATGTATTTGATACTGAGTTCTTATTTGAACAATTAAAGGCGGATGCCGAAACATCAGGGTCTGAACGTGACTTTGGCAAAGATATCATTCCTTCGATTATTAAAGATGGTCTGGTGTATGCGTTTCAATTCACAAGTGATGATGATACTGAGGCCTATTGGAGAGATGTGGGTACCTTAGATTCATTTTGGCAGGCTAATATGGAATTAGTAGCGCCTGTTCCTGCACTCAACTTATATGATAAAAAATGGCCAATTTGGACTTATCAAGAACAATTGCCTCCTGCCAAGTTTGTATGGGAAGAAGATAATCGCAGAGGTACAGCGATTAACTCAGTAGTCTCAGGTGGATGCATTATTTCTGGGGCAACGTTACGCCGTAGCTTATGCTTTTCGAATGTCAGGGTGCATTCGTACAGTGAAGTAGAAGATTCTGTAATATTACCTGACGTTGAAGTTGGACGTAATTGCCGGATACGTAAAGCCATTATTGACCGTGGTTGTGTGATATCCGAAGGCACTATTATAGGCCATAGCCGCGAAGATGATTTAGCCAGAGGTTTTCGAGTGACAGAAAAAGGCGTGGTGTTAGTCACACGAGAAATGTTGGGATTAAAAGTAGGCTTATAGGCCTACTCATCATAAATATCGACCTAGTCATTGCAGAGCCGCTTAACAGCGGCTTTTTATTGTGTGTTACTAGCCTCTTCCCATAAACGAATTGTATCGGTAATAATTTTGGCTACTTGTTGCGGCTTTTCCAAAGGAAACATATGCCCACCGTCCTTAAAGATAAGATGTTCAATTTTACTTTTTTTAACAAACGTACCCAACAATGATGGAATACACACGTCACTATGACTACCAGTAACCAGTAAACCTGGCACTGAAAGGCGTTGGTAGAACTGATTAATGTTATGCGGCACGTTACGATAAATGCTCGCCTCGATTTGTGCGTCAAAATTAAGTTGTAGTTTACCGTCCCGCTCGTCGATAACAGATGACACATAATCTTGAATAGATTCTAATTTAAAATTTTTAAATAAGGCCTTGCCTTTAAAATAGGCTACTAAGTTAGTGCCTAACGGCCAACTTTGACAACGCACTTTTGCTTTACCCGCCGGTGAGAATTTATCAATAAAAGGGGAGCATTTAAGTAATCTAAATACAATCCTAGCTAGCCCCGAAGCAATTGGAGGGTCAAGCATTATTACCCCTTTGATTAAGTCAGGTCTTTCACAGGCGGCCATAAAAGACACCACAGCCCCCATCGAATGCCCAACAACATAAGCAGGTTTAGTTACCTTATGTTCCAAATGATCAACCAACTCTGCTACTTGATTACTTAAATTAGCATTTACCGGAAACCGTTCTGAATGCGCAAATTTTGTTAAAGCATGCACCTCGAAGTCATCAGGAAGTTCCTTGAAAACTTGCTGGTAGCTCCCTGCAGGAAAACCATTAGCATGGGCAAAGTGTAAGTTGATTTTTGTCGGTGAAGTCATCTGAAACCTGTTGTTTAATGTGTAATGTGGGAGCCAATCAAAGAACTTTTGGCTTTAACTTATTTTTGAAGCACCACATTCTATGGCAATCAAAGCACCCGATACAAATATGCGTAGTGAATGTTTGTTTATACTCTGACCACAAGCCTAATAGATTGCAGTTTCTTATTCTCTATTTGATTACCTATTATTTTTACAGGTGTAACTTTTACATTTTTTCGGGGCTGTATCATTATTGGTTACACTCAAAAAATAATACCCATGTTTGGAATATTTAAAAAAAATAAAACTTTTACACTGTTAAAAGTTTTTAGGTTAACTTCGCAACACGTCCACTCGTCGTGTGTTGATGTACCAAACGACGTAGTTGTTAGTTTACTTTGTAGCGTAATGGAAAGCTTTTAATAATCGAGGTTTAGTCGGTACCTAAGCGCCCATTACATCACATTTTTTTACCGTCATAGTTTGTTCTGATGAAACCAAGGCAACAGTATTCAAACTAGTTATATGCAACTTAACGAGAACTAAAATTGACTCGACATCACAATTAACCATTACGGATTTCTGCAGCCTTCCAATCATTTGGTATATGTTTAGCAGTCCAAAAGAAAGCAATAATTGACATAGTGTAAGGCACTGCAAGCCAAGACAACGACAACCTTAGGGATTCTATTTCACCATGTTGCTCTGTGTAAAAGTTACTCAAAACACCAATAAAAGTCGGCCCGCCACCTAAAGCGATAAGATTCAAGACAAAGAAAAATAATGCTGTAGACATCGCTCTTACTTTTACCGGTGCTAAAGTTTGTGCCAATGCAAACGATGGCCCCAAATAAAAGCCACTGGTAAAGAGTAAGATAGTCACCAAAGCTATAGACAATTCGAGGGACTCAACTTGCAGCGAAAAATAATAGGCGGGAGCACCTACGACTAAAGCCAATGCTGGCACTAAGCCATAAGCACTTCTATTAGTTTTACCCCATTTATCTACTAAAACACCACCAAGCCAAACACCACCAGCGTACGCAGTACCATTTATTATTCCTAATATAATTAAAAATTGAGTGATGTCTAAACCTGCATGAGCTCGCACATAAAAATCAATCATCCAAGTAGATATGGCGTAATTACCAAAAGAACCAAAGGAAATAGCAAAACACATGCCCCACCAAGACTTAATAGATAGTAAATCCTTAATGGACTGCCAAGATTTACCTTGCGCAGAGGCGGTTTGCATATTACCGCTTCGTGCTGGTTCTTTAACAGTAAACTTGAGCAATATAGCTAATGCCACGCCAGGTAAACCGACCGCTATTAAAACAGTTCGCCAGTCTGCTTCACCACCTTTAAGAAAAAATGCAGATGCAAAAAACGCCAACATAATACCAAAAGGAATACCTAAAGAATAAATAGCTAAAGCGCCAGCCCGTTTTTCCTTAGGAAATAAATCTGAAATAATGGAGTGTGAAGGTGGACTGCCACCAGCCTCACCGATCCCCACACCAATACGCGCCAAAGCAAGTTGTGTGAAATTACCCGCCAATCCCGATGCAGCAGTAAAACCACTCCACAGTGTCAGTGAGATGGCAATTATGTTAACTCTACTATACCTATCAGCTAGCCAAGCTATAGGGATGCCTAAAACAGTATATAGCAAAGCAAAATATATACCTTTAAGCCAGCCTAATTGCGCGTCATCTAGACCCAAATCAGCCTTTATAAAAGGAGACAATATGCCTATTATTTGACGATCAATAAAATTAAATGCGTAGATTAGAGTTAGGATGAATAACACATAATTCCGATAACCATCTGATATGTTTGGCGTAATCGTTGAGGATCCACTTTTCACTGTTTCGTCACATACCATCGATGTATCCTTAATACTGCGTACATTTATTGATGAGGCATATTACGGGTGCAGACCCGGTAAATTCAAGCTAAATTGTTAATTTTATGTAAATATAACAGGCACTTATGCTTAACCATCAAGACATGAAATCATCATAGGGGTATGAACCATTATTATAAAGAAAGTAAATATTAGGCCGTTATGCTTCATGGTCGATAAATTCAGATAGGATTATTTGTGCACATTGATACTTTATTAAACTCAGTCAAACAACAAGCAAAAAACAAAGACTGCAACATCATTTTATCTGTAGATAGTGACTGGACACAAGGTCGAACACTCTATGGAGGTATTTCAGCCTCTTTAGTATATCAAGCGATGCGTGAATCCGTTGACACTGATAAAGTGATGCGTTCCCTGAGCACCAATTTCATAGGCCCTATAGAAGCAGACAGTGATTTTAGCATCATCGTTGACGTCCTCAGAGAAGGAAAAAATGTTACTCAAGTCGTAGGACGCTTATCTCAGGCCAATAAAGTTGCGGTGATGTGTCAAGCTAGCTTCGGTATTGCTCGTCAGTCTGAGGTTGTTGTCTCTAATGATCTGCAACACAAAATGGATTATCCACAAAATCCAGACTACGCAACCCAGATCCCAAAAGTAATACCTGAGTTCTTAAAGCATTTTGATTTGGCAAAAACGAAAGGCGGATTACCATTTACTGGTGAAAAAGACAGCGATGTGCACGGATGGATGCGTTTCAAAGAGCAGCCAAGTCATTTTTATGATGCACATTTAATAGCCTTAATCGATATCTGGCCTCCAACCGTCTTACAGCTTTTACATCAACCGGCCATGGCAAGTACTATGAGTTGGAATTTAGAGTTCATACACCCGCATCAAAAAATTTCAGGCCATGATTGGTTCGCTTATCAAGCGCAAACTAGGCACGCTGCTGATGGTTATGTGCATACAGAAGCCAATATTTGGGATAAACATGGCACCTTAGTGGCTATCAGCAGGCAAGTAGTAGCGGTATTTGCATAACCTAACTAGCTTTTATCGATGTAAAACAAAACGCTTTTAAAACAACGAAGACGAAGACGGACTAAACACGGCTAACGCGCCAATTAACTGTAAATTGCTGAAGTCTAGTGCATTGTCTACATGCGGTAAATCAATGTCTAGACACTGATACATCTCCTCAGTTATGTTGGCATGTTTAGGATACTGCTCACTGTGAACATTATTCAGGGCTAATAAATAGGCTAGTTGCATAATTTTTTCTTCTTTGCTCTTCGCAGAGTGCTCGCTAACATGTGTTACTGATACTATTTGAGAAATGTCTTCGGGTATTCCCCAAAGTTTTAAGAGTTCAGATGAGACATCAACATAAGTAAAACCTAGATGTTTTTTTTGTAAAATCAGAGGCGAACTTTCACTAGATATTGATGCACATTTTTTCGCAACTTCTGGATTTAACTGCGCAACAATGAGCTCACCAATATTGTGCAACAAACCACATACAAACATCTTCTCAGGCTCCTTCAAGCCTAGTTCTTCTGCAAAATATTTACATAGCAAGGCACAACTTACGCTTTGCTCCCAAAACTTGTCTAAATCAACTACGTCGGTGGCACCACTCTTAAAAGCATTGGCGACACCATAAGCTAAAACAAGATCATAAATTGAACGTGTACCGATTACTTGGATAGACTTAGCGACTGTAGTAATAGTACTAGAAAAATTATACAGCGCACTGTTAGAAATTTTCAACACCTGCAACATAATAGCTGGATCATAATTAATAACGTCTGCAATATCGTCCACAGATGTAGCGTCATCATCGATCAACTGTTTAATTTTCATGACTGCCTCAGGCAACACAAAAGCATCACCCGCATTTAAAGCATAATCTTGAACATTCATAAATTAGCTCACCTTGTAGCCTAAGTCGTTGATTGCAATCTGTGTTTGAATTTACTGTATATCCATTCGTATAAAATTACAAAAAGATACTGAACAGCTACAATATTATAATTTCGTCTATTGGGATGAGCTTAGTAACTTAAAGAAGCGGTTCCGACTGGTTATGTGCCGTCATAAGTGTAATCAGCTTCATTAATAGTTGTTATGTATCGGTCCAAAATCGGTTCAAACCCGGTTCAAAATATGCAACAAGGATTGCCGAACAGCACGAAGTGTATCTGCCGACTGCAAAAGTCCTAGATACTTGGTTAAACCGGAACCGAATGTCAATAAACATGATGATGGAATGAAACCACACTCATTAGCTGAACAGTCGCACCTTAACAGCACCTCACCAAGAAAAGAGGTGCTTGTCCCAACAGGCACGCAAATTTTTCATAGAAGTCATCAACGTCCATAAATTGTTACTATGAGGTCTTTAGGTGACATAAAATACTCGAAACTGGCTATACACATAAAAAAATGGCTTCAACCATAGTAATATTCCACATAGGAGCCCCTGAACGGCAGCTCACCAGCAAAAAAGATAACAGCCCGAACAAACATACAAACAATTCACAGATACCATCAATAATGTATATATGGCTACTGTGAAAACTCTAGATAATATAAAAAATAATCGAAACTGGCTATACACATAAAAAAATTGGGTTCAGCTATGGTTATAATCTGTATAGCAGTCCCTGAATGGCATCTAACCAAGAAAAAAGATGTTACCCATCTCGAATACAAACAATTCATAGATACCGTCAATAATGCATGTATGACCACTGTGAAGACTCTAGGCGATATAAAAAACACTCGAAACTGGATCTACACATAAAAAATGGGCTTGAACCATAGTTATAATCTGTATAGCAGTCCCTGAATGGCATCTGACCAATAAAAAAGATGTTGCCCAACGTGAATACAAACAATTCATAGATGCCATCAATAGTGAATATATGGATATATAAATTTTTGGGAAAGTCTTGAGAAAACTAGGGATATCAGTATTGAAATTAGACAAAAAAAGATTCACTAAATTACATCATCAATCTGCATCGAAACATTCAACTGCACAACACAGTAAATAACTAAAGTTTTGTTCTTGATATTCAGTTAATTATTGTTGTGTCTTAAATAGATTATAAAGTTTGAAATATTCTGGGATTTGAATATTAAGAAAAGATGGTGGGTCGTGCTGGATTCGAACCAGCGACCAATTGATTAAAAGTCAACTGCTCTACCAGCTGAGCTAACGACCCATCGATTAAAACTTTATATTGTATTCACGGTACCTGTGACTTAAGGAAAATGGTGGGTCGTGCTGGATTCGAACCAGCGACCAATTGATTAAAAGTCAACTGCTCTACCAGCTGAGCTAACGACCCATTTTCTTTTTCCCCTTCGCCTCACTGCGAAGGCGGCATATAATACTCAATTGAAACTTCAGCGCAAGCCTAATGGCATTAATATTACAATAATTACAACTGTTTGCTGAAAAACCGAACAATTATGATTTTAACTAACCGACTTAACTAAAAAAAGTGTAATAAAATGCCTATTAGCATCTCACTTTCACTCAAAAAAACTCTCACAAAAAAGTGAGATGTATGTTTTACAGAACACTTTTGAGACGTTTTTCTGCTAATTTAGCTGAAGACGAATCAGCAAACTCAACAATAACCTGCTCCCAAAGCTGCTTGGCACGAGCAGTATTCGAGCGTTCCATTTCAGATATTCCCAGCTTCAAGGTGGCATCTGCTCTTTTACTCGAATCTGGATAGTTACTGATTAAGAACTGGAATTGTTCTCCTGCACCAGCCCAATCTTGTTTATTAAATAATAGCTGTCCTAACCAATAATGTGCATTTGGGACATAACTGGAGTCAGGAAAGTTTTGTAAAAAAGCTTGGAATTCGGGAATGGCTTCATCATATAACCTATCCTTGAGGATCAAATTCACCGCTTTATCATAAGCATCATTTTCATTTGCTGATAGAGGGACGCCTATAGGTGTTACTGATGTACCATTAGTCGATGCTGGTAATATCGAAGGTTGCTCTTTGACTGTTTCGATGCGCTTATCTATTTCTAGATATAACTCTCTTTGACGTTCAAGAACTTTTTCTAACTGGTAGTTCTGCATTTCTATAGCACCACGAAGTTCGTTTACCTCGTTTTGCATCACGTCCAACTGCTCTTGTTGGCGATGTTGTGCCTTTGTCCGTGTCGAAAACTTTCTTTCTAATTCTGTAATGCGTTTATCGCTATCACTGCTTGTAACATTTGTCACAGGCGCAGGAGTTGCAAGAACTGCAACTCCATATAGCCCTAGCAAACTTGTAGCTAAGGTGCGTTTTATCATATTAGACATCGGTTATTGATAAACCAAAACACCACGGCGATTCTCAGCAAAAGCTGTTTCAGACATATTATTGTTAACAGGCTTTTCTTCACCGTAGGACACTACGGACATTTGTGATGCACTTACACCTGCATTCAATAAATAAGTTTGTACTGATTTAGCACGAGATTCACCTAACGCAATGTTATATTCGGGTGTTCCGCGGCTATCACAGTGGCCTTCAATAACAATTGATTGGCCCATGTTTTTCACCAAAAAAGAAGCATGTTGATCTAAGACGTTATAAAACTCAGAACTAATTCCGGCGCGGTCAAAATCAAAGTAAACCAATTGGTTATTTTCTAGAGCCATTAATTCTTGCTTCATTTCTTCTGCAGGAGTCATGACAGGTTCAACGGTTCCAGTTTCAACCATAGCATTACGTGCTTCCTGCGCCTTACGGTCGGCTTCTGCTTGCTCTTGGGCAACTCTAGTTTCTTCAGCAGCCGCTTTTGCTGCACTATCACCAGTAGATGTACAAGCCATCATAGTTACAACTGGAAGAGCAATAACTAACCCTTTGAAAATTTTATTTAGTTGCATTCTTTTTTCCTATTTTATCGAATTTAAGTGAACAATATAATTTTAACGTAAAAATGGTGACCAAGTAGGTGCTTTAACCTGACCATCGGCCGCAGGCAGTCTTGCTTTAAATCTGCCATCTAAAGACACCAAAGACAAAACTTGTTTTCCTTGATGTAATGTACTGTAAATTATCATACTACCATTGGGAGCAATACTGGGTGATTCATCTAAATAGGTTTTAGTTAATACCTGTAAATTACCGTTTGTTAGATCTTGCCGCGCGATATGGTAATTACCACGAGTACGATTAACCATAACCATTTGTTTACCATCTGGAGTAATGGTCCCGCCTAAGTTCATCTCGCCCACAAAAGTCAAGCGACGAATTTTACCTGAACCTAAATTTACGCGATATATCTGAGGTTTACCACCCCGTTCTGAACTAAATATTAAGCTCTGACTATCTGGACTCCAGCTTGGTTCTGTATCAATCGCTCTGTTTTTAGTCACCCTTCGTAGCTGTTTGCTCGCTATATCCATTACATACAGTTCCGGATTACCATCTTTTGATAACACCAAAGCTAATGTCTTGCCATCAGGCGAGAACTTTGGCGAACCATTAATTCCCGAAAAACTGGTCATTTGTACTCTATTCATAGTGTAGATATCTTGAATAAATATTTGTGGTCGTTTATTTTCAAAACTGACATAAGCCAGTTTGGTGCCATCAGGAGACCAAGAAGGAGACATTAACGGTTCAGGTGAGCGTAGCAAAGTAGTTTCGTTAGCACCGTCATAATCTGATACGACCAATTGAAAGGGTAGCTCATACACATTTTTATCACGTACAATGACATACGCAATACGTGTCAAAAATGCCCCTCGCTCACCCGTTAACTTTTCATACACCACATCACTTATTCGATGAGAATGTCGCCTAAAATCATTGCCAGAAATAGTCATTTTACTGATAGCTAACACATGATCGTTACTGGCAATAAGTTTGCCACCACTTAACACTTGCGACTGACCACCAGTAATTTGACCACGCAATACATCAATTAATTCATAAGACACAGTGTATCTGTCAATGCCAGATAGTTCTACTTGACCTACCAACACAGCTTCAATACCTTTGGATGCCCATGCACTATAATCTACCTCTTTATCCGCATTCGGATATTGAGGCATATCAATAACATCGATAGGATTGAATTTACCACTGCGACGCAAATCAGCGGCAATAACAGTAGTCAACTTTTCTGGCATAACGCCTTCACCAACCCACTTAAACGGCACTACACCAATTGGCCTAGAGGTGTCTATGCCCTCAGTAATCACTATTTCTAGTGCTGCAAAACTTCGAAAGCTGACTGATAAGATAAAAATTGAAATCAACAGTTGTTTGGTTTTAAACATTATATTTCCGGTGCAAAAGTAAAATTAATATTGCGTAATTGTTCATACACATCTGGTGCATCAGAGACAGGTAGCTCTACTGCTTTTAAGATAGCGGCCTTACCCGCTCTACAAACTAGAGGATCTCCACCTAGTTCTTTAACTTGTATCACTAATCCATTAGAGGCTAAACGAATATTAAAACGACAAGACTGACCTTTCATCGCATCATCAACGATTAAGTTACGTTGAATAGTCTGTTTGATAAGTGCTTGGTATTTTTGTACTTCACTTAATACCTGTTTATTTCTTTTTTGTTGCCGAACCGCTTGTTCTGCCTGAAGCTGTTCTTCAAGTATTTTTTCTTGTTCAGCCTTTTCCTTCGCTTCTTTTCGCTTTCGATTCGCTTCTTTTAATGCTCTTTCTTCTTTTTCACGATTTTCTTTAGCTCGTTTAGCTTGCTCATCAGCTTTTTTCTTTTCTAACTCTTTCAGCTTACGCTCGTTTTCTAACTGCATTGCTTTGGCTTTTTCTTGCTTTTGTTTTTCTCTTGCCGCAACTGTTGCTTGTTCAGCTTTTTTCTTATCCAGTTGCTGTTTTTTGGTTTCTTCTTTTAATTTCGAAACCTCGTTCTCTTGTTGCCTGCGTTTTTTCACTGCATTTTCAGCTCGTCTTTCGAGTTCTTTGATACGATTTTCTTCTTCTAAACGTTGTGCTTTTTGTTCATTTTTAACTTTCTGCACCTGTTTTTGCAACTGACTTTCATCAATGACCTTAGCTTGTATAATCGGTTCAGGATTGGATAATTCAGGTGACGTTTCGGACGTAGAAAAATGACCGTTTATTAACAAAGCGACAATCACTGCTAAATGCAAAATCAATGAAATGGAGAACGCTGTACTTAACTTAGACATTTTGCCTGTTAGCCTTGTGGTGGTGTGGTCATTAAACCAACAGATGGTGCACCAGCCCTTTGCAATAAAACCATCAACTGCACAACTTCACTATAAGCAACCGCTCCATCACCTTTAACAACAACTGGAGTATTAGGCTCAACTTGAAGATGCGCAGCAACCAAGACAGCAAGATCTACTGCTGACATAGGCTCTTGTTGACTATCACCCACATTCAAAAAGTATTGGCCTTGAGCATCAACAGATGCGACTAGAGGAGGTTTTGACTCTTCATCCAAAGGTTGAGCCTCGGCTTTGGGCAAGTCAACTTTTACTCCTTGAGTAACAAGGGGAGCTGTTACCATAAAAATGATTAACAGTACTAACATAACGTCGATATAGGGTACTACGTTAATTTCTGAAACAGGGCGTCTACGCTTTCTTACATACATGATTAATCAGCCTAAGCAGCGGGTTGGGCTGAGTGAGAAGTATCCGTACCCGATGACAATGCTTGTCTATGCAATATACTGGAAAATTCTTCCATAAAATTACCATAGCTATTTTCAAGTTTTTCTACTTGGTGACTAAAGCGGTTGTAGGCTATGACTGCAGGTATAGCTGCAAACAGACCCATTGCGGTAGCGATTAGTGCTTCGGCAATCCCTGGGGCAACCATAGATAATGTGGCTTGTTGTTGGCCACCTAAAGCGATAAACGAATTCATAATCCCCCAAACAGTGCCAAATAAACCAATATAAGGGCTAATTGAACCCGTGGTTGCTAAAAAAGGTAAACGACTTTCCAAACGGTCTATTTCGCGGGACATAGACACCCGCATAGCTCTTGAAGTACCTTCCATCACGGCTCCTGCTGGAGTCGAAATATTCTTGCGAGAGCGAACAAATTCTTTAAAACCGGCACAAAATATACTGGCCATGCCTTCCAAAGATTGACGAGCCGTCAACTCTTGATAAAAGCGGTTGAGGTCAACACCAGACCAAAATTTATCTTCAAACTTTTTCATCTCAGAACGGGCAAAGTTTAAAGCGCGACTTCGTTCGAAAATAAAGGCCCATGAAGCAACTGATGCCCCGAGTAGCAGCAGCATAACTAATTGCACTAGTAAACTGGCGTCTAAAATAAGATCAACAAAAGATAACTCAGATGACACGTTTTAATTCCCCTAAAATATTGTCAGGAATAGCTTGTGGTTTCATACTGGATAAATTGACACAAGCCACTCTTATTAACGCACTGACCAGACATTGTTTGTTTGGACTTCTTATTATTTGTTTGAAGATTAAACTAACACGTTTCAATTCTACTATTTCAGATTCAATACACAACAAATCATTGAAACGAGCCGGCGCGTAATTGTCCATTTCAACCCGTTTGACGACAAAACCTAAGGAATGTTCCAAAAGAATATCTTGTTCTATACCCATTTGCCTTAACCATTCAGTTCTAGCGCGCTCAAAAAATTTCAGATAGTTGGCATAATAAACTATGCCTCCAGCATCTGTGTCTTCGTAATACACTCGCACATTGTGATTATGTTTGGTCATTTTTAGGCTACTTTTATGAATTTAATAAATAGATAGTGCTATATGCAATAAGCTGGAAAGTTAAAAAGTCTAATTACATGAATCTTTATGCTATCAAACAATTTGTGATCACAAACTGAATATTTCAAGAAACCAATTTAAATTTATAATTTTCAGAGTCTTAATAGCAAAAAACCGGTTCCTAAAGTTAAAACTATAAATTTAAAAACGAATAGTTATTCAAATCAACCCAATCGGATATCTTGTAACAAAATTGTTACAA
>NZ_CAJXPA010000047.1 GCF_913058035.1 uncultured Paraglaciecola sp. | reverse complement strand
GTTTAAGGGCCGAGCTATCCAGTATTTTAATAGGCAGTCATGACGATTGGGAATTGCAAATTCAAATAAATAAGTCTGTACCAGCATATCCGGATGATCTCACGCTTTATGCAGGTGTCATGATCAAACAACAGCAAGATGAGTATGCCGGTAGATTGGATAACCTTATTAATCAAGTGGCTATTCAAAGTCAACAGATAAAACAACGGGAGCAGGAGATAACTGAGCTGATATCCAAAATTAAGACCTTGGATATCAGTTATAAACTGGCCAGTAAAGAACTTGATTTAACTAGGCCATTGGCAGAAAAAATCATTGTTTCTAAGATAGAATTGTATAAGCTCGAGCGGAGCGTGAATGAACTTAAAGGTGAACTAAACGCAGTACGTTTACTGTCACCTAAATTACAGTCGGCGTTGCAAGAGTCGATTTTAAATCGCCGTGAGTCGGTATTATCCTACCGAGCAGAAGCGCGAGCACAACTTAATGAGCTGCAAAATAAACTGTCTAGGATCAGTGAATCTCAGGTTGGCACCAAAGACAAGGTAACCAAGGCCTTAATATTATCACCGGTGATAGGCACCATTAAAACTATACATATTAATACGCTGGGAGGTGTGGTCAAACCCGGTGAAACTATAACAGAAATCGTCCCAACTGAGGATAGATTAATGATACAAGCTAAAATAAAACCAAGAGATATTGGGTTTATTTACCCCGGACTGCCTGCAGTAGTAAAAATAACCGCCTATGATTTTGCACGTTACGGCGGCTTAACCGGAAAAGTTGAACATATCAGCGCCGATACGACTCAGGACGAAGAAGGTAATAGCTTTTATTTAATTAGAATAAAAACCGATGCCTCCAGTATCAAAAATAAAAATAACGAGGCCATGTCAATTATTCCGGGTATGATGACTGAAGTTGACGTCATCACTGGTAAACGTACGATACTCGAATATATATTGAATCCTATTTTACGAGCAAATGAGGCTGCATTGCGGGAACGTTAAAATCAGAAAGATAACGACAATCACAATTACAATGATAAGGAATTTTATGAGTGAACATTCTTTTAGCATTAAGGCAAAGGTCAGTCTTGGATTATTATGTTTATCGTTAGTGAACGGTGCCCCACTGCACGCACAAAGTTTAGAAGAGACTGTTGCGATGGCATTAGACACGCATCCTGATATTCGCCAGTCATTTGCCAGATTCAAGTCCAAAGAAGAAGAGGTTAATCAAGCCAAAGCTGGTTATCTGCCGACGGTCGATTTAACGGCTGGTTACGGTTATGAATATACCGATAGCCCCGGAAACAGACGAACTGCCTTAGGTTTTGATGACGGTGATACTGAATTGGGACGGGGTGAATTTGGCGTTAGTCTTAAGCAGATGATTTTTGACGGAATGTTCACCCGTAATGAAGTTTTAAGAACTAAGTTTGAAGCCAGAGCAGAACAATGGGCATTAATCAGCACCGCCGAAGATTTGGCACTGTCAGTCAGCCAGGTCTATCTAAACTATTTGAAAACAGAGCAGCTTATTGCTTTAGCTGAGAAAAATGTGTTATCACATGAGATTATTTATTCACAAATAAAAGAACGAACAGACTCTGGGCTGGGCAGTATCGCGGATTTTTCTCAAATTTCAGGTCGTTTAGCCCGCGCTCAGTCTAATTTGATAGCAGCGCGCAACAACAACCAAGATGCAAGAACACAATTTATACGTTTAACCAATATCATGCCTAAAAAACTTGTGATGCCTGTACCCGATGCAGATATGCTGCCAAAAGACGCCAGTGGTGGTTTAGTTTTAGCCATTGAGAGTAACCCCATCATTAAATCAGCACAGCAGGATATCAATGCTGCTCGTTCATTTAAGAGTACGGTCGACGCCAGTTATTACCCAACACTTTCATTAGAAGTGGCAGCAAATTCTGACAATGATATCACCGGCGAAAGTGGTCTAAATCGCTTCGGTACAAATGTGGGTGGACATCGTAACGATTTTAGCGCCATGTTGCGTGTGAGGTATAATCTTTACTCAGGTGGAAAAGATGCGGCACAACAGCGCAACGCTTCTTATAAAATTACTGCTGCGCAAGAAATAAATTACAGTGCTCATCGCCAGGTTACAGAAAGCTTTGGGCTGGCTTGGAATGCGTTTGAAATGTTGGGATTACAAAAAAAGTATATTCAACAACACATCATCACATCGAAAGACACTCAAGAAGCTTATCAACAACAATTTAGTTTAGGACAAAGAAATTTACTTGATTTACTCGACACAGAAAATGAACTGTTTCAAGCCCGCCAAGATTACTTAGAAGCTGATTTTAATGAATTAAGCGCAAGATATCGCTTATTAAATGTAACAGGGCAGTTGCTTGACTCATTACGCGTAACTCGATCTGCTACATGGCAGGGGGAACACGATTATGACAAAGGAGTTAATAATGACTAATTCACTTATCAATAAAACTATTGCAGTTAAAAAAACTTTTGGGATCGGACTGACGATACTCCTCATCACTGCCTGTGCTGGTAAGCCATTGCAGGTCATGGAAGCACAGGTTGAACAACTTAAAAATTTACAAGACTATGACAATGATGGCGTTATTGAAGCCCGTGAAAAATGTGCAGACACGTTACTGGGTGCAACCATTGATAACGTTGGATGTGGCACACGAACCACTTATGTTGAGTCACTTAACGTTGATATTAAATTTGCTAACAACTCTTACAGCATTCCGCCATCAGCAGTTTCTGAAATTCAGGCGATAGCTAGGTTTCTTGAAGAAAGACCAGAATTACGAGTTATTATTGAGGGACATACCAGCAAAGTTGGAGCAGTAGAACTTAATCAAACGCTATCAGTTGAGCGGGCAAAATCTGTAGAATCGGTCTTGGTCAATGACTTTAATATTGCACCTGAGCGTGTTTCGACAATAGGGTATGGGTTTGAAAGATTGGCTAAATTTGCGGATACTGAAGTAGCCCATGCCACAAACCGCCGAATTTTTGTGGAGCTAAGCGAAACAGTGATTGTGGATGACATGAAATGGACAATTTATGCTTTTGATTAAGTTCAGTGATAATTAGGAAATAATATGAGGGCACCTTCTTTTATAGTAGCAATGCTATCAAAAAAGACAGCTACCTTACTAATCCTTGTTATGACTTTTTTGACTACTATCCATGCCGAGCCTAAAACGTCACTAGATGGCCCAAAAATAGTATCGGCATTAGAAGAGAATTATGGTGAACGAGCGGCCAAACGAGGCACTGCTTGGCTAGACTTAATGCAAGCAGATTCTAGTTCTTCAGAAAACGATGAACTAGAAAAAGTGAACCGCTTTTTTAATATGTTCCATTTTATTGATGATATTGATTTATGGGGTGTCAAAAATTATTGGGCTACTCCAGTCGAGTTTATTGGCGTGAACGGTGGAGATTGCGAAGACTATTCTATTGCTAAATATTTCACCCTGTTGGAATTAGGTATCTCCGATGAAAAAATGAGGATCACTATGGTTAAAGCGGTCAACCTAAACCAATATCATATGGTGCTTGCATACTATGCTACACCTGCTTCCATACCTTTAATATTGGATAATATTGACGGCGTGATCAGGCCAGCAAACACACGTAAGGATCTCATCCCCATATATAGCTTTAATGGTAGTCAGTTATGGTTAAACAAAGATAGAGGACGCAGTGTTGCCAACGGAAATGCTTCTCGTATTAAGGCGTGGCGTGATTTGCGTCAGCGAATGAACACCGCAAAACTCAAACAACCCAAGCTAAAACTGGAGTTTTAAAGCAATGACCCTATTTCGACAAATAAACTCATTACTATTTGGACTTTTTTTATTGGTTATGACCAGTTTGGTTTATTTTCAGTTTACTCAAGCTCGTGACTTTATGAGTCAGCAAATGGAGTCTGATCTTAACAATACTATGACATCGTTAGGGTTAATGTTACAACCCCATGTAGAAACAGGAGATCTGGCTTCGGCTGAAACCTTAATTAATGTTATTTTTGAAGGAGGGTTTTATCGTAAAGTTACATTAAAATGGTTTGCTGATGGCAAGGAACAAACATGGGAAAATCCAGTTGTCATTGAAGGTGTTCCACAATGGTTAATTGATTTAGATGTGTTTGGGGTGCAAAAAAAGGAATCTATTATTACCTCTGGATGGATGCAGTTGGCTACGCTTGAGGTTGAGGCGCATCCGGGTTTAGGTTACCAGCAGCTGTGGCAAGTCATGAATGACACGCTCATGATTTTATCATTATTATTTATTACCAGTATTTTTGTCCTCAGGTACAGACTTAATAATATTTTAAAGCCGTTGCATGACATAGCTCTGCAGGCTAAAGAAATTGGTCTGCGAAAATTTGGTCACAGCATAGACACTCCTAAAACCACTGAACTGAAAGATGTCGTGGGTGCCATCAACTCAATGTCTGGTCAATTAAAACAAGTTTTTTCTTCATTGGATCAAGAAGTCAGTGAATTAAAAGATGATAAATTAGTCGATCAGGTTTCCCACTTACCTAATCGACAATATTTGTTTGCACAAATGAATAGCTGGTTGCATGAGCCCGGATTCGGTGGACTTATCTTAGCAAAATTTGACTGGTTAGAAGACATCCATAGTAAATATGGCTATCAAGGCCGAGACCAAATCATCAAGGTACTGTCTGAAAGAATGCAGGCTGAGTTACCTGGCATTGCCGACGGTGTGATAGCGAGGATTGCTAATACCGAGTTTGCATTTTTGCTTACCAAATCTGAGTACCATCAAATTGAAACCTACTTACAAACACTGATCCGCATCATTAATCAGGAAATTACTAAGGCAGGTTGTATTGCCAATAGTAAATTTTCCCTCGGCGTTAGCCAGCGAATTGACAACATGCAACCTTCTGATTTGTTGTCTCAATCTGACAATGCATTACAACAGGCCCTTAAAGAAGGCAAAATAAGTCATTGGATAGATGCACAACAACCACAAAAATATAGTAGAGAACAGTGGCGTACTAAGCTGGTAGACGCCATTAATAAAAGCCATTTTATGTTTCAATGGCAAGCAGTAAACGATATGCACTCTGACAATATCATTCAACGTGAGCTTTATTGTCGCTTGAATATTGATGACAAGGTTGTGAGTGCTTCTGAATTTATGCCTTTTATTGAGTTGTTGTCTCTTGGTGGGCAACTTGATAGATGTTTGTTGGAGACCATTGAGAAAAAGAATATCTTAGACATCGCTCACCAACCCGTTGCCATTAATTTAACTCATGATAGCTTGCAGGACCCCGAGTTTGCCCAATGGCTGGAGAGGTTCTTGCAACAATCGAAACATGCAACTCAAATGTTGTTTGAAATGCCCGAGTCGGTATTCATTCATTCATTTGCAACGTGTCTCAAGCTGACGGAAATAATCCGCTCTGCTGGTGCAAAAGTAGGGGTTGATCAGTGTGGTCGTCAAATGGGCTCACTTGACTATTTACAAAAATTACGACCTCACTATATTAAGCTCGACCAGTCTTTTGTATTCTATGAAAAGTTAAATCAAGGTAACGAAATGTGTCGAGCTTTGATCAATATAGCCAAAGGTTTAAACATAGATGTGATCATTACTGGTATTGAAAATCAGCAGCAATTACAGCAGTTTGCATCCCTAAGGGCTGACGGTTATCAGGGTTATATATCAGCACCGCAGGACATAACAAAATAAAGCAGGCCTCAATGTTATTGTTTTGATAGCCATTAATTTAATTATATAGCTTTTCTTATAGATAAAAAAAACGACACTCGGAGGTGTCGTTTTTTGTTTACAGCTTGCGTTTACATTAGATAATGTTGTTTGGAGGCACTATTCACCGGCTATCTGCATTTTATCAATCAGCACTGAGCCTGTTTGCACACTTCCTCGGGTCTCTTGTGTGGATCCTATAGCGACAATGTTCATCAACATGTCCGCCAAGTTACCTGCGATGGTAATTTCGTGAACTGGATATTGGATCACGCCATTTTCGACCCAAAATCCCGCCGCGCCTCTAGAGTAGTCTCCAGTAACAATATTGACACCTTGACCCATCAGTTCAGTGACTAACAAACCTGTGCCCAGTTTCGCCAGCATTTCTTTATCGGAGTCACCAGTATGTTGAATAAACCAATTGTGAATACCACCTGCATGACCTGTGGTTTGCATGTTTAGCTTTCGAGCAGAGTAACTGGTTAATAGATAATGATTGAGTAACCCATTGCTCACGACATCCATGTCTCGTGTTTTGACTCCTTCATGATCAAAGGGAGAGCTGGCTAATCCCTTCAATATATGTGGGCGTTCAGAAATGTTGAGCCAACTTGGCAATACTTGTTGACCTAACTTATCTAGTAAAAATGATGATTTTCGATACACACTACCGCCACTGATGGCGCTAATAAAGTGTCCAAATAACCCTGATGCAATTTCGCGGTCAAACAACACAGGCACCTTACAGGTTTTAACTTTTCTAGCACCTAGCCTACTTAAGGTTAATTGTGCAGCTTCACGACCCAATAGTTCCGGGTTAGTCAAATTAGCAATTTCACGACCTACAGTGTAGCTATAATCTCGCTGCATATCGCCGTCTTGCTCACCAATCACTACGCAGCTCATACTATAACGGCTGCTATCGTAACCAGCGATAAAGCCATGGCTATTACCATATACTTTGGTGCCAAGGTTGGCGTTGTAAGATGCACCATCTGAATTCGTAATACGTGGGTCTATATCTAATGCGCTAGTTTCAGCTGCAATCACTTGCTGAATTGCGTGGTCGGTATCTAGTTCAATAGGGTGATATAAATCTAAATCAGGGAATTCGAATGCCATTAGTGATTTATCTGCTAAACCAGAGCAGTCATCGTCGCCGGTATGTTTGGCTATTTCAATGGCTTTTTCTACAGTGAGTCTTAATGCCTGAGGTGATAAATCAGCGGTTGAAGCACTACCTTTTTTCTTACCGTGGTATACGGTGATACCCAAGCCGCCGTCATTAGTAAACTCAACGGTTTCCACTTCTTTTAAACGGGAAGATACAGCAATACCTTCGACTTTAGACATACTGGCCTCGGCCTGTGTTGCGCCTTTGTCTTTGGCTAATTTTAAAACGTCTTCTACTATGTTTTGTATTTCGGCTAATTGTTGTTGCATAAGGCCTTCATTATTTGACTACACTTTTATTATCAACTCAGGGTGTCTAACATTACAGACTGAGCTTCTAATCATTTTGCGTGTAGTTTATTCTCGCTTGGGAGGTTACAATCTTTTAATAGTGTATCACTAAAGATAAACCCATGGTCGCCCCGAAAAAAAACAAAGACGTTGAAGATGAATACGTCGTTAGTGAAGAAAACGAACAACTTAGTAAAACACAGATAAAAGCCCAAATGGTTGCAATGCAAAAACTGGGCGAATCTTTGGTTCACCTCGGACAATCTTCTTTGGCTAAAATCCCTATGGAGCCCGAATTGCTTGATGCAGTGATGCTTGCACGTAAGATTTTGCGCAAAAAAGAGGGCTATCGCCGTCAATTACAATTGATTGGTAAGATAATGCGAAGCATAGATATTGCTCCAATTGAGCAAGCTTTAAGTAATATTAAATCGGCACATAAAAAAATAAATGATGCTTTTCACGGAACTGAAATGCTCAGAGATGCCATTTTAAAAGAGGGAGACAGCAAAATTGAGTTAACTATTGCTGATTATCCCCAGCTTGATCGGCAAAAAATGCGGCAATATGTGCGTCAAGCTAATAAGCAGCTGGCAGAAAATAAGCCTCCAAAGGCATCTCGTGAACTTTTCCAATATTTAAAACAAATTATAAATGGATAATATCTATGCGTAAGTACTCTTATTTTGTGTTTATTGCTGTGTTTCTGTTAAACAGTTGTGGCGGTGGTGTGTCAGGTGAAAACGGTATCGATCCATTTGGTACTGGTTCTACATCAGAATCGTTGAGCATTTCATTAGCCATTCTTGACCAACAGTGCGAGGTTGTATCTCAACCTAGTTTTACTGCTGGTGAAACCTTGTGTGTTCAGGCTACTGTTAGTCAAAATTCCAATCTTATTACGGGTGAGATAGTCAGTTTTTCAACAGATGTGGGTAGCCTGTCTGCTGAAAGCAAAATCACAGATAGTAACGGTGTTGCACAAATATTTATAGAAAGTGGCACTGGAGATGTTGGAGCCTCGACTTTAGCAGTAAGTTTTGGTGGAGCAACATCAGAAAGTAGTTATGAATTTTTGGCTAAAGATATTATTGTTTTATCTGCGTTAACTATCGACTTAACGATCCTTAAAAATGGTGTTGCCGTTAATCGATTTAAAGCTAGCGAGCAAGTTCAAATTCAAGCTGTTATTAGTGATGAAAACTTAGGGCCCGTAGAAAACATTATTGTTAGCTTTACAACAGGCAAAGGAACCCTGAACACAAGTGATGCACTAACAGATGGCTCTGGAATGGCACAAGTTACATTAATCCCAGAGGATACAGATATTGGTGCTGCGGTTGTATCTGCTTTAATACTAGTCGACAACGACACAGAATTACTGGCGTCTATTAACTTTGCAGTACAAGCAGCGGATGTTATAAACGCGCAAATTATTAGAATTGGTCATTTTGATGCGGATAACGTGTTTGTTGAAAATGAGATTGGAATAAGTGCTGCTGACTTACTTGGTAATGTTGAAATTAGTGCGGGTGCCACGCTAGGTATTTCTTTAGCAATAGTCGATGAAAATGACCAACGTATATTGACACAAACCCCAGTCACTTTTACATCAAGTTGTGCAAAAGATGGTTTCGCAAATATTGATCAGCAAGTGAACACAATAAATGGTGAGGCTGTTGCTACCTATGAGGACATCAGCTGTGCTGGAGGTGATGGAAATGAAGATGTGATAGTCGCGTCACTTGT
Organism: uncultured Paraglaciecola sp.; assembly: GCF_913058035.1. GTDB lineage: Bacteria > Pseudomonadota > Gammaproteobacteria > Enterobacterales > Alteromonadaceae > Paraglaciecola. The sequence continues at coordinate 19,508 of NZ_CAJXPA010000047.1, read as the reverse complement.
TGTGAACAACTCTACAATATCGATTACCCGTTCAATATCTATTCTTGCTGAATCAGTGGGTTCCATTACTTTTGTTTCGGCCGACCCAACTCAGTTAGTGTTACAAGGAACAGGAGGGCAAAATAGTCAAACTGTTTCTACACTGGTATTTCAAGTTAATGGGGTGCTAGGCAATCCCCTTGCACAGCAAAATGTAACATTCTCACTTAACACTCAAACAGGTGGATTAAGTTTATCTCCTGCTTCAGGAATAACCAATTCGCAAGGGCAAGTGAGTGCTAGAGTAACGTCAGGCAATGTTCCTACATCAGTCAGAGTAACGGCAGACGTTGTAACAAATTCAGGTGTTTCTGTGCTGACTCAATCGGACTTGTTAGCCGTAAATACGGGATTACCCGACCAAAACAGTTTTACCCTTTCTGCAAATAGACTTAATCCTGAAGCCTACAATATTAGCGGGCAAACTGTCAGTCTTGTTGCACGTTTAGCAGATACGTTTAATAATCCAGTGCCTGACGGGACATCAGTAAGTTTTACCACCGAAGGTGGAGTTATTGCCCCGAGTTGTGCAACAACAAATGGGACCTGTAGCGTTACTTGGACAAGTTCAAATCCAAGAACTTTAGACCATAGAGTTACGATTTTAGCAACCGCGATAGGTCATGAAACGCTTTTTGACGCAAACGGAAATAATAGTTTTGATGATGCTGATGGTATTGCAATTATAGATGGTACCGACAGTGGATTTGGAACTAGTCAATCTGGAACAACAGGCTTTATTGACCACAGCGAAGCTTGGCGAGATGATAATGCAAACCTTGTCAAAGACGACTCTGAAATATTTTTGGATTATAACAACAATGGTCAATTTGATGTAGCTGATAGCCTATTTAACGGGCCGCAGTGCAATTCTGCCAATACTTGTGGTCAAGGTTCTGCCAATACCTTGCATGTACGTCGCTCTTTAGAGATTGTGACTGCAAGTTCAGTCGCATTGTTAGATATTTTAAATCAGGCTGGTGATATTATTTTCAGTAATCACCAAGCTGTTGCAGAGCCTTCACTTGTGCTTGAGCAAGGAGAAGCTATTAGTTTGCTATTACAATTTTCAGACACCGCAATACAATCAATCTCAAGTAACTCGACTATAAGGGTTACATCCAATGCTGGATTATTAGCCGGTCAAATAAACACTTTGATGAGAGAAACAAACAAAAGCGGCGCATCAGTTGTGGAATTTACTCTAACCAATGACCGCGTCGATACAGGCGGAGTTCAAACCACCGCAACAGTTAATGCTGAAGTGGTTTCGCCAAGTGGCGTTGTTTCTGTGGTTATATTCGTAGTGGCATTGAATTGATAAAAAGCTAAGCGGTGCCGCCAACTGTCAACTCATCCACCTTAAGAGTGGGTTGACCCACTCCTACAGGTAAGCTTTGTCCATCTTTACCACAAACACCTACTCCTTTATCTAGGGCTAAATCGTTACCTATCATAGAAACTTTTTGCATCGCCTCTGGGCCGTTACCAATCAACGTTGCACCTTTGATAGGAGTGGTGATTTTACCCTTTTCAATTAGGTAGGCTTCAGATGTAGAAAATACAAATTTTCCTGATGTGATATCAACTTGTCCACCGCCAAAGTTGGGGGCATATATGCCCTTATCTATAGAGGCAATAATTTCTTCTGGAGAATGCTGCCCGCCTAACATATAGGTGTTAGTCATACGCGGCATAGGCAGGTGAGCATAAGATTCACGGCGACCATTGCCTGTGGGAGCAACACCCATCAAACGCGCGTTAAGCTTGTCTTGCATATAACCTTTAAGAATGCCATCTTCGATTAGCACATTGTACTGAGTCGGTGTGCCTTCATCATCAACACTAAGTGAGCCGCGTCTGTCAGGTAAGGTGCCATCATCTACAATGGTGCAGCCTTTTGATGCAACTTGTTCGCCGATACGCCCACTAAACGTAGATGCACCTTTACGGTTGAAGTCACCTTCTAAACCATGGCCTACCGCTTCATGCAACAGCACGCCTGGCCAACCACTGCCCAGTACTACAGGCATTTTTCCAGCGGGTGCAGGTACAGCTTGCATATTAACCCTGGCCATATGAATGGCTTCATCGGCTATTTGTTGGTAACGAGGGCGACCATCATCATTTGCAACAAAATAGTCATAAGCAAAACGTCCTCCGGCACCTGAGCTGCCTCTTTCACGACGCCCATCTTTTTCCATTAATACTGAACAATTGAAGCGAATAAGTGGGCGAATGTCAGTACAAAAAGTACCGTCTGTAGCTGCTATTAAGACTTCTTCATAAACACCGCTAATACTGATTACCACTTGGCTAAGTGAGCTCTCTTGTTTGCGGATGTATTCATTTGCAGCACGCAATAGCGCTATTTTTTCTTGCTCTTGCATACCTAAAAGTGGGTTTTCAGCATGGTATCTGCTGGTTGGATGACTCTGTTTTAGTGATGCGACTTTATGCTTGCCGCCAGAGTTTGAAATACTGCGTGCTGCTTTTGCCGCTTTCATTAATGCTTCTGGGGATATTTCATCAGAGTAAGCAAAACCAGTTTTTTCACCACTTACTGCGCGAACACCCACACCGCGCTCAATGTTGTAACTGCCTTCCTTAATGATACCGTCTTCTAGTACCCAAGTTTCATGCTGGCTAGACTGAAAGTATAAATCAGCAAAATCGTTGTCATGTTGATATATCGTATCTAGTGCTGCTTCTAAAGTTGAGCGGGTTAAATTTGATGCATCTAGTAAGTTTTCTTCTACCAAATTAGACAAGGTGACTCCTGAATTTGTTGTGCTGATACACCGGCATGTTAGTACGGATATCAGTAAGTAATTGATGATCAATCTGGGCATGTATCATACCGATATCATGAGGCAACTCTGCTACTTTTTCGCCCCAAGGCGAGATGATACATGAGTGACCGTAAGTTTGTCGCTTATTCCTATGTTTACCTGTTTGATTAGCCGCAACAATATAACATTGACTTTCTATCGCACGGGCGGTCAGTAATGAATGCCAGTGAGCTTGTCCTGTTTGTTGTGTAAATGCAGCAGGTAAAACTAATACGTCTAGCTGCGCAATCTGGTTCATGGCTATAAACATGCCAGCAAAACGAATATCGTAACAAATGGCCAAACCAAGAACGCCAAAGGGTGTACTAATGACGATTAATTTATTGCCTGCCTGGGTATTGCGGGATTCAAGATATGTTCCGGTGTCATCCGCTACTTTTACATCGAAGAGGTGAATTTTTTGATACTCCTCGACAATCTTTCCGTGCTCATTAATCAATAGACAAGATGCTGTGAATTTATTGGCTGTGGTGCACCGTAATGGTAAACTGCCAGTAACCAGCCAGATGCCGTACTGAATAGCAAATTGCTTAAGCTTGAGTTGGATGGGGCCATGATGTAAATCTTCTGCAATTTCTAACAGCAACTTGTCACCACCTCCAAAACAAGCAAAACACTCTGGTAGTACTACCAAGCAAGGTCTCAGCGGGGGCAATAATTTGAGCTGTTGCTCAACAAACAAGAGATTATCTTCAACTAGTGGTGAAGACGTCATTTGAATAGCGACAACATTTGCACCGTTATTCGCCATTTACTGGTTCCTCTGCAAATATGTGTGTATTAAAAGGTGTATTTAACTGGCGGTCTAAAGATTGAGGGGGTATTTCTGAGTATGGTTTTGCTCTTGCTGGCAGAGTGACTTCTTTACTATCACGACCTAGCTCTGTTAATTGTGGGTTGTCCAGTGTGCCAGTGAGTGAAAACTTAATATTAGAAATTACTTTGGCAGAGGTTAATACTTGATCCAGTGCTAGCGCTGCCAATGCTGAAGCAGGGTTGACCATCCAAGCAACTATCACGGGCAAGCTGGATGTCACATTTGGGGCAAACTCAATTTGGTAATTTAACCGCTGGGCGTTTAAGTCGGTATAACCTTGCATAGTGATTTCGCCCGCGCCCCCATCAACTAGGGTGTCTTGAGTAAAGGCAATACCATTTTCAAGCTGAAAACTACCAATGATTTTTTCGTAGAAAAATCCTTTGGCGAAGACATCTCTAAAATCAAGCTGTAGTTTACGCACCAGCGAGTCAAGGCTAAGTAGACTAAATATTCGTGAGCCCTGATCACTTACTTCAGTTAAATAACCATCTGTTAAGCGCCAGTCTATTTGGCCATTAAGTGTGTCAAAGTTGAATTCATAAGGTGCGCGCTTCCAACTTAGATCAAATTGCGAGCTGACTTTTGAATCCTTGATCCCTGAGTTTAATTTAAGACCTTTTAGAAATGCTCCAAAATCTGAACTACTAAACTCCCCCTTCAAGCGTGTGCTACTTTGACCGTTAGTTAGAAACCAATCCCCTGAACCATAAAATAAACCGTGAGTATTATTTAAGCGCACTTGATCTATCTTCATACCTGTGGCGGACCGAGACAAGTTAACATCTACTTTGCCTAAGTCGTTGTCCATAAATCGACAGCGAGTACAAGAAAAGCTAATCGGCGGAAAAGTATCAACGTTGGCATCGAATTTAATTGGGTCACTAGATAGCGTTTGCCCATTATCTAATTCAGTGTTTTGCCAACTTGTTAGTTCAATAAAATCAGCATTAATATCAACACCTTTATTTAACCAATCTTTGTATAGAACAACTTTCATTCGCGTTTCTTTGGCATTGATATCAAAAAGCCAGCTATCACTGGTGTTTTTTATTACGGTTTCTAATCCAGTCAGCCTTTGTGAAGCTATTAATGTGCTGTCTGCTTTGATAAAGATACGTTTTGGTGCCTCAAGCAGTGGTTTGTCGAAGTCACTAGGAAGGTCATTGATAAGAGTATTAACGGCCTTATACCAAGAACTAACATCCAACTCTGACAAGTTAGCAGAAACACTAAAACCTAGGCCCATGCCCATCAAATCTGATTGACCAATAGCTAAATGTGCGCGGGAAAATTGCATGTCTTGATGAGGTAAATTCCCATTAAATACGACGTCTTGGCCTAATGTGGCTTTGATAGACGATGCTTGTTCATTGCCTTGGCTAGTAACTAATAGGGGTAATGATTGTCCTGCGGTCTTGGCAAATGGAACAGGTAAACCTGAACTTAACTGAGTCAGTTCACTGAAAATTCGTGCTGAGTATTCGTAACCTTCTGTGGGAAGTGTTAAAGCAATGTCCGCTGTCCAGTTGCCGTTTCCAGATAAATATTTTGTTAATCCATCAGAAAACATCTCCAATACAGGTGTGACTTGCCAATCACCTTGAATATTAATATCTGTATGATAAACATTATCTTGATTCGCACCGGTAAATGCCAGTTGTATAGGTTGCTGTAATAGTTGAGTATTAAGATCCTTTGCTGTTATTTTGTTGTTAACAAAGCTAACCGTACCATTGGTTTGTTCTAATAAGATATCTAAGTTAGGCAGCTCTATCTGGTTTTCGACTAAGAATACGTTGCCTTTTGCAATCACGTCTTTACCAGTCAGAGGTATATATAAATGTAATTGAGTTTTTAATGGACCACTTACTTTGATTTGTTGAAGGGTTTTCCCTAACGTATCAGCAAGGTTGCTTTGCTGCATTAAATCAGTAACTTGTTGCCCATTGGCTTGGGCATCTGCATCTATAATTAAAACAGCATCGGGGGCTAGGTCTGGAATTTTTGCAGATAGGCCTGTTAACGCTACATCGAGTAATCGCCCTTTTTGACTAGTCATGGTCAAACTTTTGTTTTCAAACAATACATTAACATTAAAATTGGTCAATGCAGGCCATTGTGAAGCAAATTTTAACGTGCCATCAGACACTTGTATCTGTGCTTGGAACACGCCTTGTTTTTGTTCAAAAGGAAAGGCGTCGACAGCACCATGCCATATCATTTGGGCGCTTTCTATTTGACCCTGTTGTAAAGAATCGATTAGATATTTTCTAGTATTAACCCCCATAAGCTTTGTGGGATAAAGCTGAGGTAATTTTGTTATATCAATCGCTTCAATTACTGATGAAAATGCCAAGTGATTGTCAATGCTGCGATAAAAAATGTTTGGACGCAGGCTAATGAGTTTGCTTTTAAACCATATATTTTCAGCTGTCACACTGATGTTTTGTTCGGAAGTTTGAATATATAAATCAGCAAAAAAACGCTGGTATTCAATATTGTCAGGTAATAACTTATTGATCGCTAGTTGTCCTGATTTACCCTTTAAATTTAATCGCCCATTACCATTGAACCAATTAAGTTCGGTTGACAAACCTGCCATACCTGGAACTCTTGTTGTCTGTTGCCACTGTAGATCGCTTATTGAGGCTTTTAATGCCAGTTGGCCACTTAATGTACGATGAATATCTAATGTATTTAATGTTGCTTGTGGTTCCAGTAATTCAAGTGATTGAGCGTGGTTGGTTTGCATCACCAACGCTAACATAGGTAACACAGGTGCCAGTTTTATGGGGTGGGGATGCTGTAAAGATAGTGCGCCAGATTGGTCAATTTTGCCTAGCCAATTTGATACCAACACGTTGTCATTTATTTGCATGGTTAAATTATTTAGGTTAAAAAGCCACTCATCGTTCGCAGGAACTGCATTAATTTGGCCCCCTAGAACAGCTAACGTAAGATTATTTTCTGGGTTACCGTTTTCTGGATTTTGCCAATCAAAGCGACTATTAGATAAATCAAGTTGCACAGATTGTAATGATTTGTCTTTTATCGTCGCCCACATCACAAAACTACCACGGCTTTCAACTAATGTGTGTTTGCTGGGGATCCATTGTTCGACCCAGGGTGATAAATCGACTTCCTCACCTTTTGCGAAAAAAGTGCCAAAGAGACTTTCTTGATTACCATACAAATCGATAATAAATGATGCTGAATTCTTTGCTATTTGTTCTATCTGCAGCTTACCGACACCTTGATGATGTTCGCCTTTATTAACCCAAGACACTTGGTCAATCAGGACAACTTGCTGTTGGTTGTTTCTGGTATTAATAATGATTTTGCTTTGGCTAATAGAAAACAACTGGAGTTGTTGTAAAAATAGCTTTTCTAATGCATCTACTATCGGATATTGGGTTTCCTCCTGACTCAAGGAAGCAATATCGATACTCAACTCCACTTTGCGCAAATCAAACTTATTTGATTGTATCTGTCCTGCCCGCACAGATTGCCAAAAGTCAACTTCGATAGCTGTTTCGGCAATGGTTAGGCTGATGGGTGGTCGTATATTTTGTGCTAACGGTACGCTTTGGATTAACTGTATGTCACGGAGTATTATTGCTGGGCCTATTCCTTGCCATTTGGCACTGATTTCGCCAATTTTTATTTCAGCACCTACTTGGCCTGATAACCATTGCTCTAGATGATGCTTTTGATCATTCATATAAGGCAGTGAATAACGAACTACGCTGATTGTCACTGCGACCACAACCAAACTCAAGGCAACCAACGCCCAGAGCTTTTTGATCAGGTAAGCAGCATAAAATGACGCATTTTTAGTTTCGATATTCATATTTTAGTCTGATTTACATCATAACGACATCGAACTTGTCTTGATTATATAGAAGTTCAGTATGGACCTTAATCTGTTTGGTGACGAATACTTCTAGCTCAGCCAACATATGTGACTCTTCTCCTAGTAATGCATCGGCAACAGCTGGTGAAGCATAGACCACGAACTTATCTGCATCGTAGGCACGATTAACTCGTACAATTTCGCGCATGATTTCAAAACAAACTGTTTCTACAGTTTTTACTGAGCCGCGGCCCTTGCATACCGGGCACTCACCACATAAAACATGCTCCAAGCTTTCACGTGTTCTTTTGCGGGTCATTTCAATTAAACCAAGCATCGTAAAGCCATGAATATTGATTTTGGCTCTATCTTTATTAGTGGCAACCTCAAGACTGTGCATTACCCTTCTTTTGTGATCTTCTACCGTCATATCAATAAAATCGATAAGGATCATGCCCCCCAAGTTGCGTAACCTGAGTTGACGAGCGATGGCCAGAGTGGCCTCGATATTAGTATTGAATATAGTTTCTTCTAAATTACGATGGCCTACAAATGCACCCGTATTGATATCGATTGTGGTCATGGCTTCAGTTTGGTCGATAATTAAATATCCACCAGATTTTAAATCCACTCGTCTTTCTAACGAACGCTGGCATTCATTTTCTACATCATATAAATCAAAAATAGGCCTTTCGCCAGGATAATATTCTAAAAGCTTATGCAATTCTGGTACATATTCCTCGGTAAATTGCTGTAACTCTTGTAAAGACAGCTTTGAATCTATTTTGATGCGATCTAGTTGGGTTCCTACAAAGTCTCTGAGTACACGACGCGCCAAAGGTAAGTCTTCATATAGAATATGCGATTTGTTTTTCATTCTAGAACGGATTTTTTGCCATAAACGTTTCAAAAAATCAGCATCTTGGGTCAGTTCTTGCTCTTTTACGCCTTCGGCCGCAGTGCGTAAAATAAAACCTCCATCTTCGCTGCAAAAGCCTTGAACTAATGCTTTTAAGCGTTCTCTTTCGGCCGGATCTTCAATCCGCTGTGATACACCGACATGTTCAACACTTGGCATAAATACCAGATAACGAGATGGAATGGTTATATCAGTGGTAAGTCTTGCGCCTTTGGTGCCGATTTGATCTTTCACCACCTGAACAACAATATTTTGACCGTCTCTAACGAGTTCGCGGATATCACGCTTTTCAATAGGGTTGACCGACACTTCATCTTCGACTTCACTATGTATAGCGATGTCAGAAGCATGTAAAAATGCTGCCTTATCTAAACCGATATCTACAAATGCAGCCTGCATACCAGGCAATACACGGCTGACTTTTCCTCTATAAATGTTACCAACCAATCCACGTTTTGTGTGCCTTTCTATATGGATCTCTTGCAGAATACCATTTTCAATCAAGGCCACACGTGACTCAGAAGGGGTAACATTGATTAATAACTCAGCACTCATTAATGATCCCAAATTCAGTTAATAATATTCTTGTTTGGTATAAGGGTAAACCTACAACCGCGCTGTAACTACCGTTAATGTGTTTCACAAATTGCCCACCTAAGCCTTGTATGCCATAGCTTCCAGCTTTATCTTGTGGCTCACCTGTTTTCCAATACCATTCTATTTGCTGTTGACTTAGAGGTCCAAAACAGACGTGAGTTTCCACCACTACGGTTTTTTGCTGTGTAGCGTTCGTGATAGTCACAGCTGTAAGTACTTGATGAGTGTCGTCAGATAACATGTTTAACATCCACATTGCATCACTTTTGTCTTTTGGCTTACCTAAAATATTATTTTGTGCCACAACTATCGTGTCTAAGCCTAGTACGAGTTTTTTGGCTCCCGCTCTTTCGTAACCTAAAGTCGATTTTTCTTGTGCCATTCTTCGAACGTATTTTTCAGGAGTTTCATTGGCCATCACAGTCTCGTCTATATCTACTGGATATTGACTAAACGGTATGCCTATTTGTTTTAGTAATTCAGCTCTGCGAGGAGACTGTGAAGCTAGCAGTAACATCATTAATTTAGGCGCAGATGGCGGCGTATCTTACGCAGCAACCAGAATAACCAAGGCCATATCACCATAGAACTGGCAACGGGCCATAGGTAGTCAAACAGGAAATAAATATCGGTAAGCAAATGTTGAACCCAAAAAATCAATAAGTTGTTTAAAGCTGCTATAACACCAATAATGATAGATTGTTGCCAAACAGAATAATTGCGTAAGCGCTTATGATTGGTAGCCAATATGTAAATACATAGGCACATTGCAAAGCTATGCACACCCATACTGGTACCCAATAAAATATCTAGTATTAGTCCAGTAAAAAAAGCAACACCTACATTGACTCGATTAGGTAGTGCAAGTGCCCAATAACTTAACACCAATAAGACCCAGTCAGGGCGATATAAATCAGCAATAACAGGCATTGGCATGATTTGTAATACCAAGGCTATGACAATGCTCAAAGTAATAGAGTAATCACGCATGCTCATTGTACCGTGATCTCTACTTCGGAAGTGACGTCAAGTGTACGCTCTGACCAAAGCAGTAATAAATACTTTAAACGATCTAGTTGAGCAACTGGTTTTGCTCTGACTTGAGAAAACGGCCTACTTTCGTCTCGAACAATAGACGTAATAGTAGCAACTGGATAACCTTCAGGAAAAACGTTGCCTAAGCCTGAAGATAACAACACATCACCTATTTTTATGTCACTACTATGAGCGACATGTTGGATCAATAGTTCATTTAAACTACCCGAACCATTTACGACTAAACGTACGTTGTTTCGAGCTATCCTAACAGGTATTGCATGGGTAACATCTGCTATCAGTAACACGCGGCTATTAGTCGAACTAACCTGCATTATTTGTCCTACAATACCCTTATCGTCTAAAACGGGTTGTGCTTCAAAAACACCATTAATAGCCCCTTTGTTGATGACAATTTGGTGGCTATATGGATTGTTATCTACTGCCATCAGTTCAGCGACTATTTTGCGAGTGTTGTCTTGTACAGGCGAGTTTAACAAACTACGTAATCGATCATTTTCTTCTTGTAAAAAAGTAAGACGCTGCAGTTGGCCGTTCATGAACATTGCTTCATGGGTCAACTTAGCATTCTCAATAAATAAACGTTCATGGGACACAAAACGGCTTGCACTGGCACTCAATAATTGACCGGGGAGATTGGCTATATACTGCAAAGGACTAACTAAGGAATTGAGATAAACACGTGTTGTGCCAAACCCATCTAATTTGTGGTCGAACAGGATCAGCGCAACAGACATCAAAAGAGCCAACGCAAGACGATTAGGTAGAGAGGGACCATTTGAAAACATTAAATTCATTAATTTGTGCCTAAAGGCGACAAGAAGTCGCCTTGTTTACTTCGAAATTTTAGTCACTATTATTCGTAGCTAAAGAGATCGCCTCCGTGGATATCGATCATTTCAAAGGCTTTACCGCCTCCTCTAGCAACACAGGTAAGTGGATCATCAGCAATCACCACTGGGATCCCCGTTTCTTCCATCAGAAGACGGTCCAAGTCTTTAAGCAATGCTCCGCCACCAGTAAGTACCATACCACGCTCAGAAATATCAGATGCAAGTTCTGGGGGAGACTGTTCAAGAGCCACCATAACGGCAGAAACAATACCAGTTAGAGGTTCTTGTAAAGCTTCAAGAATTTCATTGCTGTTAAGGGTAAAACCACGCGGCACACCTTCTGCTAAATTACGCCCTCGTACTTCAATTTCTTTTACTTCTTCACCAGGATACGCGGCGCCAATTTCATGCTTAATACGTTCAGCTGTTGCCTCGCCTATAAGCGAGCCAAAGTTACGACGGACATAAGAAATGATTGCTTCGTCAAATTTATCGCCACCAATTCTTACTGATGATGAATAAACAATACCGTTGAGTGAAATAATGGCTACTTCTGTGGTACCGCCACCAATATCAACCACCATAGAACCGGTTGCTTCTGATACAGGCAAACCAGCTCCGATTGCAGCGGCCATTGGCTCATCGATCAAGTAGACTTCACGAGCACCTGCGCCTAAAGCTGATTCACGAATTGCACGTCGTTCAACCTGAGTTGAACCACAAGGCACACACACCAGCACTCTTGGACTAGGGCGTAAAAAGTTATTATCGTGAACTTGTTTAATGAAATGCTGAAGCATTTTCTCTGTGACATAAAAGTCAGCAATAACCCCATCTTTCATAGGCCGTATTGCTTTTATGTTACCGGGAGTTCTACCCAACATTTGTTTTGCTTCACGTCCCACGGCCGCTACACTTTTTGGACCACCTGGACCGCGTTCTTGACGGATCGCAACAACAGAAGGTTCGTTGAGAACAATACCCTGATCCTTAATATAGATTAGCGTATTTGCTGTGCCGAGGTCGATTGACAAATCGTTGGAAAACATTCCCCGAAGCTTTTTGAACATGTAAAAACCGCACTTTGGTTAATAAGATAATAATAGCCTAACTGTACCAACGCGCTGAGATTTGGGCAAGTAGAGAGCATCAACAAGACCATAAAAAAAGGGTTTCAGTGTATTTTTATTAATTAAAGACTAAAACAAACAATAAAATACTGTAGTTGACTCCAGTAAGTTGGCAATCTAAATATAAAAATATTAAGTACCAGATTAACCAAGAGCTATTAAAACAGCGTTATCAAAGAGAACGGTAAGCAAGGCAAGCTGCAGAAATCACCTTAGAAAAAAGCCTATTGGACTGTTTCAGCGCAGTCGAAAATTAGAAAGTTTTAAAGGGGATTTTGAATGGCAGGTATTCGAGCGAACTAAAGAAGTAGTCAAAAAAAACTGAATCGCATTTGGCATAACAAGTAAAGTTAGATTTTTTAGCCAATATAAGTCATCGAATTAGAACACTTTTGACCGCTATTACAGGTTTTGCTGAAGTACTGTTGCAACACACACTAAACCGTGAAGAAGTTGGCTATTTTTTGACCGCTATCGTTAGCACTAATCGTCACTTAGCCACATTGTTTAGTGAGATATAAGATATCAGTAATATTGAAAATATACAGTTTTGTCTAAACAAATTATCACAAGTTATTGAACAAATTTACCATTTTAATTACTTAAAAAAGCAATTTGAATCTGCCATGGTAATAAACTCTATTTTACCAAAATGGATAGTGGCAGGTTCAACTAGGATAGTGGCAGGTTCAACTAGGATAGGACATGTGATGCATAACTTATTAAACAATGCGATTAAGTTTACGTAAACTGAAAGTATCAGTTTACGTATTAAATTCACCTCGAATACAAGCACTTTACTGATAACGGTAATCGATACAGATGAGGACATTGCGAGAGATGACCAAACTCCAGTTTTCGAATACTTTGTACATGCTGGTTTTAGGATCACGCATAACTTTGGTGGTTATGGGTTAGGGTTATTTGTCATTAAAAGTTTGGTTGAATTGATGGCTGGAGTAGTTGAACTTCAGTCTACCATAGTGCAAGGTTTTAAGGTTTGTGTGACTATCGTCTGCCAACAACATGCAGGTGAATGAGGTTCTATCGTAAACTGAGACATCGCTGTTACTAAACCTATGTCGATCCCTTACTCGTTGATAAGATTTTGCTGTTAGAAGACAGCAATCTGAATCAAAAATTGATCACTTTCAACCTGCAGAAAATAGCAGTGCAAGTAGACTTGGCAGTAAGTGAACTAGAAAGATTACAAAAGGCGCTGGCAGTTCAACATGATCTGGTCTTGATGGATATTCAAATGCCAGTGATGGATGGTAAAGAAGCGATGTGTTCACCGCTTCAGTTCGATGCAAGTACACCTGTTTATGCACTGACTGCGAACGTTATGTTTTCAAGATATTCAGGAATATGCGGCTATTGGATTCACAGGCGTGTTGAGTAAACCTCGTGTTAGAAAACCTATGCACAGTGCTTTAGCAACATCTGCTCGTTTGTGACAACAAATTTAACAACGAGTCACAACAAACCCATTTATTTATTCCAGACCACTGAAGTGAGAATTTTATTTAATGAAGAGATAGCTAAGCAAACTATTGAGATAACTGAAAGTATACAAAACCTCGACTATGGTTAATTATATTAAGTCTGACTTAATTAAGTAACCATATTATCAAGGGTCCAGCAGGAAGTGTTGATTACGATGATTCATTTCTATTAATTAAATACTTCTCGCCATTGAATGATCTTATCATTGCCTCTAAATTGGCCAAAAGTGACATTTGCTTCGGGGAAGTCGTTTGTATCTATCGAGCCATCACCATCCCAATCGTAGTTTAAATAAGTTGGCCAGACCACACCTGAAGCAGTCGGTGACAAACGCAGTCTTACTTCACCTATCTTGTTTTCAGAATTGATAAGTAAAAAGTTAGCACTATCGTTTGAAACACCTTCGAACAAAAGGCCATTACTTGATATGTCGATGATATCTTCAGTGATGTCTACGCTGCCAATAGACTCCAATATGATGTCGCCTGACGTTTCTAAAAAATTGATATTAGTACAATTATCCTCTGAATTGATCAGCCATTGGTTGTTGGTATCAACATATTCCACTTTTACAGGTACATTAAGTGACTCAGTCTCAGGCCCATATGTACTAGCTAATGCCAAACGACCGTAACGCATATTAGCACCAGTAATATTGGGAATAGTGAAAGACAAACAGTTGCTATTGGCATAATCTGTTTGGAAACATACGCCATCTTCATCGGTTAAGAAAGCACTGGAAAACACCATGTCGATGGACGCAGTGAAAGGAGATTTGATGTTAAAGGTAGTATTGTCCGTGCGGATCTTGTTGTATTTAAAACGAGTATTCGGAATTTGTACTTCAATTATGCCATCGTAGACAGCACTTCCCGTTGAAATTACAGGGGAGCTGCCTTTTGATATTTCATTGAAACTATCAACAGCAGCATAAGTGGAACTGTCGCTTAGGTGAATACCATTGTTCACATCTAATTGATCCAGATTAAAAGTCCAAGGTGAGGCACTATAGTTTTTGGTAACGGCATCCAGGGCGTTTTTGCCAGTAAAAATTAATAATGGCTCTAAGCCTGTCACAAAGCCCATCGTTTCACCAATATAACTGAACGTATCCTCACAGGTATCCTGCAGTTCGGGTTGCATTTGTGTTACTGAAAAATAGGCAGGGACAAAATTGCCTATGCTAAGTGCGCCTTGAGAGGGAATAATATTGCCGAGGTAATTTGCGTCTTGAATATCTATTTCAACGCTGCCCACGTCATCGAAATACGCTTGTGTAGAACTGTATACCCCGCCATTAAATACTAATGGATAGGGGGATGTACTGGCAAACGTTGCCGCTAAATCAGTAGTCATTATGCTAGTGCTAGCGTCCCCATACTTAAAATTGCCGTCGTGAGCATCACTAGAATTTGGAGTCACTCGTTTAATTTTAAGTTTTGATGCACCAGCTTTATAGTTAGGTAACAATGCGTCATTTACGCCATAAGCCCCTATTGAAAGGGTAAAGGGCTCAGCAGCTATACTGCTGTTCTGACTGACCGCTAATTGCAAATAACTGGGATAAACATCTACAGTCTTGTCACTAGAATCTTCAATAGTGACACCTTCTACTTCAGCTGTAACGCTGAGGGTTAATCGTCCAGCATCAGGATAATTAAGCCCAGACAGATTGGCTACGCCTTGGTCATCAAATACGACACTTAAGGTACCGGTATTATCACCTGAGCCATCTCCATTAATGGCGATATTACTTAATGGTGTCACACATTCATTAGGCAAAACACAGTTATAGGTCAGGTCAACGGTTTGTGTGCCGACTAATAACGCTTCACAGACATTATTGTTACTACGCACGGCACGTAAATTAACATTTTGGAAGTGATCCGCAGCCAGTTGGTCAGCTAACGGCTCACCAATACTTGCGCCATAAATTTCAAAGCCATCATCTGAAAAAGTCATATCACAGGTCTCAGTACTACCATTAAAGCAACGTAAATTGGCGTTTGGATAAGCACTGGTTTTAGAGAAGGTCACGCTACGCTCATCGGTGATACTCAAAATGATTTCGATGTCTGTACCCGCCGGAATGGTTATTTCATTGCCGCTCATCCAGCCATCACCCGCTAGACCGAGTTCTGACAGGGTTATGGTCGCTTCCTGATCGTGTGAGGTGTCACAATTTGCATCTGCGCAAGCTTTGATGGAGACGGTTTCTGCCTCACAGGTAAAACCTTGCGCATCATGTTCAATACGATAATGATCTATTTGGGAGGTAACGGCACATTGCCCAAACTTTACTTTTTCGTTAAGAGCATCGTGACGCAGAATTTCATAATCTGAAGATGATGAATTACTGCGGATGTCATTGATAATAGAAATTTCCAAATAGTCACCGCCACCACGTTCAAAAAATATTGCGGATATGTCAAACACAGAATCTTCAGTTAAGGTAAAAGACCCCCCCGTATTTGAATTGCTAGTTTGGTTTTCATGCCTTAACTCATTATTCGCACCGCTGCTTGAGCTGCCAAATTTGCTGAATGAAACAGCGTCACCTTTGAGCGTATCCATGACAAAACTAAAGCCGTCATCACTCGAAACATAAATCGTATAATCACCTGTGGGTAGACTGAGCGTACCTGAAGTATGCACTAAAAAATCTTCACCACCGACACCCGTATCAGCACCAGGATAAGGTAATGTACCTGCAAAATTTTTACTTGAGCCACCAAAGTCAATACGGTCAACTTCGCTTAAACCACTTGCCGTGACATTGTAGGTGTCACCGCCTGTATCTATTGAACCTGTTGCAGGCGAACTTGCGGTTAGCCATGCAGCATGAATGGCTAACGCTTCACTTGTTGTATTTATTTGAGAGTCACTGCTACCACCACCACTACCAATTTTAATACCAACGGCGTTTAATGTGCCACAGGCAATCACAGGGCAACTTCGTGTCGTGCCATCCCAGTTATTACCCGCATCTTGGTTAGCGAAAATGGCTTGAATTTGGGTTGTGGTTAATACTGAGTCAAACACTAGGGCTTCATCAATAAGCCCACTGGCAGATGATTGACCGCTTGAGTAAGATGCGTCCCGGTTGTCACCGAAGTATAGTGTATCTAAACCGGTTAATGCGGTAGTTCCTCCATCGTTGTTGCTTCCACCAGAAATATTCTGCTCTACACCATCAACGAAAATTTTTGCAGTGATATTGGTGACATCCCAAACAAACGTTAAGTGCTTCCACACCCCAGCCCCGACTGAAAGTGGATCATTCGTCGTCTTTTGGTAATCACCATCATCTCCATCTTCAAAGAAAAATCTGACTCGACCATCAGACATAATTTCTGCATAAAAATACCTATCATCATCAGTGGCATCAAACAGTCTTTTGTCAGTTCCAGAATACCAGTCACTATCACCTTTGTACCACAAACTGATCGTCCCGCTGGAACCGATAACTGTATCCAGATCGACTCCGGTATCAACGGCTTCGAATATCGATGCACTGTTATTATTTGGAATGTCAGCCGCATGGCAAATTTTTCCGGTTGCAGTAGTAATGCCGCCAATTGCGGTTCCGTTATAGTTATTACCTGAACTGTCGATTACTTCGTTGCCTGAGCCAGTCCAATTCAATTCATCAAAACGGTATTCTAAAATAGGAGCGAATACGTCGCACATACCCATAAAGTCAGTATCCGCAATTTCACTACTTTGATAGGTGATGGTTGATAAGCTGTCTAACTGGATATTGGCGGCGCTGACTGCACCAAATGCGTGACTGCTAGAGCCAAGTCTTAGGTTTCCTTCCACATACAAGCTACCGGTATAAGTGCTTTGGTTATTAAAGGTGACGTCAGACAACACATACATCACCAATTTGCTTGCATCACCCGTATTATTATTTGATGGCGAATTTATCAGGCCAGGAGAGGGGAAAGTGAGACTTTGGTTGACATAAATAAGCGCGGTACCCGAGCCTTGCACAATAATATCTACTTGACTCCCCATGGTAAGTTGATTTATCCAGTATGTGCCACCGGCTTGCAGAAATAACGTGTTTTTAAAGCCTAACGCCAACGTATCTATCCAATACTCATTGTGAGCATCTGAAAAGGTTATAGTCGCTTCACTAGAACCGTTAATGTCTTTGTACTCATAACCAGATAAATCGCCAGTACCTGTACCTATTGTCTTTGCGTCGTTGTTACCTACGGTAACATCTATTGTGCTAGCTGTGGTCTGAAAATTAACTGTTGCGACTGTACCTGAAGGCGTGCCTGTTGCTACGCAGTCCGACGTGTCACAGGTGTTTAATCCACCATTTTTGGTAATGGCAGTGGTTGCAAGTTGATTGTCATCACTCCCAAACAATTGGCTATTGGATCCAAAATTTATCGTCCCTCCAACACTGTGTGTGGATGCGCCATCTGGAAATATGGCGCTGCATTGTCCTAGTTCTGGGTCTGGTTCTGGCTCAACCTCATCACCAATGGTGACATGGTCGTTTTGATCTTGCACCAAATCATAACTTTGTTTTATCCAGTCTGGTGTTCTGACTACGTTAGAGACACGGACTTCATCAATTAGGCCTTTTAAGTCACCACCTGACCATTCAGGCCAGCCACCTATATAGGAGCCAAAGGTGTCCTCATCGATAGTCACACTGGAGGCTGCGCCATTTGCATTACCGTTCAGGTATAAAGTTGTGGTAGAGCTGTTTCGAGTGACAACAACGTGATTCCAAACATTAGTCGTAAGGTTGGTGTTGTTGTAGAGTGCGGTATCGTCATTGCGCCAGTGTTCAATTTTTCCATTATCTTTGTCGAGACCAACCGATGCACCATAACTGCCGTATTGATACATTATCGGGTAATCACTGTCTCCAAAGTCACTAAATGGTTTGACCCACAGCGATATGGTCCAATTAGGTGAGTTATTGGAACTGAGATCCAATGAATCGTCTTCACCTAGTTCTATGAGAGTTTCGTTGGTAACATCAAAATCCAATGCCTTACCTATTTTTCCCGAAGTAGATGCAGGACTATTTTTCGGTGTGCCGTTATTTGAATTAGACGTTGAGTCTGACGTTGAGATTTGATTAGGTAGGTCGGTACTTTTGTCGCTCAGATGCCACACCCCTTTGTGACTGCTGACCCAAGTACCACTAGCATTTTCGCCGGTCGTGGCTGAGGCATTGCCGTAATATACCGCAATCGTTGTTCCCGCTGCGGGTAAGTTGTCTATTTCGACCCATACATCGGCACTTGCTGCGGTGTATGTTTCTATCTCAAAATCTAGTTCAGAACCACTATTTGCGCAGCTGGTGTTAATAAAGCGAATGTCCTGGTAATTAGACTGCATGTCTGAGTCATAGGCTAGGTCGATATAGGCTGGGAAATTACTTAGAGTGGTTGTCCCAGTGTTAGCAATCGTTATGTTACGACACTTAGTCCAATTTGTGTCCCACCACTGCGCTTCCTCGATCACCAATTCATTGTTGCTGGTATCAGACAAAGAGCCATCGGCATCTGCCGAGTTGGCAGCCACGTTGTATGTGCCAAGTGGCAGAGGTGTAATACTTCTTAAGTCGAGCGTCCAGTTATCGCTCGAATTTGTCAGTTCGCTACTAGATGACAGTGCATAGGTTATCGAGTTGACAGTAACATTAAGACTGGTTGCCACTGAGCTCGAATAGGTACCATAAATAATCGGAGCGGTATCGGTGGTTGTTTGGCTAACAACTGTTGGGTTGACCATCGATGGTAAGGGCGTACATTGGCTATTAGACGGACTGCAAGTACCATTCACAGTAGAATCACTATCAATGTTTAAATTGCCGCTATTTGCGGTGACATTGCCATAAATCGTATTGTTTCCACCGTCGATCTTAA
>NZ_CAJXPA010000046.1 GCF_913058035.1 uncultured Paraglaciecola sp. | reverse complement strand
CAAAATATATGTACCATTGTAAAAGCAGATGACAAAGGTGAACTACGTAGAAAAATGAGACGTGTTCAGTCTGATTACAATTTAAAACTTAAAGATTATTACACCGGTGTATCTTGCGGAGGTAACAGCCTTATTCGGACTGCTATGCTTAACAACTCAGAAGAAACAGGCACTCTTATGATAAAAAAAATGCCCAGAGGTGATTTGAAAGCTCCTGAAAAAGACGGTAAAACAGTGCTGGTATGGGCGTCTGAAAATGGTTTAGGTACCTCACCCATAGTTACTGCCCTTAACGACAGAATATAAGTATTATAGTTTCACGGCAGAGCAACACGTCATTCAAGCTTCGCAAAAACTGTTATTGAATGAACCTAGCAATAGCTAGTAAAACGATCAACATGGAAGGTAAGTCGAATTTTCTTTGAACAGATAATTGTCTCACCTTTTAAAATGGCCTCTTTTGAGGCTGTTTTTTTATGTGTATTACTAAAAAACATCTAATACCAAAACACAGGGAAAAAACGCAGCTGTTTAGATCAATTTCTCTGTGTCCTGAATACCACTAGAAACCGCAGTCATTTAAAAAATAATTTTATTACTTTCTAATTCCTTACATTTATCTGTCTACTTTACTAAAAACTTTTCGATTTCTAAATTCACTTCATCAGGCAACTCATGTTGCAACCAATGGCTTGCATCAGGAAAGCGTCTAATTCGCACATCTGGCACATACTCCTCTACACCATCAATGTTCTCTTTAACAAAGGCCTGATCTTGTTCGCCCCACAAGATCAGTGTTGGGCAACTGATGCGGATATTGGGTATTTTCATTTGTTCCGCTGCAACGACAGGACCATTGCTATGTCCATTGCCTACATCAACGATTTTCTCATTGGGGGCCAATTGCGGCATGGCTCTATAGTATTGCAGCATGCCATTAACTGCGTCAGGCTGAGCCCAAACGTTCTCATAAGTCTTGCGCTGCGTCTCGCTCAATGTGCCTTCACGCATTCCCATGAATATTTTGTTTTTGAGGTATTCATAGTTATTTTCTGATAACTTTTTTACAGCATTTGACGCAATTAACTCATGAATGTACTCGCTTTTTTGTCTTTGTTCGGCGTTGTGCACCATTTCCCGTGTGAAAATACTGGGGTGAGCAGCATTAAGTATCACTAATCGTTCGACAAGTTTTGGAAAAAAAGCAGCAAGAGGCCATGCAATGACCCCACCCCAATCGTGAGCCACTAATATTACTTTTTCTTGTGGCGCTGTGCATTGAATGAACTTAGCCATAAATTGGATCAGATTGGATACTTCAAAAAATGATTTTTCTTTGGGTTTATCACTTAAATTATAGCCAGGCAAATCGGGGGCTATCACACGATATTTACTAGAAAAATAATCAAGCTGTGCATGCCATGTCCCCCAATATTCAGGAAAGCCATGTAAGAAAACAATAGTTTGGCGTGGCGAATAGCTCTTATAATTATCACCTGCTTCAACATAATGAATATTAACGTCTTCAATGTTGATTGTGTGATGTTTCATGGCTGTATTTATCCGTCTAGTTGAATTTCCGGTGAATAAAAAAAAGCAAACATAATCATGTTTGCCTTTTTGAATTTACCAGTCTAGCTTATTAACATTTATTGAAGCCTAAACTATGTTGAACTGTTCTTCTTCCATATCCATTAAGTTATCAGCCCCAGACTCCATGGCTGACACTAATGAACGTGTGCGCGTTAGTAGACGGTCAAAATAAAATTTAGCCGTATGTAATTTTGCTTTATAAAATTCTGGATCGTTTGTACCATCGTCAAGTTTTTGCTGAGCAACAACGGCCATTTGAAGCCAGAAATAGCCAACTACGACGTAACCTGAATACATCAAGTAATCGACAGATGCAGCACCTAGTTCTGCAGGATTTTTGGCTGCCCTTTGCATAATGTCTTCAGTAATTTGATGCCATTCATGAACATGTTTATCAATACTGTTTGACCAAGCATTAAACTGTGTCTTATCACGAATACTTTTGCAGTATTCTTTGACTTCGTTTGTGAATACATCCAATAATTTACCGTTTGAACCCACCACTTTTCTGGCTAGTAAATCGATTGCCTGAATACCGGTTGTGCCTTCGTACATAGTACAAATCCGGGTATCTCGAGCTAGTTGCTCCATACCCCATTCTTTGATAAAACCATGACCACCAAAAACCTGCATGCCGTAACTAGTTGTTTCTTGTGCAGTTTCTGTTAAAAATGCTTTCACAATAGGCGTTAGTAAAGCAAGTTTAGATTCTGCTAGTTGTTTGGCAGCTTCATCCTGATTGGCTTGTGAAATATCAACCAACTTCATTGCGTATATGGCTAATGCTCTATTACCTTCTGCGAAAGCTTTTTGTGTCAACAACATACGACGTACATCAGGGTGGTTGATAATCGGATCAGCTGGACCGTCTGGATTTTTAACCCCTGTCATGGCTCTGAACTGCAAACGGTCTTTAGCATAGGCTAATGCACCTTGGAACGCAGCTTCAGATGCAGACAAACCTTCTAGGCCAGTTCCAATTCGTGCAGTATTCATAAACGTAAACATGCAGTTAAGGCCACGATTTTCAGTACCAACAAGGTAACCTTTAGCCTCATCAAAATTGATCACACAAGTGGCTGAGCCTTTGATGCCCATTTTGTGTTCAATAGAACCACAAGTCACAGCATTTCTATCTAACTTTTCGCCTTCAGTGCCTGCATTGAATTTAGGTACAACAAACAGCGAAATACCTTTGGTACCACTAGGCGCATCTGGCAAACGGGCAATGACGATATGCACAATGTTGTCTGACATATCATGCTCACCGGCCGAGATGAAAATTTTGGTACCAGTTAAGCTGTAAGTTCCGTCATCGTTCTTGACTGCTTTACATTTGAGCATGCCAAGATCAGAGCCACAATGAGGTTCAGTCAAACACATAGTACCTGTCCACTGACCACCAATGAGGTTATTCAAAAACATTTTTTGTTGTTCTGAAGTTCCATGCTCTTTTAAGGTTTCCATACAACCTTGGCTAAGCCCCGGGTACATGGCCCAAGAGTGATTCGCCGAAGAAAACCATTCCGCCATGACACTACCCAACGAATAAGGTAAATTTTGTCCACCCAGTTCTTCAGGGTGTGTCATACCTGTCCAGCCACCATCGACATATTGTTTATAAGCTTCTTTAAAACCTGCAGGAGTAGTAACAACTCCGTCTTCCCATTTACAGCCTTCTTCATCACCGTTGGCGTTGATTGGCGCTAATACGTTTTCAGCGAATTTAGCCGCCTCTGAAAAAATGGCTTCAACCATATCAGGGGTGGCATCTGTAAATCCCAAATCGGCATAATGTTTTTCAAAGCCAAATAATTCGTTCATCACGAATAAGGCTTCTTTTTGTGGGGCTTTAAAATATTGCATAACTGACCTCTTAAACCTTTTGCGTATTTTTTTCTCTAACTTATTTTTACTAGAAGCTCATACCTTTTTTTAATAAACTTCAAACAGACCTGCAGCACCCATACCACCGCCGATACACATAGTACAAACCACATATTTAGCACCACGACGCTTGCCTTCAATCAAAGCATGTCCCACCATACGTGCACCGCTCATACCATAAGGATGTCCTACAGAAATAGCACCACCGTTTACATTTAATATACTGTCATCGATACCTAACTTATCGCGGCAATACAATACTTGTACGGCGAAAGCTTCGTTAAGTTCCCATAGACCTATGTCGTTCATAGTTAAACCATGTTGTTTGAGCAACTTTGGAATGGCAAAAACAGGACCGATACCCATTTCATCTGGTTCGCAGCCTGCAACAGCAATACCACGATAAGCGCCTAATGGTGTTAAGTTTTGTTGTTCAGCTAATTTGCTGCTCATTATTACACTGGCAGATGCGCCGTCAGATAACTGGCTAGCATTACCTGCAGTAATGACTCCACCTTCTATAACAGGCTTTAAATTCTGCAAACCTTCTAAAGTGGTTTCAGCTCGATTACCTTCATCTTTGCTCAACGTCACTTCTTGAAAACTTTGTTCTTTTGTTTCGCGGTCAATGATCACTTTAATGGCTGTTACTGGCACAATTTCATCATCAAATTTACCTGCAGATTGTGCAGCCGCTGTGCGCATTTGACTGCGATAAGCATACTCATCCTGCACATCACGATTAATACCGTAACGAGAGGCCACCACTTCAGCTGTTTGTAACATAGGCATATAAATGTTTTTGTGCATTTTAGCCAAAGCTGGGTCGACCATACGATGTGTATTCATTGACTTGTTTTGCACTAAACTTATTGAATCAAGGCCACCAGCAATCATCACTGGTACGTTGTCGGTAATGATGTGTTTAGCTGCAGTAGCAATCGCGTACATGCCTGAACTACATTGACGGTCTAGGGTCATGCCTGATACAGAAGTGGGTAAACCACCAGCAAGACCAGCCATACGTCCTATGTTCATGCCGCCACTACCTTGAGTTAGTGCACTACCCATAATCACATCATCAACACTGGCGGGATCAATACCAGATTTTCTTACCGCTTCACGGATAGCATATCCACCTAAACTTGGCGCTTCTAAGTTATTAAATGCACCTTTGTAGGCACGACCAATAGGAGTTCTAGCGGTTGATACAATGACTGCTTCTTTCATAAAATTCTCTTTTAAATATTCTTTAATGCGTTAATAGTAAGACAAACATCGATGACTATAAGTCAGAGAATCGTTTGCCTTGTTCAGCTAATTTTTTCAATAATGGAGCCGGTTCAAACCAGTTTTTACCATGTTCACCCAACTCGTCGCGATATTTGCACATAGCGTCATATACTGTTTTTAAACCAATTTCATCCGCATACTGCATAGGACCGCCACGATAAACGGGGAAACCATAGCCATACACATATATCACGTCGATATCACTAGACTTTGCAGCAATGCCTTCTTCTAAAATCAACGCACCTTCATTGATCATAGGGAAAATAATCCGCTCAACGATTTCTTGATCGCTTATATCACGCTGTGCCACACCTAGATCTGCAGCTACCTGCTTCGCTAACTCAAGTACGCTTGGATCAGAAATGGGTGTACGACTACCCGCTTCATACAAATACACACCTTTGCCAGCTTTTAAACCTACTCTGCCCTGCTCAACTAATTTATCCGCTAGAATGCAGTAGGAAGGGTCATGTTTAATAAATTCGCGGCGGGATTCACGGACAAAAGCACCTATATCTTGACCAGCCATATCTCCCATAGTGAAAGGGCCCATAGGCAGTCCAAAGTCGTAAATCACTTTATCAATGTGTTCTGGCGTGCCGCCTTCAAGCATCATTCGATTAGCTTCACGGCCGTATGTTTCGATCATTCGGTTGCCGACAAAACCAAAACATACCCCAACTAACACCGCAACTTTGTTGATCTTCTTAGCCATTTTCATCGTGGTTTTGATCACTTCAGGCGAAGTTTTACTAGTTTTAACTACTTCTAATAACTTCATTACATTGGCAGGACTAAAGAAGTGCAAGCCAATCACATCTTGTGGACGTTTAGTCGCTTCAGCAATTTCGTCGATGTCCAGAGTAGAAGTGTTTGAGGCCAAAATAGCGCCAGGTTTGCATACTGCGTCTAAAGCTTTGAAAACGTCTTGTTTGACAGACATTTTTTCAAATACCGCTTCAATCACGAGGTCTACGTCACTTAAGGCTGCGTATTCTGTAGAACCGGTTAACAAAGCCATTCTGTCTTCGACTTGCTCTGCAGTAAGCTTGCCTTTTTTAGCTGAGTTTTCGTAGTTTTTACGAATTAGCGCTAAACCATTATCTAAAGCTTCTTGTTTAAGCTCGAGCATAATGATGGGAATACCTGCATTAGCAAAGTTCATAGCAATGCCACCGCCCATGGTGCCAGCACCAATGATGCCTACTTTTCTGATATCTCTTAATGGGGTTTCTTTATCAAAATCTTTGACATGAGATGCTGCACGTTCAGCGAAGAAAAAATGCTGCTGCGCTCGCGCTTCTTTAGAACGCATGCATTCCATAAACAACTCACTTTCGCGAACTAAGCCCTGCGCAAATGGTAGTTCAACCGATGCCTCGACAGCTTGAATACAACGTTCAGGAGCAAAAAAACCTCTTGCTTTGGTTGCTAAACCTTGTCGATACTGGGCAAATAATTCTTTTGGCGCTGCACTAATATCAATTTGTAAATCACAGGTTTTACGTACTTTGCTTCCATCGGCAACGACTTTGTCACAAAATGCTAACGCACTGCTTAATAAAGTTTCTGGGTTTTCAACGACAACATCAAATACATTCGACAATTTTTTAGCAGCAACAGGACGCCCTGAAACAATCATATCCAACGCTTGTTGCACACCCGCTAATCTTGGCAAACGTTGTGTACCACCAGCACCTGGTAATATCCCTAAGTTAACTTCAGGTAATCCCACTTTATTAGAAGCGAACGTTACACGGTAGTGACAAGACAGAGCCACTTCCAGTCCACCACCAAATGCGGGGCCATTTAATACCGCAACGACTGGTTTTGGTGAATTTTCAATGACATCTAATACTGCAGGCAAATTGGGCTCTAAATTACCACCTGAAAATTCGCTAATATCAGCACCGCCAGAGAATAAGTTCTGCTTAGACGAGATAACTATGACCGCAACTGACTCATCAGCAATAGCGTCATTCAAATGTGCGATAAGAGCGACACGTACAGATTTAGATAACGCATTGACGGGCGGATTTTGCATCCATAAGACCGCTATTTTGTTAGCAGATGAAGTTTCAATTAGTTCGCAGTTTACTGCATCACTATTGACTGCTTTTGATTCGACTTGACTCATGTAGACCTCTTACCAGCTTAATATTTACAGCGGATATTAGGCTACCCTCCCCAATCATTCTAATTTATTGGTTTTATACTGCAGAATAAACACGCTTTATCGGTGCTAGTAAGTTTGGGCGACTTCTATTCACTGAATAGATAATTCTGCATTAGTCTGAGCAAGTTGACTTTTAGTGACACTTTTGGTGTTCTACATCACAAATATTTTACAAGTTCATTACATTGAGTGTTAACCATTGGAATTTTTGACAACCCCTGAACATTGTTTCGAACAAATAGTAGATTTTGACTATGCCCCTCATTTTTTGCGAGTTGATGATTATGAAGGGAGTTCATTAAAGCTTCATTATATAGACGAAGGTCCAAGGGACGCCAATGTTGTATTAATGCTCCATGGCGAACCTAGTTGGTCATATCTGTATCGCAAAATGATAGGCCCTGTTGTCGAGGCTGGTTATCGGGTAATAGCCCCAGATTTAATTGGTTTTGGAAAATCAGATAAACCCACTGAGCGAAGTGACTACACTTACCAGCGACACCTTGACTGGATTCGTCAGGTTATTATTCAATTAGACTTAAAAAATATAACTTTAGTTTGTCAAGACTGGGGTGGATTATTAGGGTTGCGCTTAGTTGCTGAACACCTTGATTTGTTTTCACGGGTTTTGGCGGCAAACACCATGCTGCCAACTGGCGACCATAAACCCAACGAAGCATTCTTGAATTGGCAAACGTTTTCTCAAGAAGTAGCAGTGTTCCCAGTTGCCGGCATTATTAAAGGTGCCACCGTTACCCCCCTTGGTTCTGAAGTGTTGGCTGCTTATGACGCGCCTTTTCCTGACGAAACGTACAAAGCTGGTGTTAGACAGTTTCCGCTACTGGTTCCCACAACACCCAATGATCCTGCTAGTGAGGCTAACAGACTCGCTTGGCAAACGCTGCGACAATTTACTAAGCCTTTTATTACTGCCTTCAGTGATTCAGATCCCGTTACGGCTGGCGGTGACAAAATCATGCAAAAACTTATTCCAGGCTGCCAAGGTCAGGCACATGCAGTCATTCAACAAGGAGGTCATTTTTTGCAAGAAGATCAAGGCAAACGACTCGCTGCAGTTTTATTAACCTTTATGAGTTCTAACCCTTTATAAATACCCTTTATAAATGCCATTTGTAAATACTTTTTATAAATGCACTATTTAAATTTTAAAATAAAAAGAACAGGAATAATTTGATGGATGAGTTATTAGATTTTACCGGAAAAGTAGCACTGATCACTGGCGCAGGTGGCGGTTTTGGCCGTTTGTTGGCTCAGGGCCTAGCTAAACGTGGGTGTAAGTTAGTGATAAGTGATATTAATCAACAAAACTTAAATGAAACACTTGCCTCATTACCAGACCAAAATAGCGCAATGTCGATGCTGTGTGATGTTTCTAAAGAACAAGACTGCAAAAACATGGTAGATAAAGCCTTAGAAAAATTTGGCCGAGTGGATATTGGTGTTAACAATGCTGGCATTGCTCACGATTTAACCCCCTTACATAAATTAACTGAAGACACTTTGCATAGCCAATTTAACGTCAATGTGAATGGCGTGTTGTTTGGTATGAAATATCAAATTGAGGCTATGTTAAAACAGGGCGAAGGCCATGTGTTGAATATCAGTTCTCTAGCAGGTTTAGGCGGAGCACCTAAAGGTGGTGCTTATGCAGCAGCCAAACATGCGGTAGTAGGTTTAACCAAAACAGCCGCTGTGGAATATGCCAGAAAAGGGGTGCGCTGCAATGCAATATGCCCCTTCTACAGCCCAACTGCTATTTTAGGTGAATTTGCTTCAGAAGAAGGACAAGCACAATTAGCCAGAGGTACACCTATGAAACGCCTGTCCAAACCACAAGAAGTGGTTAATGCCATGTTGTTGATTTTATCTCCGGGTAATTCGTATATGACAGGTCAATCTATCGCCATAGATGGTGGCGTGACAGCTTGGTAAATCAGGAAAAAAATATTAATCGCAGAGGTCACAGAGGCTTCACTTCACAGAGAAAAAAGTCGTTAAGAACTCAGTTTTCTTTTCTTTTGTGGATTCTGTGGTTCAAACGCTTTTATGCTTTTGTAAGCATCAGTTAATTAAAGGAAAATATATGCAAGCTTTGATGATGAACTCCCAGTTGATGATTTCTTCAATACTACGACACGCAGATAAGAACTTTCCAGACTCAGAAATTGTGTCTGTTACAGCAGATAACCCAAGACACAGACATACTTATAGAAATTTTGCTAATCGTAGTCGCCAGTTGGCTAATGCTTTACACCAGTTAGGAGCTAAATTTGGTGATCGTATTGGCACTTTAGCTTGGAATGATTATCGCCATCTTGAACTTTATTATGGGATATCTGGAAGTGGCATGGTGTGTCACACGATCAATCCTAAATTGTTTCCTGAACAAGTTAACTATATTATCAACCACGCAGAAGATAGATTCATTTTTGTTGACTTATTAGTTATACCTTTGCTGGAGGCATTAAAAGAGCATCTTCCCAAAGTTGAGGGTTATATCATCTTAACTGATGAAGCTCATATGCCCGAAACAACGTTGCCTAACGTTATGTGCTACGAAACCCTTATAAGCGAGCAATCAACTGCTTTTGATTGGCCTGAGTTTGATGAAAACACTGCTAGCGCAATGTGTTATACATCAGGTACAACAGGAAACCCAAAAGGTGTTGTCTATAGCCATCGTTCTACACTTTTGCATGCCTTAGGCGGCGGTATGCCTGACGTTTCAGCTGCTTCTTATAAAGAAACGATTCTTCCCATAGTGCCTATGTTCCATGTAAATGCGTGGGGCGCCCCTTATTCATCGTTAATGGTAGGCGCTAAAATGGTTATGCCTGGTCCCAAAATGGGTGATGGCGAAACACTGCAAAGCCTGATCGAAGATGAAAATGTGACCTTTAGTTCTGGTGTACCCACCATCTGGTTAGGCTTATTAAATTTCTTAGATAAAACCGGTAAAAGTATTTCTAGTCTAAAGCGTGTCAGTGTGGGTGGTGCAGCGTGCCCAAGAACTATTATTGAACGGTTTTTGCATCAACATAAGTGCGAAGTCGTTCAAGGTTGGGGCATGACTGAAACCAGCCCACTTGGCACAACTTTCTGTAGAAAAGCAGGCATGGAAAACTTATCTGAAAAAGAGCTAATAGATTTACAATGTTTACAAGGACGAGGCGTATTTGGTATTGAAATGCGTATTGTGGATGAAAATAATCAAGAGTTACCATGGGATGGTGTCGCTTTTGGCTCTCTTAAAGTTAAAGGTCCTTGGGTAGCAAGTGGTTATTATGGTTTATCACAAGTACCCGGTTCAGAGGGGTGTCCTGTGGATGAGCTTGGCTGGTTCGATACGGGCGATGTCGCCACCATTAACCCACAAGGTTATATGAAAATTACCGATCGCACCAAAGATGTCATTAAAACCGGTGGAGAATGGGTCAGTTCAATAGAAATTGAAAATGCAGCTGTAAATCATCCAGGTGTAACCGAAGCAGCCGCGATTGGACGCTATCATCCGAAATGGACAGAGCGCCCCCTGCTAGTCGTGGTTCGTCAAGCAGGATCAAGCGTGACCACAGACGAAATGTTGAAGTTTTTAGGAACCAAGCTACATAAAATATCAATGCCAGACGATGTTGTATTTGTCGAAGAATTACCGCACACGGCCACTGGCAAATTGAATAAGCTCGCTTTGAGAAAAAGCTTAGTGGATTATCAGTTTCCTGTCACTGCTTAAACATTTTCTAACATTCATTTAGGTGCGTCCAGCGCCTAAGTGACTTTGTTGTGATACGTCTTAACTGCTCACTTATCCACATCAACTGACATTTAATGTATGTATTTAGCCCTTTATAAAATATTCGCACAGAAAAAAGATATAAACGGTAATACGCTGTCTAAATAGGTACCGCCTCATCTTGTAATCAGAAAAATCAAGCTCATCAAATGATAAAAGAAAGGTAAGTTTTGTGGATATATCACGCGGCTATAATATAGTCATATGTTCTACCAACCAGCACCTAACTAAAAAAGATGTCAGCCAATTTTTTTTAACTGCTATTGCAAGGCTACAACTAAGAACTAAAGTAATGTGAGCTTTATTTGTTTCAAAATAAACAAAACCGCCTTCTCAAATTTCTTGTATTAACTGCTCGTTTTAAGATGGGAATGAACGCCTCAAATAAAATCTTATTAAGAATCATTTGCATTTAGATTCATCTTTACTTATTATCTTGTACATACAAAGTTATTCTCTCTCACATTCAATCCTTCATGGATTTTTAGGTAGTTTATTAATGAAAAAAAGCGTTCTAGCGACAACCATTGCTCTTGTATTAATGGCAAACAATGTGCTTGCACACTCTCCAAAATCTGCAGACGAAACGGTGACTATTTATGGCAGTTCAACAGGTGCACAAGCAGCCACAGGCGCTGCGCAGTATATCGGTGATGAAGAATTAGCTAAGTTTGTTTATAGCGATATTCAAAGAGTTATTCGTCAAGTCCCAGGCGTTTCGGTTCAAGTAGAAGACGGTTATGGTTTGCGCCCGAATATCAGTATACGTGGTGTAGCAACAGAGCGCAGTGGCAGGATAACATTACTTGAAGACAATATTTTGATTGCTCCAGCCCCCTATTCTGCACCTTCAGCCTATTATTTCCCGACTATAGGGCGAATGAGTGCCATTGAAGTGGTAAAAGGCCCAGCAGCTATTACGCAAGGGCCATACACGATTGGTGGCGCATTAAATATGGTGTCTACGCCGATACCAGATGCACAAGGAGGCCAAATAACGCTGGAAGCGGCTCAAGATGCGACATATCGATTACATGCGAATTTTGGCGATTCATTGAATAATGGTTTTGGTTATTTGGTTGAGGCGCACCAATGGCAGTCTGACGGTTTTCAAAATATAGACCGAAGTGTCACCAATACCGGTCTTGACGTAACAGATTTCACCACAAAATTAGCTTATGCACCCGCTAATTCGGCCCATAGTGTTGAGCTAAAGTTACAAGTGACCGACCAAGATTCAAATCAAAGCTATTTGGGATTAACTGATGCTGATTTTAATGGAAACAGTATTAGACGTTATGGATTGTCTGAACTAGATAATATATCGACTGAACATAGCCAAGTCATTCTTCGCTATGGCTATGAGATTGATCCTAATCTAAACGTGACAGCTGTAGCTTATAATAATCAACATAAACGTGATTGGTTTAAAACCGAAGGCATTGATTTGGATGGCAGCAGTAATGCACAAGATTATTCGCGTACCAGTTGGTCAAACGTTATATCAGCGCTAAATAATAACGATACGATTAATGGTATCAGTACCGAACAGCTGCAAGGCATTCTAGATGGCAATATCGATACTGCTGAAGGTAGTATTCAGTTACGCTCAAATGCTCGTGAATACTTCTCTCGTGGTATCCAATTTGGTTTGTATTGGGATGAGACTATCGGTGATGTCACACATCAGCTAGAAGTGGGTTTAAGACTACACAAAGATGAAGAAGATCGTCTACAACGCAACAGTACTTACCAACAAATCAACGGGCTGTTACAACTCAATGATCTAGGTGAATTAGGTAATGCAGGTAACAGAGTCCAAGAGGCACAAGCACTGGCTTTGCATATTTACGATCGAATTGAGTTTGGTGATTGGACACTAACGCCGGGCATACGTTTTGAAGATATCGAACAAAAGCGTACACGTTTTAATGGCGGTGAAACACGCACTTTTCGTGATGACCGAGAAAATAATACTCAAGTTGTGTTACCTGGCTTAGGTGCCTTATACAAAATGAATGATAGTTGGACCATAGTTGCAGGTGCGCATAAAGGATTCACCGCCCCAAGTAACTCACCAGGTGTAAGAGAAGAAGAAGCGATTAACTATGAGCTTGGTTTTCGTTTTGCTAACAATACACTTAACGCAGAAGCGATTTACTTTCTAAGTGATTACGATAACCTTCTAGGTGAATGCACCGCTTCATCTGGCAGCAATTGTGAAATTGGTAATGCCTTTAATGGAGATGCTGCGACGGTGCAAGGTATTGAATTTGTATTTAAGACCGAATTAAATGAGTTTAATGGTATTAGAATTCCACTTAGTATCACTTACACCTATATCAATAGTGAATTTGATACTGACATTGCTGATACTGCGTTTTTTGGTGACGTAAGTGCAGGTGATCCCATTCCATATATTCCAGAAAATCAAGGACAAGTATCCCTAGGTTTAGAAGCAAATAATTGGTCGACATACATCAATGCAGTATATATAGATGAAGTCTGTGTTCGTGCGTCGTGTGCTGAGTTTGAGAAAACTAACAGCAGCTTTACTGTGGATATCAGCAGTAATTATCAAATGTCTGAAGACCTAAAATTATTTGCTCGAATAGAAAACTTAACTAACGAACAAGATATTGTCAGCAGACAACCTTACGGTGCCCGTCCCAATAAAACACGTACCTTTTCAATCGGTGCACAATATAGTTTTTAATAAGGCTAATATAGCTATACAGGATGAAACTATATCGACAAATTAAATCCAGCTCATGCTGGATTTAATTTATATATTAAGGCCTGCAGACAGCCTCAAGGTATAAATATAAATAAACTAGCTCCACGTATTTTCTTCTAGTCTCTAAGGAGTACAGATTAATTTTGCTGGATTTCAAGTCACCAAAACATCCTTATATATTCGATTCATTATTCTGATACTCATATAATCATTCTTACTTGCGTGCTGTTGATGTCGTATATTGTTCTAAAAACACACAAATATTTGATCCTTAATATTGAACAAGAAGTATCTATTTGTAATTCTCACTGTGTAACTTTTGCCTGCTTTATTGCGGGCTTTTTTTTAGAAAAAAATTCTAGCGTTCTTCTACATCTGATTATCAAATAAAAATTGAAGATTATCGGATTAATACATGAGATGTGTTGGGGCTTTAAGCTAGTTATTATCACCTTCCAATGCTGCCATTATCCCTGTTCTATATACTACTCGCTCATCACGCAAGAACATGAGGACAGACCAAGTGATTACGATAAGACGACTCCACCCAAAATCTGCATACAATAAGGCCTCTCCAATAGGTTTATGCGCAAATAAAATCAATACCAGTAGTATATTTTTCGACAGATTCCACATGCATGGGTTAATGGTGGTCGTAAACCCATTCAAATAGAAGATTTATTAATTATATAATTCAATTAGTTACAACTTAATACAAAGTTTTATTAATATTAACATTGAAAAATACTTTGTAAGCTACATATATTATCAGTCAATGCTGAAAAGGTTGACACAGAGATAAAGGAGCAGTTTCTGATGTGATAACTAGTTTTAGTTATCACAATCCATACTGGATTGGTGATAGGACATCTATACCAAAAATGCCGCCGATCTTCGGGGCAACTAAAATTTTATATTGCTTAATTTACAAGGATATACACAATGCGTAACATCGATTTATCTCCACTTTACCGTTCTTTTATTGGTTTTGATCACCTAGCATCAATGATTGATTCGGCTTCAAAAAATGAAAAACAAACTACTTATCCTCCATACAATATCGAATTGTTAGCTGAGGATAAATACCGTATCACCATGGCTGTTGCCGGATTTGCTAAGGATGAAGTTAGCATAGAGGTGCAAGAAAACACCTTGCAGGTCATAGGTGTTAAAGCAGTAAAAGAAAATGCTGATTCTTCCAATAAAGAAGAACGAAAGTTCCTACACAAAGGCATATCAGAGCGAAGCTTTGAACGTAAATTCCAATTAGGGGACCACGTTAAGGTACTAACTGCTGACTTAGAAAATGGCTTATTGCATGTTGATTTAGAACGTGTGGTGCCAGAATCGAAAAAGCCAAGAAAAATAGAGATTGGTAGTAAACTTATCGAGAACAACGAATAAGCTAAAAACATCTCCCTATTTTATGTGTAAAAATAACGGCGTTTAGTGAACGCCGTTTTTTATATCTAATCACTATATTTAGCGATACAAAATTAATATATTCAGAATTGATAAAGTGATAAGTGAGGCAAAGGTCAACACTATTCCAGACGCTCTCTGCCAACTCGAACCTGAATGATGACGCATACCAAAAGCATGTAAAAATCGGCCCGCCAGCAGTGCCGTTCCTGCTAAGTGTAAGACGATGGACTGACTTAAATTAACTTCTGCAATGAAAAGCAAGATAATGACGATAGGTGTGTATTCACTAAAATTACCATGAGCACGGATCACCTGTTGAAAATGATGGTCGCCACCATCGCCGAGGAGGATATTTTTGCTAAGCCGACTTTTAACAACCAAAGCCGAAAGATAGAAAAACAAAATCCCCAATAACCCCGCATAAAAAGCTGTAATGGGTGTGTTCATATGACTACTCCTATCCTGTTCTAACCTTAAATGAATAAAATCCACAAAAAAGCCCGCTAGAAGCAGGCTAAGTTCAAACTAGTACCATTCTAAAGCTATCCTAGCAATGTCTCAAGCTGATGACTTACAGCTTCAACTGCTTGGCTACCATCAAGTTTATGATAAGCACAGTCACCCGTACTAGCTAACTCAGTATAATAGTCAACCAGAGGTTTAGTTTGATTGTGATAAATACCAAGACGTTTACGCACTGTTTGCTCTTGATCGTCGGGTCGTATAGCTAATTCTTCACCGGTCTCATCATCTTTTCCTTCAACCTTGGGGGGATTGTAACGTAAATGATAAACACGACCTGAGCCAGGATGAACCCTTCGTCCACTCATTCGTTCAACTATAACCTCATCGTTAACATCAAATTCAATCACATGATCAACTTTAATATCTGCGTCTTTCATGGCATCAGCTTGAGGAATAGTACGAGGAAAACCATCAAGTAAAAAACCGCCAGCACAATCTGCTTGGGTGATTCGCTCTTTAACTAAACCAATAATCAACTCATCAGAAACAAGCTTGCCTTCATCCATTACGCGTTTTGCAGCCACGCCAAGCTGTGTACCAGCATTGATTGCTGCACGTAACATGTCTCCAGTCGATATTTGTGGGATACCAAACTTACCCATTAAAAATTGGGCTTGAGTACCCTTACCTGCACCAGGAGCACCAAGAAGAATAATGCGCATACCGTGTCCTTTGAATTATAAATTATGTTTAAAATTATAAGATTAACTTTACACATTAGACTTTAATGTTACAAGAATAATAAGCCCTGCATATGAGACAAAAATCCCAATAAGCTTACTTTCATCTAGTTAAAACAAAAACGGGCATCTAAGCCCGTTTTTAGTTAGCAAACTACTGCTATTTATTGCTTATTTTGCCAAGCTCGCTAGTAGCTTGTTTAAATTCTGCACAAAGCTTGCGGGGTCTTTCAAGCTACCTTGTTCAGATAACGCAGCCTGGTCAAACAACACGCCAGTCCACTGTGCAAAAAGTTCCTCATCTTGCACATCAGCTAATAATTTAACTAGCTGGTGTTCAGGGTTTAGTTCAAAAGAATACTGAGCTTCAGGAACCGGTTGACCTGCTGACTGCATCAACTTAATCATTTGTGTGGTCATACCTTGCTCGTCAGCTACAATACAAGCTGGTGAGTCAGTCAAACGATGTGTGAATTTAACATCTTTCACTCTATCGCCTAACGCAGCTTTAACTCGCTCAGTCAAACCTTCAACCTGCTTTTCTGCTTCTTCTAAGGCTTTCTTACTTTCTTCGTCTTCTAAGTCACCTAAATCTAGCGCACCGTGGGTAATAGATTGAAAGGACTTTTCGTCGAACTCAGTCAAATGAGACATTAACCACTCATCTACACGGTCTGCCATTAGTAACACTTCGATTCCTTTCTTACGAAAGATTTCTAAGTGTGGACTAGAATTTGCAGCTTTATAACTATCGGCAGTAATGTAATAAATTTTGTCCTGCTTTTCTTGCATGCGACTAATATAATCTGCAAGAGAAACAGTTTGAGCTTCTGAATCGGTATGAGTAGAAGAAAAACGCATCAAACCAGATATTTTTTCTTTGTTAGCGAAGTCCTCAGCAGGGCCTTCTTTTAGTGCATTACCAAACTCTGCCCAA
The DNA here is from genome assembly GCF_913058035.1 of uncultured Paraglaciecola sp. GTDB lineage: Bacteria > Pseudomonadota > Gammaproteobacteria > Enterobacterales > Alteromonadaceae > Paraglaciecola. Next base: position 13,113 of record NZ_CAJXPA010000046.1, on the reverse strand, counting down.
AATGCTAAATACTTTTCAGCATCATTTTTAGCAATTTTTTCAAGCATTTGTAACACACGTTTCGTGCAACCTTGACGCATCGCTTGAGTCACTTTATTGTCTTGTAATATTTCACGAGACACATTTAATGGCAAATCATTTGAATCCAATAAACCTTTTACAAAACGAAGGTATGTTGGCAACATTTGTTCCGCGTCATCCATAATAAACACGCGTTGCACATAAAGTTTCAGACCGTGTTTATGATCACGGTTCCACATATCAAACGGAGCTTTGCTTGGTATGTATAACAAACTGGTATATTCAGTTTTACCTTCAACCTTATTATGTGACCAAGTCATAGGATCACTAAAGTCGTGAGAGATATGTTTGTAGAATTCTTTGTATTCGTCTTCACTCACATCAGACTTATCACGCGTCCAAAGCGCAGTAGCTTTGTTTACTGCTTCCCAAAATGCCGGCACTGCAGGAATTTTAGTCTCGTCAGGACCATCACGCTCAGGCTCTTCTTCTTTGAACATTTTGACAGGAATACTAATGTGATCAGAATATTTGCTCACGATTGAGCGTAAACGCCAATCATCTAAAAATTCTTTTTCGTCTTCTTTTAAATGCAGAGTGACTTGTGTACCGCGGCCAGCTTTTTCAATATCGGCAATAGTAAACTCACCTTCACCAGCTGATTCCCACTGCACGCCTTTAGACTTGTCTTCACCGGCAACACGTGTAGTTACTGTGACTTTATCAGCAACAATAAAAGCTGAATAAAAACCTACACCAAATTGGCCTATAAGCTGTGAATCTTTGGCATCATCGCCAGACAATTTACCAAAGAACTCTTTTGTACCTGACTTAGCGATGGTGCCCAAATGTGCAATCACATCCGCTTTGTTCATACCAATGCCGTTATCAGCAATAGTAATAGTGCCAGCGTCTTTATCGATACTGAGTTTAACGTGTAAATCGCCATCACCTTCGTAAAGACTATCGTTAGACAAAGCTTTAAAGCGTAATTTATCTGCAGCATCAGCCGCATTAGACACTAATTCACGTAAAAATATTTCTTTGTTCGAGTAAAGCGAATGGATCATCAGTTGAAGTAGTTGTTTTACTTCGGTTTGAAATCCATGAGTTTCTTGTTGGGCTGCTTCAGCCATAACCAAGTGTCTCCTGAGTTGTAGTTACTAAAATGATGTCACTGTAGATGAGGTCTGTTAATTTGTTTTCAAGGATAATTTCACAATTTGTTTTTTTTGACTGCTAATCAGGCTCAACTAATTTACACTTATCTTCTTAGATTCAGTCATACAGGCTCAATCAATAGTATGTGAGGTTAAATGCCAGTAGCATTAGATGAACTACAAACCGCCGTATGGGTCTATGATATTGAGAAATATAGTATAATCTGGGCAAATCAAGCTGCTTTAAGGTTGTGGGATAGCCCGTCAGTAGAGGATCTAAAAAAAAGAGACTTAAAAACAGGGTTATCGGTAGCCGTTCGAGACAGCCTGCTCCAATACCAGCGAGCGTTTGAACTAGACCAGGTAATTCAAGAAAATTGGTTTTTCACCCCAAAAGGCAAAGACACTCAAGCATTTTGTCAGTTTTCTGGTCATCGATTAGCTGATGGTAGAATGGCCATGCAGGTTGAGGCAACAACAGCAACGAATATTTATCATTCTGATGAGCAATTTAGTGCCACCACTATTCTTTCTAGTTTCACCATGAGTGGCGAATTTATTAGTGGTAACCCCCCTTATATTAAAGCGTTTGGACACAAATTTGCACTGTTAAACCAAATAATTTGCGAACCAGACACGCTGCAAAAAATCTATCTATGCATCAACCAAAAACAACGTTTTGAAGGCGATGTGTTGATGAATAGTGCACAAGGTAAAACTTGGTATCACCTCATCGCTGTTAATACTCAGCATGCAGAAAGCAACTCAACTATATTGCTTCATCATTATGATATTCACAAACGTAAAACTACTGAACAAACATTACAACATCAAGCGTGGACCGATCCCCTTACAGACTTACTTAATCGCCGAGGTCTAACCCATGCGCTAAAGTGCAGTGTTGAGAGCGATATTCCGTTTACTTTGTTATATATCGACTTAGACGGTTTTAAGATGGTAAACGACTTATCAGGTCATAATGCGGGAGATATTATTTTATCTGAAGTAGCCGACAGGCTTCGTCAGAGCTCTCTACCTGGTTCAACATTGTGCAGATTTGGTGGTGATGAATTTGTCTTAGTATTGTATCAAGACTTATCAGAACACGCTTTAGTTGGCCTATTAAATCGAATAATTGATTCTATTTCAGAGCCTTATCAAGATAATCAGCAAAACCCAATAGTATTATCAGCTAGCATCGGTTTATCTCGCTTTCCTAAAAATGGTTACGTTATTGAAAATTTGATCATGTGTGCCGATGCAGCTATGTATCAAGCCAAAAAATCAGGAAAAAAAAGATGGGTTGAATATCAAGTAGGTATGGAAAAGGAATTAAAACGTTTGAGTGATTTATCACAAAAACTGTCTCTAGCTTTGAAAAACCAAGAATTGTCCTTGTACTATCAGCCTATAGTAGACATTTCTAAAAGCAGTACCACCTCTTTTGAAGCGCTGCTCCGCTGGTATAATTCTGAGTTAGGTCACATCAGTCCACAAGAGGTGATTGATGTTGCAGAAAAAACAGGCCTAATCCATGATATTGAAAACTGGGTTCTAAATCGTGCTATACATGACCTGTGCACATTCAAACAAATAATAGGTCAACACGTCACCATGGCCGTTAATATTTCAGGCTTACATATGTTAGAACCAAACCTTGGCGAGTATGTGTTTTCTTTATTAAAACAAAACAACTTGCAACCATCAGATTTAACTATTGAACTCACAGAAAGTGTGTTGTTAACTAATATTGATTCAGAAGATTCTCCTGCCAATCAAATGACTAAGGGCGGTATTCGTTTGAGTATTGATGATTTTGGCACCGGTTATTCGTCTCTGGCATACTTACATGCCATACCCGCCTCCGTTGTAAAAGTCGATAAGGCATTTTTGAATCAAACAGAAAACAACACTGTCACGCTAGAGTGCATTCACACCTTGGTAAGTTCACTGAACATGAATAGTTTGATTGAAGGTATTGAAACTCAAGAACAGTCATTATTATTACAAAGGCTTGGTTTTAACTTACAACAGGGCTATTACCATGGCAGACCACAACCACTAGATTACTATCTATCTGCTCCATTCAATTAAATCTAAATTCGGGTTACCGACACTTATATGTCCCTACGCCCAGCAAAAGCGTAAGTAAGAGTATTACCATCAATGTACTCTAACTCACCGCCAACAGGCACCCCATGCGCAATACGGGTAGCTTTGATACCTTGGCTTCTACACATTTGTGCGATGTAATGTGCTGTAGCCTCTCCCTCTACAGTGGGGTTAGTTGCCAAAATCACCTCTGTAATAGCATCGCTTTCAAATATTTGCGACAGTTGCTCTAAACCAATATCTGCAGGGCCAATGCCGTCAATTGGCGATAAATGCCCCATCAATACAAAATAACGGCCTTTGAACTCTAAAGTCTGCTCAACAGCCAGCATATCTTGAGGAGATTCCACCACACATAATTGTTGATTATCCTGACGCTTTGGATTGGCACAGATTTCACATAATTTATTTTCACAAAATGTTCGACACTTTTCACAATGTTTGACGTGCTCCATCGCATTGTGCAACACATGACTTAATTGCAACGCCCCTTGACGATTTCGCTCTAAAAGATGAAACGCCATACGCTGAGCACTCTTAGGCCCTACACCTGGTAGTATTTTAAAAGCATCAATTAATTCTTTAATTAGTGGGCTAAACTGCATTTATCACCTAAGTTTTTGTTTTATTGTAAATTATATCGTATGACGATCAGCCTAAAAACGTATTAAAACCAAATTAAGCTCAAATATTATGTTTTCCAAACTATCTTGTAATCAAATATGTATCAGCGTTACTCTAATCAGAAGCGCTGGGACAACCTTATATTAGATTTCATTTTGAACTCCTATTGTCCTCTACTTTCCTCTATTTAACGCGTTATCTGTAGGCTTTCAAAGTGGTTTTTAAAAGGTTTATAAAAAGCTTATGTACAGTAATCTATACTCAAAATAATTGTCAATTATACGTCTACTTTTGCAAATTGGATGAGTCTATCAACATTATTAAAGTGTTCAACCTGAACCCTAATATGGTTAATCTCATCCAATACATTTTTAGATGTTGTTGTAAAAATATTTAGACCAGCTCGATTTCATCCAGTTTTAGTCACTTACTTTAAAAAAGAAGAGGGACATTCTATCTTTTTGCTTTTGTCTAGTATGTTTACTCGGTTCACTCTTTATTTCGTAACTCAAGCACTCATAAAATTAACCATACTGACTGACTTTACGTTTTTTCGATCTACCACAAATACCATAAATCAACTTTTCCCTATACGCATCATTAATACAAACACTCTTTGTCATCGTATCTGATGAGGACAGACCACAATCATTACAAACAAGAGCTTTAAAGAACATACCACTTGTGCAACTGAAAAGTGACCAACAGTCCTTCACACAAATTTAAACTTTTATGTGCAAATAGGTACTTGGTGACTTAACGATATTTTTCCTCGAATGTTTTTGAGGCAATATGCAAACTATATTTCGGCGACAACAATTCATTGATGAAAACCGAAGGGGCCATCGAGTCAGCAATCAAGTAGCTTTTCTTTTTAGCTCTGGTTAGGGCTACGTACAGCAGCCTTCTCTCTTCTGAGTGTGGAAATGAATCTAAGCTTGGCAGCAACGCTTCAACCACTGCATCCTCTTTATTCAAATTTGGGGATCCTGTTCTTCCTTGGAAGAAACCCACTAGAATACAATAATCAGCTTCTAGTCCCTTTGAACCATGAAAAGTCCAGTATTTGATTGTCACACTATTTGAACTAGGAAGTGCCTCTTTCAGCTCTTGTTTGACTTGTTCAAGTAGATATCTATATCGCGCTAATATAGAAATGGAACTGTTAATATCATTATTTAAAATAGTGGTCACAACTTGGAGAATTTGTTTTGAAAGATTCTTTTTTCCATCAACGATACTGTCCAGTAAATAAACCTGAGAACTATCGACCTGTGTATGAGTTGTAACCTGCTTTTTATATTGTTCAGGATTTTGCATAATAAACATCCCTGCAATATCAGCGATACTGTTATTATAGCGAAACGTTTTATCGAGTTTAGTCACCGTATTTTGACCTACTAACTCATCAAACTTAGTGGTCAATTCGAGCTTGCTACCAGCAAATCGATATATTGACTGCCAATCATCACCAACAACAGTGAGAATAGGTTTAGGTCCATAAGTAATTAGCGCATTGAGAAAATCCATTCGCGACATCGATATATCCTGAAATTCGTCAACTAAAATATGACTCCATGTTGGCAGAAACTGTTTAGATGTTATTGCACTAGTTGAACGAATAATCATGTCGTCAAAGTCAATACTGTGCTTATTTATCAATTCTTTTTTATATGATGTTTGCAGATTATCAAGTAGTTCAGAATATGCCTCAGAGTTAGGTATGTTGTTGGCTACTAAACGACTTAATATTGCTTTTTTATCTAGTCTCTCAACTCGTATAGCTTGTAAACATTTAAGATAACGTTTTGAGCTATCGTCGATAAGCTCCATCTCTTTTAAAACATCTACTACATCTTCTGACGGTTTTTGATTGGTTTTTATCCCACATTTATTCATCAGTATTGACAATCGATTTTCTAAATTATCTTCTAACCAATCGTAGTGAAAAGTCTCAAGCAATTCTGTATTACACTTTTTGTGCAGAGCACGCTTTTGCCTTATGCCTTCATTGTATTCAACATTATCGATATAATGTCTGGTTTTACCCTGACGATCGATACCAAAATGTTCAATATATATATTAGTATCCGTAATATGAAAATTGGGCTTATAATCAAATTCGACCTGCAGTTTTGTTTTCGATACGAACGGTACTTCGTACTCGTAAGTAACATCGTTCAAAAACAACCAGTTTGCTATGATTAACTCTTGATAACCTTTTACTTGTTCGCCTTGCAGAGTTCTGTATTCGTTGTCTCTCAAATATGCATCGTATTCGTCTTTTATTTTGAAATCAAAAGGGTTAACAGGCTGATATGTAAGCTTAATAAAGTCACATAGTGCTTTGGGGTTAGTCGTTATGTAATCAGTTAACCATAAGGTTACCCAGTTCTGAAGCTTATTGGGGTCATTGCAGAACTCAGAAAGATAAGTCGGTATATTTGTTTCTTTAAGTATCTTTCTACCCAGTGCATGGAAGGTTGAAACGAAGGGCATATTATCACCTTGTTTATTACAGGCTGTGCCTCTTGCTACGACTCTTTCCTTTAGCTGTTTAGCTGCCGCATTGTTATAAGCCAGGATTAAAACCTCTTCACTTTTAGCCATTCCTGTTGCCACTAAGTCCAGTGCTTTAGCCACCATGACCGATGTTTTGCCCGTGCCTGCTGCTGCAAGGACTAGGTTGAAATCATTGTTTCTAACAACGGACAGTCGTTGGTTTTCTGTAAGAGGATGTGATTCGATGTTATCAAAAAAAAATTTTTTACTTTTTAATTGCTGGTTTTCGTAATGTTTTCGTAAAATATGCTTCCCTTTTTGTAAAGGAAAACATGCCTCCCACCTAGCTAAAATTTCAAGGGTATTTTTGTTTAACGTTGATTGCCAGACTGGTTTCGATATTGTATAGCTATTTAAAAAAGGAGTCGCCTTAGCTTCAATTAAATCAATTGAAGAATCACGTAAATATTCAAAACGTGATTTTTTCATTAAGTGATCGTTTACTATGTTTATTCTATTGGTGATATTGTCAATAACCTGCTGTTCGATATATGCGAACGCCTGTTTGAGGTTGGTTTTTTTTAAGAACGAATAGCGGTAGTGATGAGTGGATGTTTTGATATTCAGAATGTGGCCCAGAACGCCACGTTTAACTTGTGGGATATCAGTAATATCTGAGTATTTCAAAATTCTTTGTTCTGAATGACCTTGGTCAATAATCAAATGTTGCTCAACAACCGCTAACCTATCGATACTTCCAAATAATTTCCCCAAAAAATTGGGTGTAACGATTTTTTCCTGCATTTTTCACCTAAATCTTTATAACTTCTAATTTTGACTACTCGGACAAACTCATCTGCCCTACAAAAATATTCTTTTAACTGCTTACAAGATTCGGTTCATCATCAATTTCTAAAAACCTTATTTAAGCCTTGTTTAAACCTTATTAAATTAAATTCACTATGCTCTATAGGAGTATAAAACTTAGCATTTAATCAGAGATATATCACTATTTATCAATAAGATAGACATTAAAAAGCCAACTACAAAGCTGGCTAAATATAAAATTCTCGACTGTTATTAACTGTTAAAATCATTTAGTTTGACAGTTAATAACGGTCCAGAATGTCTGTTTTACAGCGTTTTATAACTAAAACGGCATCTTAAAACCTGGAGGTAAAGGCATACCACCAGTGACATCTGCCATTTTTTCTTTAGTGGTTTCTTGCACACGTCTGACACCGTCATTAAATGCTGCAGCGACCAGGTCTTCGATCATTTCTTTATCTTCTTCCATCAGACTTGGATCAATATCAACTCGACGCACTGCATGACTGCAAGTCATTGTTACTTTAACCAAGCCTGCACCGGACTGACCTATTACTTCTGTTTTGGCTAACTCTTCTTGATTTTTTTGCATGCGCTCTTGCATTTGTTGCGCCTGCTTCATCATGTTACCCATTCCGCCTTTCATCATAATCTGTCTCTCTTCCTTTCGGATAAATGTCTATTATTAATTGGTTATCTAGCTTGAATACTGTCTTCGTCTACTTTGGCAGCAAACTGTTGCTGTAATAATTGAATACCTGGGTCACTCTTCACCACTTCGCGAGCGTATTCGTTACGCACTTGGTTCACTTTAAGTTGCAAAGCGTAAGGAGTGTTAATGGGTTGTCCTAGTTCAATTTCAAGTTCAATAGGTTCATTAAGTGCTAAACAAAGTGCTTCTTTGAGCTGTTGCTGACCGGTATCAGAAATAAGATGGGCTTTTGACGCTAAAAGTGTCAACTTAATCGTATGGCCTTGTTGATTAAATGCAGAGTGTAAGGCCAATTGTTTGGTCAAAGCGGTGACTTGCATATCTTCGATTAACCGACTCCAATCGTCCACTTGTAATGCTTTTAGCACTTTTTCTTTATTGGGTAAAAAAGTAGAAATCTGTAGGGTAACATCGCCAACATTTTCTTCATCCAAATGAGCGCCGGAGTCAAAAAATTCTGCCTCTACCGCGTTTTTTTCTGCTGAAAAAGGGCTAGTTATAGGCGTATGCACGGATGTAGGTACTGGCGAAACCACTGGAGTAACTTTATGTATAAATGCAGATGTGGCTTGCGATCCATGTTCGACTGGCCAAGGCGGTACATTATCCAAAATATGCTCTGGACCATTTGATGAGTTAGCCTGTGGCTCAGAGTTTGGAACTGATGCTGTTTGTAAACCTTGACTTTGCTGTTTATCATTAGCTGCGGGTTGACTTTCAACTTCTTGGTTTTGCTTTCGGATCGCCGCTAAATTAAATGGGGTAGAACTTTCAGACTTTTTTACCTGTTCAGCTCCTTCCTCCTTATTATTTTGGCTTTGCTTAAGTTTATTACGCAGAGCGATTAAATCAGCGGTAGAAGTGTTGGGTTTTGAATAAGTCTGTGGATTTAGAGAAGTCTGTTGATTTAAAGAAGCCTGCGGGACTTGTACCTGATTAGGGGTATTTTCATAATCACTTGGCTGGTAATTACCAGAAAAAGCCTCAGATGACTGGTCATCAAGCGTTACAGGTTGATATTGGTCGTAATCTATTGATTGATGACCAAAATTTTCTGCCTGAGTCATAATGTCTTGCTGTTGGGCGGATAAATCAGCATTTGATTGTGATGCCTCGTCGATCTGAGGTGGTGGCGGTGGCGTCACTTTTCGTTGCTTTGATACTACTGAAGACTCGGGTGATTGCTCGGGCTCAGGAGAACGTTTAGCAGTATAGTCCTGATTAACTGCGGTGTTATTTTCAGCTAACGCTTCAACCGGAGTGTCTTGCTGTCCTAAATTTTTATCAACAGGCTCAGCGTCAGATACAGTTTGATTAGATACATTGTTATCACCAGAAACATTATAATTACCTGCTTCAGGTTTTATTGCAGCTGAGTCTGTCACATCACTGTTAATCGACTGGATGTTCGTTTGTTGTGGCAGCAATGCTACATCTGGAGTATTAGCAACAATATCCAGCGGCTCTAATTTTATATTATTCGGACAAAAAGCCAACATGCGCAACAGAGTCATTTCTAGGCCAGTTCTGGCATCAGCCGCATGAGGTAAATCTTTCTTACCCGTAAGAGCAATTTGATACAGCAGTTGAATTTGTTCCGCAGGCACAGACTTAGCTAATTGAAAAATAGCTCTGGCTGAAATAGTTTCTAACTTACATGCGTCAGGTACAAATTGGGTTAAAGCAATTTGATGGAATAGGCTCATGATTTCAGCCAATACCAAAGCATAATCTGGCGCTTGTATAGCCATCAACTCGACTTGTTGCATTACTTTGGCGCTGTCTTTTTGAACCACAGCATGGACCAATTTTAGAACTTGGTTTTTATCCATCAGTCCCAGCATGTCTGTGACTATTTGTAACCCAACAACACCGTTACCTTGAGCTATGGCTTGGTCTGTTAAACTCAATGCATCACGCATACTGCCTTGCGCTGCTCTAGCTAATTGGCTGAGTGCTTCTTTATCAAACTTGATACCCTCTTCGCTCAAAACAAAGTCTAGCTGTTTGCTAATTTGTGCACGAGACAAAGCTTTTAGGTTGAACTGTAAACATCGAGATAAAATCGTAACAGGTAGTTTTTGTGGATCAGTAGTCGCTAATAAAAACTTAACATGAGGTGGCGGCTCTTCGAGGGTTTTCAGTAAAGCGTTAAAACTATGCTTCGACAACATGTGTACTTCATCGATTAAATAAACTTTATAGCGACCACGACTAGGTTTGTACTGCACGTTATCAAGCAACTCACGCGTGTCTTCAACCTTGGTGCGTGATGCAGCGTCTATTTCAAGTAAATCGATAAAGTTGCCATGTTCGATTTCTTTGCAAGTGCTGCATTGACCACAAGGTTTAGCACTTAAACCTTGTTCACAATTTAAACTTTTTGAAAAAATCCGCGCGATAGTGGTTTTACCCACACCTCGAGTACCAGTAAACAAGTAAGCATGATGCAATCTATTATTATCAAGTGCATTGGAAATAGCAGTAACAACATGCTCTTGCCCGACTAATTCGCCAAAACGATTAGGTCGCCATTTTCTTGCTAAAACTTGATAACTCATTTTACTTAGTTACTCGCCTTCGAATTCACAAATAGAAAAACTGGTGACACCACAGTCAGTCAGTTTTTGTTCACCACCTAGTTCTGGTAAAGAAATAACAAAACCAGCGTGTTCAACTACACCGCCTAAGCGCCTGATTAAATTAGCTGTAGCGATCATAGTACCGCCTGTTGCCAATAAATCATCCAACATCAATACTTTTTCACCTGGCTTCACAGCATCTCTGTGAATTTCTAAGCAATCAGTGCCGTACTCCAATTCGTAACTTTCGCTTATGACTTCACGAGGTAGCTTATTAGGTTTACGCACAGGAATAAATCCTATACCGAGCTCTATAGCCAAAGGCGCACCAAACAAAAACCCGCGGGCTTCGGTGCCAGCTACTTTATCAAAACCCATCGGCGCATAATGCTTCAATAAGATTTCGATGGAGGCTGAGTAGGCTTTGTGGTCTTCTAAAACCGAGGTCACATCGCGAAACATGATCCCAGGCTTTGGGTAATCAGGAACGGTTTTAATAACCGATTTTATATATTCGGCGGGCACGAATTTCCCCGTAATTTAAAAATTAGATAAATAAAGTAGCTGCGGGTATTAAAGGTAAAAAACAAACCAGCCAAGTATGACATGCATTAACGGCAACGCTAGCAGCACACATAAGGCTGCAATCAAATAGCCCCAATTAAACGGGTCATGTGAACTGTTATCATCTTGCATTATTGCACTCCAGACTTATAGGGTAAAAACCCACATTAAACAACTAAAATGAAGGCGCAGATGTTAATCCAAAGTCTTATAAATTGATAGTCCTAAAAGTCAGACTTGGGGATGTATGGCCAAAAATATAACGACTGCATGATACCAACAGAATATTAAAACCTAATAGACTTAATCTTTGGGTGAAGTGAATAAAGTCAGCAATCAGGTGTGTTCATGAGTGAGCAATTATTGCTCTGCAATAAATAATATTTCTTGCAGCAATAACTGCTTTATTACTTGTTGCAGTGAACCAGTGATTTGATGCACATCGAGTTGCGGCATGGCTTCGATCATTATTTTAGTGAGTGAATCAACCGTTGCCCTCCCCTGTTTCATAATGGAGTTTAACAAGTGTGCTGATACTGCATTAATTAAGGTGAAATTCACTTCATCTGTGGTATCTCGATAAACCACTACGTACACTATTTCGGTTATTTGTGAAGGAGAAAATTCAGCACTAATTTGATGAACAGGATATTGATAACTCACTAAAGTAGCTAATTCTGACATCTGAACTTGGGTTATTGGTGAAAATCCATCCCATTTTTTAGTCCTTTGACTCGACTTTCGAACACTTACATCTAACTCTAACCATTCGTAATGTGCCAGTTCACGCATAAAAATTGGGTCGAACTCAGTCAGTTCGTACTCATTGCTTAAAAACTCTATAAATTCTTTACTAATATCAATAAAATATGGAGAGCGGCACTCATGCTTAATAAAAAAGGTTCGCGCTAGCTCTTTCCATTGTTGTTCACTGTACAAACTTTCCAAAACAGGAAAACCTGAACTAAGGAAGCTCAAAATATTTTTAAAAAATAATTCTCTATAGATTTTTAAACGTCGGTCTTCGATACCACCATCAAACAGATTAGCTTCTGGATTTTTTATATGCTGAATAAAAGCATGTTGTGTTTCTCTCAAAGACTTCATTAGGCTCTAAATTTTCTGGGTTGTTTAGCAGACATTTGGTGTTGCACATGCTTTTGAATAGTTCTGATTTTTTCCATCTCTATTAATAACTCACTGATGGGTGGAATATTAAAATCTCTTTCTAACAAGGTGGGAAAAACACCATGGATCTCATAGGCTTTTTTAAGTAGTTGCCACACCGGCTCAATAACGTCGGAGCCATGGGTATCAATTTTTAGATCATCGGCTTCGTCATAATGTCCGGCAATATGCCCATAAACAATTTTTCCACTGGGCATGGCAGACAAAAATTTTTCTGCATCATAATTATGATTAATAGAATTCACGTAAATATTATTTACATCCAATAACAACAAACAACCTGACTCATTAAGCACAGATAATGTGAACTCTTGTTCAGTCATCTCTTGTCCGGGTGCAGCATAATAAGACACATTTTCTAGCAACAGCGGCCGCTCGATAATATCTTGCACCTGTTTAACCCGATCAACCACATGTGTAACTGCTTCTTCAGTAAACGGAATTGGCATCAGATCATATAGATGACCCTGACCAGAGCAATAACTTAAATGTTCACTGTAATATAAAATCTGATGCCTATCTAAAAACAGTTTAACGTCTTTTACGAAGTCAATGTCAAGTGGCTCAGGGCTGCCAATAGATAGAGACAAACCGTGGCTAACAAAGTTACTGCCAGAGGTGAATTGATTAAGGTTCTTCTGATACTTGCCCCCGAGAGGGATCCAGTTTTCGGGCGCTACTTCCCAAAAATCGACAGAAGCAGGAATGTCAGGTAACAGTTCATCGAACATTTCTCGACGTAAACCTAAGCCTACTCCTGAAAGATGTTTATTCATCATTAAATTTGTCCTGTCTCTTATAAACCTCTCCGAGCCCACGA
>NZ_CAJXPA010000045.1 GCF_913058035.1 uncultured Paraglaciecola sp. | reverse complement strand
ATGAACAACTTATTAATAATAAAGAAGCCACTCTTAAAGCTCTTTTAGATTTTTGTGATATTGAATGGGATCAAGCATGCTTAGATGAAACGAAGGTATTCCACCCCGTTAAAACATTAAGTAATGTTCAGGTTCGAAAGACGATGCACAAAACTCTCATCAACCCAAGTCAAAATTATTTACAGTATTTGCAATTTTTCTTAGCTGATGAGCTTTAATATTATTGATATCAAAGCTCATGCAATAGAGTTTGTTAATTAATTATTAATTTCATATAAATGTATTGAGAAATATTGACTAAACTTAATGGGGGTTAATTAAGTCATGTTATTTTAATGAGTTCTATCAAGAAGACTCTGGTTATTTTTTTTGCTAGGATAAACATCATCTTTATTAACTTTATTCAATAGTTTCATTCCTTTTCATATCGCCAATTGGCATTAATTGGCAACGCCTCACCTCTAATATTCATCTAGAATTAACATCTTAATTACAATAAACAAACACTTATTAAACGTTTGCTTAACGCCATAGGTCAGTAAATGAAAGATAGAAACCATTTAGCTAATATTGGGCTCATCCATCAGGTAAATATCATTGAAAATGGCCTAATTGATATCCCCATGTTGCAAGTCTTACAAACAGACGGCACATTGCACCCAGAAGCTGAGCTACCGGACATTTCCCAGCAAGATTCCCTCAAAATTTTACAAACGATGCAATACATCCGGGTATTAGATGAAAGGATGGTAGCCGCACAACGCCAGGGTAGAATAAGTTTTTATCTAGCCTGTACCGGTGAAGAAGCCTCAACGGTAGCCAGTGCAGCGGCACTAAAACCGCAAGATATGATCATGTCGCAGTATCGTGAGCAAGGGGCATTGGCCTATCGAGGTTTTTCAAGTAAAGAATTTATGGATCAAATGTTCAGCAATCAAAATGAGCTTAATAAAGGTAGGCAAATGCCTATCCATTATGGTTCTAAATCACTTAATTTTATGACTATTTCTTCGCCATTAGGTACCCAAATACCTCAGGCTAGTGGTTATGCCTACGGGCAGAAGATGGCAGGTCTTGAAGCTGTGACCATTTGTTATTTTGGCGAAGGAGCAGCATCTGAAGGAGACTTTCATGCTGGTCTCAACATGGCTGCAGTTCTGGATTGTCCTGTTATTTTCTTCTGTCGAAATAACGGTTATGCCATTTCAACACCTTCAGAAGAACAATTTGCTGGGGATGGTATTGCATCAAGAGGCATAGGTTATGGAGTTAGAACAATTAGAGTGGATGGCAACGATGTATTAGCTGTTTATGCAGCGACTCAAGAAGCAAGAAAAATTGCGCTAGAGCATAATTGTCCAGTCTTAATAGAAGCGATGACATACAGACTCGCAGCGCACTCTACCTCAGACGACCCGACAGGTTATCGCTCAAAAGATGAAGAAGAGCGCTGGCGTCTAAAAGATCCCGTGCTTAGATTCAAAACATGGATGTACTCAAAACAGTGGCTAGACGAAAAACAAAACCTAGCTTTTATAGAAGAAGTCAGAAAAGAAGTTTTACAAGCACTTAAACTTGCTGAACAAGTACCAATATGTCCGATAGAACAAATCATTGAAGATGTCTATGACACTCCACCCTGGCACCTAAAAGCACAATTAGCTGAGCTAAAAACACATATTGATATGTATCCAGAAGCATATCCCAAAACATCAGGAAGGTTATAACATGGCAACTATGAATATGCTGCAGGCTGTAAATAATGCGCTTATCACCGCTATGAATGATGACGAGAAAGTCATGGTGTTTGGAGAGGATGTAGGGCATTTTGGTGGGGTATTTAGAGCGACTAGTAATTTGCAGCAAAAGTTTGGTAAAGGCAGATGTTTTAATACACCTTTAACAGAACAAGGCATTATTGGCTTCGCCACGGGTCTTGCTTCTCAAGGCTCAGTACCTGTTGCTGAAATCCAGTTTGCCGACTATATTTTTCCCGCTTTTGATCAAATTGTGAATGAGACTGCAAAGTTTCGTTATCGTTCTGGTGGACAATTTTCATGCGGTACATTGACTATTCGCACACCTTACGGCGGTGGTATAGCCGGTGGGTTGTATCATTCTCAGTCACCTGAAGCATTTTTCGCCCATATACCAGGTATGAAGGTGGTTATCCCACGCAATCCTTATCAAGCGAAAGGCTTACTGTTAGCGTCAATTCGTGACGACAATCCTATTTTATTTATGGAGCCAAAACGTTTATATCGTGCTTCAGTGAGTGAAGTACCTGAAGATGATTATGAGTTACCTCTTGGTCAAGCAGATATTGTTAGTAAAGGAACTGACATCACTTTATTAGCTTGGGGTGCGCAAGTTGAAATTATAGAAAAAGCTGCGTCAATGGCAGAAGACCAAGGGATCTCTTGTGAAGTAATAGATTTACAGAGTATTTTACCATGGGACATTGAGACGGTATGCAGCTCTGTTGAGAAAACAGGAAGGTTATTGATCAATCACGAAGCACCGCTAACTGCTGGTTTTGCCAGCGAGATAGCTGCTAGCGTTCAAGAGAAATGTTTTCTATATCTTGAGTCACCTATTTGCCGGGTTTGTGGCTTAGATACACCTTATCCGTTAGCGCATGAAAAAGAATATATGCCAGACCATCTAAAAACTTTCGAAGCAATAAAACGCACTGTGAATTTTTAACATTGATTTTTTAGCCCTATTTTTAGCTCGATTTTAAGGAGCAAACTATGCAAGATTTTATTTTACCTGATATTGGCGAAGGCATTGTTGAATGCGAAGTGGTCAAGTGGTTAGTCGCTGAAGGCCAAAATATACTAGAAGACCAACCTGTAGTTGAGGTCATGACTGATAAAGCATTAGTTGAAATCCCCTCTAAGTACAGCGGTGTCGTGACTAAATTTTATTATGCAGAAGGTAATATTGCGAAAGTGCATTCACCTTTATTTGCCATGCAGATTATTGAAGATGATACGTTGCGAGAGGTATCATCAGCGGTCACCCCAGAAATCAAAGATATTGAACTTAAGTCATCAAATAACATAACAACAACTAGTCAAATCAGTGCTAATGTTAGCAAAGAAAATACAGGTAAAGCCCTAGCAAGCCCCGCGGTAAGAAGGCTAGCTAGAGAACTTGACGTTGATTTATCACACATTACTGGTAGTGGTGACAAAGGTCGTGTTTTAAAAGACGACCTAATCGATGTTTCATTACCAGAAGTCCAGCCTGCTATTTTAACACCAACAACACAATCCACTCAAGTTAGTCAAATAACAACAGGCGGTGAACATGTGGAGCCTATTCGTGGCATACAAGCGGCCATGGCAAAGCATATGATGCACTCAGTTTTTACGGTGCCACATTTTAGTGTAAGTGAAGAAATACAACTGGATAAATTAATTGAAGCTAGGTCTCAGCTCAAAGATGTATTTGAGAAAGAAGGGGTGAAACTTAGCTTTATGCCCTTTTTTATCAAAGCTATGTCCTTAGCTTTACAACAATTCCCTATTATTAACAGCCAAGTAAATGATAGTTGTACAGAAGTTACTTATTTTGATGATCACAATATTGGTATCGCAGTGGACTCTAAAATAGGGTTAGTTGTGCCAAATATTAAAGGTGTTCAGCATCTTTCTTTGTTTGAAATAGCCCAAAAGGTTAATGAGTTAATCAGTCTTGCTCGTGAAGGTAAGTTGAAAAGTGCTGACTTAAAAGGCGGCACTATCAGCATTTCAAATATAGGTGTGTTGGGAGGAACAGTATCTACACCTGTTATTAATGCCCCTGAGTCGGCGATTGTGGCAATGGGTAAAATTCAACGTTTGCCTCGATTTGATGAAAATGATCAAGTGAAAGCAGTCAACATCATGCAAGTTAGTTGGTCTGGTGATCATCGAATTATTGATGGGGCAACGATGGTCAGGTTTAATAATTTATGGAAAAAATATTTAGAAAATCCGTTGTATATGTTGGCTAAAAATAAATAGTTTTCTAGCATTCTCTTATTTTGACTCAATTAAAATATGAGGTTGGGAAAACACCCCAAATGTTACATGTACAAATATACTAAGGTTTGTTTTGGATAATAATTTTTCTTAGTTACCTCTACTGGTTTTATTTTATAGCTTTAAAGCAACTTATGAGATTAATTATTTGTATCCTGAGATCATTTTTACGTCAAGTTTTGATGATCTTGGGTGCAATTTCATTCAATTTATGGGAGTCTTTTATTTATAAAAATCAATGAGTTTAGTCAATATGTTAAGCCCCAAAATTGTTCCGAATAATCGACTAATAGCCTACGTAATTCCTGGCATAAAAAAAGATGTTATGCAGAGTATCAGACCCTGTAAAATAACCCGTGATTGGATGGATAATACTCCCGCCCGCTATGCCTACCGATGTATACCCCTTACTGCTGCCAATAGCATGGGGTGGGAAATATTAAATCCAGTTGATGCTGAAATTTCTTGGACAGGGCAGGAGAATGGTGATCAATTGAATATCAAAACCGCTCATCAAGACCCATTTGGTCCTAAACCGCACTTTGGTTCTGGCACAGTGACTTGGTATATTCCTTTTTTATTTCGAACACCACCTGATTACGGTTTGCTTATAAGTGGGCCTGCGAATCAAGATAAAAACTTTGCGGTGCCTTTAGATGCTTTTATTCGCAGCGATTGGTTACCCTTTCCATTCACTATGAACTGGCGTATGACAGAACCTAATAAAACCGTTAAATTTAAAGCAGGTGAACCTATATGTCGTATCATGCCTTACCCACTTGCTTTACTTGATGACATGCAGCTTGAAATTCATGATATGCACGAAGATCCCAATTTTATGCAAGAAGTTAAACAGTGGGATAAACAACGTGCTGGAAATTACCAAAGTCAACGAAAAGCAGAACAGCAATGGGCAGATGAGGGTCGCAAACCTGAATTAAAAGAATTATGGGACTCTAATTATGCGAAAGGACAAGCTGCGACGCCTCCAAAATCCAAACATCAAAATTTATTTAAATGTTCCGCCCCAATTGATAAAAGGGTTAAATAGGGAATCTTTATTGTTATTTACGATGTTTATTATATTGCTTCGTAACAAAGGGTGAGCTAACCATAAATCTAATTTTGCTTTAGTATTAAATCCGACGCAGTGTATATTCAAATAAGTTAAGGAACTGAATTTTGTTAAGTTATCGTCACAGTTTTCATGCAGGTAATCATGGTGATGTTTTAAAACACATTTGTCAGATGCTGATCATCGAAAAACTGAAAAGTAAAGATAAAGGTTTTTGTTATTTTGACACCCATAGTGGGGCGGGGGTTTATCAGCTAAATTCAAAAGAATCACTTAAAACTAATGAGTTTAAGCAAGGTATTGAATGTCTTATCGGACACTCATTTCAAAACGAAGCGATCAATAACTATTTGTCTTTGGTGAATGCCTATAAAGAATTTAATCAATACCCTGGTTCGCCAGAAATCGCTAAATCTACATTACGTCCTCAGGACAAACTGTTTTTGATGGAGTGGCATAATCAAGAAATACAGAATTTAAAAAGTAATATTGGCGGCAAAAACATTGCTATTCATCATAGAGATGGATATGAGGGTTTGTTGGCATTAACGCCACCAGATATGCAGCGAGGTATGGTGCTTATTGACCCTTCCTATGAAGTGTCAAGTGAGTATCAAAAAGTTGTAGATACTGTAGTCACAACCTATAAAAAGTGGAATTCTGCAATTTATGTGATTTGGTATCCGTTAATAAGTGATAGAAAATCAGCGAGTGTTACGTTTGACAGCAGCATCAGTAAAAAAGGCAAAAGTGAAGCTATGATTGAAAGCTTAACTCAGCATAACTTTAAAAATTTACTTAAAATAGAGTTATGCGTAACCACTAATAATGATGCTGGTGGTATGTATGGCTCTGGAATGTTGATTATTAACGCCCCTTGGAAGTTGGATGTAAAAATTAAAGAAAGTTTACAAGAACTATCGCCATTGATGGCTCAAAGTGATGGCGCATCGTATTCAGTTGATTGGCTCATTGAGGAATAATGAAGGAAATTGAGTAGCGCTGCTATGATGACACCTGCGAATATCAAACACTTCTATATTCCCGATGAACAGTCCATTTATTTACTGTCTCACAAGGATGCTAAAAAGTTAAAAGATTGGTTTAAATTGTGTACCGAACAGCTTGAGTTGTTAGGTTATCAAGACATTGAGTTGATAGGAAAAGGCGCGTTTGGCTTTGTTTTTTCGGGTACTTTTGCCGACTCATTATTAGAAACAATAACCCCACAAAACAGCCCTGAAAAACCCACACACATCCAACAACAAGTGTTTAAGTTTTCACGAATAAATTTACCTCAACATGTTCAAGACAGATTAGAAGAAGAGGCATACATGTTGAGTTTGGTCGAACATCCTTATGTACCACGCCTGATCCAGTATCAACAGATCAATAAACAGTCTGTTTTGGTTATGGACAGAGCCAAAGGCGAAGATTTAGAAAAGATATCCTTAAAATATGGGCCACTATCGGTAAGCTTGATTATTAGTCTAGCGGTGCAACTAGCTGATATATTATTATATTTACGCGGTCATCAACAGCACGGACAAAATAAACCTATCGTTCATGGTGATATTAAACCTTCCAATATTGTATTTGATGAAATTAGCAAAAAAGTAGGACTGATAGACTGGGGGTCATCTGTTTTTGCCCAAATTGACCACAAAGGACAGTTTGTTGGTAGCAATATAATGGATTTGATGTCAAGCGACATGCAACAAACTAATGCACGTCTTGGCGATGTATATTTTATCGGTGAAGATCAGCTTAATGGTGGTTTATCTTCTGTGCGATTCGACGAACAAGGCCTAGCCAGCACTTTATATGCATTGGCATCAGGTCAATCAAGTCGTTTTGGGCATAATGTTATCGGTCCAAATTCACTTGGGTTACCACAAGAATTAGCCAAAACCTTAACCGCCATGATGAGTGACTCACTAGAACAGCGAGAACGGGGAGGGGATTATTTCATCAATAATATGCAATTTATGAAAAATTTGGTGCTAAATGAAGATATTCAGTATTCACATGTTTCATTAATACCGACCAGTGTCAGTCTTCACAACAAAGAAATTGATTCTGTTGTTTACAGTTCTCGTAAGTCATTTTTACGTATAGAGGCCTACCAAACAAAGCAAGAACTTAGGTGTATCGACGACGCTCAGTTTGAACGATATTATAAAAATTATATGCAAGGAATGGGTGATACCGAAAAAGCTTTTGTTGCAGCGGTCAGTCGCTTAGGAAAGTACCCTGTGGTGGGTGGCTTAGCAGTAAGGTGGGAAGACACTGGAGTATTTATTGACTCAAGTCTGAATCTACATAATACAAGGTTACAAACGTCATTCGAAGCATCAGTTAATAATGTTGTACATTTTGCCAGAGCAATTAACCGAAATGGTGTTTTTAAGTGTTGTATGTTTAATGCTCGCGATACGCTGCATATTGAACGAAATGATGAAAACAGTGTTTTTATTCCCAAAAAAAGCATGCAAATACCTTTCGAATTGAGTGCAGTATCACTCACCGAGCATGACAGCCGAATGCATTCTTATTTTGAAGATGGTGATGATCCAGATGAGTTGTTAACTCTGCCTCAACAGTTAATGGCTGTTATTAGGCAATTAAATAGTATCCACCATACTGGTTGTATTATTTTTGAGTCTTTACCCACTCACCTTAAAATACATAGCGATTACAAGCTAATCAATCACAGCATGGAATTAGAGTTTAAGAGTTTATTAAAAGATGTTATTGACCTTATCCCCACCATTGAAGGACTAGGGATATCAGGTTTCATGAAATTGCCGTTTAAAGATACGCGATTTTTTACCCATCAAGGTCAATTACCTGATAAGTTTTACCCCAAGGATCCTCATCAAAACATTTAGGGTAAGTTTAAATAGTGTATGAATGAAAAAAGAGAGCTTATGTCAGAAGTAAAACTAGTAGAGTTATTAACCTTAGATAAAATTGAAGAAGGTTTGTTTCGTGGTCAAAGTTGGGATTTAGGGTTTCGAGCGTTGTTCGGAGGTCAAGTCTTAGGTCAGGCTCTTGCCGCAGCTCAACTGACGTTACCCGAAGGTCGTGTTACACATTCATTCCATAGCTATTTTTTATTACCCGGAGATGCAAATAAACCAGTTGTTTTTGATGTGGAAAACGTTCGAGACGGTCGCAGTTTCTCAACCAGAAGAATAAAAGCTATTCAAAATGGAAGGAGCATTTTTTATATGACCGCATCCTTTCAATCGCCCGAAACAGGTCTAGAACATCAATATGCCGACATGCCCAATGTACCACCACCCGAAGATATAAAGTCTGACATAGATGTCTTCGGTAATAATCAAGATAAACCTGGACGCATGTGTGAAAGCATTGGCTATCACAAACCTATCGATATGCGCACCGTTGATTACGTTGATCCTGCTAAAGAAATAGTACAACAACCCAAACGCTATATATGGATGAGAGCACAAGAAATATTGTCTGGTAACGTCAATCTTAATCAAGTGATGTTGGCATATGCTTCTGATTATCATTTATTATCAACTGCACTTCACCCTCATGGAGTGTCTACTAGAGATAAAAATATTCGTATGGCAACGATTGATCATTCAATGTGGTTTCATCATCCTTTTGATTTTGACGAGTGGTTATTATATTGTGCTGAAAGCCCATTTTCCGGAGGAGCGAGAGGTTTAGTTAGAGGCCAATTTTTTAATCGTGATGGTAAGTTGGTTGCATCAACCATGCAAGAAGGGCTTTTGCGCAAAATAGGAGACAGCAAATGATTTATTCATTAGGAGATAACCATGTACATGTTGCTGAAGGAGTCTATATTGCGCCAGGTGCCCATGTAATTGGTAAAGTCGTATTGAAGCAAAACAGCAGTGTTTGGTTTAACACAGTCATAAGAGGTGACTGTGATGTCATCACTATTGGTGAAAACAGTAATGTTCAGGATGGTTCGGTATTACACACTGATGTTGGTGTGCCTTTAACTATTGGTAAGGGTGTCACCATAGGTCATAAAGTGATGTTGCATGGTTGTGAGGTAGGAGATTACAGCTTAATTGGGATCAATTCTGTGGTGTTAAACGGCGCAAAAATTGGAAAATATTGTGTAATAGGTGCAAACAGCTTAATTACTGAAAACATGCATATACCTGATGGCTCACTAGTGATGGGGTCGCCAGCAAAGATAATTAAGTCTATACCTGAGTTACAGCAAAAAACACTTGAAAAATCAGCTCAACATTATGTTGATAATGCTAAAAAATTCTCAACTCAGTTAAAGACATGTTGAAACTCAAGACAAAAAAAAGCCCAAAACTATTTCCAGTTTGGGCTTGGGGGAATGGCTCTTTGTTAGAGCCGTGCGCTAATCTGAACGAACATCTTGAATATTAATACTTTACTAGTTAACACTTTGTTTAATACAAAAAACCTTTAAATACGTGTGTATTTTTGTTGTTTATGCTCGCTATGTTTGTCTTGAAGCGAAGCGTTAATGCTGTGAAAATTGAAAATAAAGTTTAGCCTTAGTTTGGAATATATATGTCGCAATCATTTTCATCTTTTATACCTCCTTCACGCGTCCTCATGGGACCTGGTCCTTCAGATGTATACCCGCAAGTTCTTGAAGCGTTAGCTAGACCTACTATTGGACATTTAGATCCAAAGTTTGTTGACCTAATGGATGAGGTAAAACAACTATTACAATTCGTATTTCAAACGAACAACACCTTAACTATGCCTATATCAGCACCAGGTTCTGCAGGTATGGAATCTGTTTTTGTTAATTTAGTTGAGCCGGGTGATAAGGTTATTGTGTGCCAAAATGGTGTGTTTGGTGGGCGCATGCAAGAAAATGTTCTGCGCTGTGGTGGACAAGCAATTATGGTGCAAGATAAATGGGGTGAACCTACAGATTTGAACAAAGTTAGAGAAACACTGCAGGCTAACCTTGATGTTAAAGCTCTGGCATTTGTGCATGCTGAAACCTCAACAGGTGTGTTAAATGATGCTAAGGCATTGTGTCAATTGGCTAAAGAATTCGACTGTTTAACAATAGTTGATGCTGTAACGTCTTTGGGGGGGAGTGAATTAAAAGTAGATGAATGGCAAATTGATGCAATTTATTCAGGGACGCAAAAATGCCTGTCATGTGTTCCAGGATTATCACCTGTCTCTTTTAGTGATCGGGCTATCGAAGTCATTAAACAGCGCAAACATCGTGTGCAAAGTTGGTTTTTAGATATGGATTTGATCATGGGTTATTGGGGGCGAGGGGGAAAAGAGGGTAAAAGTAGTAAACGTGCTTACCATCATACTGCCCCTGTCAATAGTATTTATGCCTTGCACGAATCACTACTAATCTTGCACAAAGAAGGACTGCAAAATACTCATGCAAGGCACGACCGAAACCATCTGAGTCTAAAGTCTGGATTGGAAAAACTTGGTTTAGAGTTTGTTGTTCAAAAAAACTATCGTCTACCACAATTAAATATGGTGAGAATACCTGATGGTGTTAATGATGCAGAGGTTCGTGATCGGTTGTTAAATGAATTCAATTTAGAAATTGGCGCGGGCTTGGGCGAATTGGCCGGTAAAGTATGGCGAATTGGTTTGATGGGTTGCAGTTCAAGTCGAAAGAATGTTGATTACTGTGTTTCAAGTTTAGAAGCTGTACTCGACTAAATTTAGACATTTCTAAAAACTGACTCTATTGTCGACAGTTTGACCTTGTTATTTTATTTAAAAGCTATAAGATACATCTAGGTTAAATTATTGTCGACAATGTTACTTTGCAAATATTCACTAGTTCGTCGCCTAGCATTACTCGTGCAGATATGGTGTTTACTGACCTTCGACAGCGAATTGTTGAAGGTAACATATCAACCGGATCCAAGTTAAGTGAACCTGAACTTGCCAAATACTATGAAATTAGCCGAAGTACATTACGTGATGCATTATCTCGTTTAGAGGGTTCAGGGCTTCTAGAGCGCAAAGCTAATATTGGTTATCGTGTGGTTACATTGTCAACTGGGCAGCTGCTTGAAATTTTCCGCGTCAGAGAATCTTTAGAAGGTATGGCGTGCCGATTAGCAGCACAAAATATGACATCAAAACAAATTGAAGATTTGAAACAGTTGCTCGAAGTACATAATCAGTACAAGTCATTGCAACAAGGGCAGGCCTATATTCAAGAAGAAGGCGACTTAGACTTTCACTTTTGCATTGTCATGGGCAGCGGTAACAAATTACTGATACGCCTGCTATGTGAAGAGCTATATTATCTGGTAAGGATGTATCGTTATCAATTTGGTATGGCCAGTCCCCGAGCTAAAAGAGCATTCTCTGAACATCATCACATTATTCAAGCCATTGAAGATCAAGATGGTGAACTTGCTGAGATACTAATGCGTCGGCATATTTCAGCTTCGCGCAAAAACGTCGAAAAACGGATGAACACCTTATGAAAACTCCCGGACAACGCTTTCGTCAAGCACTAAAAGACAACCAACCTTTACAAATTGTTGGCACTATTAACGCGTATACAGCGATGATGGCTAAACAAATTGGCCACCAGGCTATATATTTATCAGGTGGCGGTGTGGCTAATGCATCTTATGGTTTACCTGATTTAGGTTTGACCTCTTTGAATGACGTATTAGTGGATGTTCAGCGTATCACTGCTGCCTGTGATCTACCTCTGTTAATCGATATCGATACAGGATGGGGCGGGGCTTTTAATATCGCTAAAACTATTCGTGATATGGAAAAAGCAGGTGCTGCTGCTGTGCATATGGAAGATCAAGTAGCACAAAAGCGTTGTGGTCATCGCCCAAATAAAGAAATTGTATCTTCTGACGAGATGGTAGACCGGATTAAGGCAGCAGTAGACGCTCGTATCGACCCTGATTTTTTCATTATGGCCCGCACAGATTCTTTTGCTCAAGAAGGCTTAGAAGCATCTATTAAAAGAGCCAAGGCTTACGCAGCTGCTGGAGCTGATGGTATTTTTGCTGAAGCGGTAAAAACTGAAGAGCACTATCGAGCATTTTCTGAAGCATTAGACGTACCAATTTTGGCCAATATCACAGAGTTTGGTCAAACTGAACTATGGAATAAGTCAGAGTTAGGCGAGTGGGGGGCAGATATGGTGCTCTACCCACTCAGTGCATTTAGAGCAATGAATAGAGCTGCTGAGAACGTTTATCAATCTATTTTGACAAATGGTGATCAAAAATCGGTGGTTAACAGCATGCAAACACGCATGGAATTGTATGACTATTTAGGTTATCACGCTTATGAGCAGAAACTTGACTCACTATTTTCTGAAGGTAAAAACAAGTAATTATATGCACCCTGCATTTAGGAATAATTATAAACTCTAAAACCCTTAAGTTTTAGAAAAACAAGGGTTCAAATTATACAAGGTGGAATAAATTATGGCTGAAAAAAAACTTAGTGGTGCCGGACTTCGTGGTCAAAGCGCTGGTCAAACTAAACTGTGTACTGTAGGTAAATCAGGATCAGGACTCACTTATTGCGGTTATGATGTGTCAGATTTAGCGGACAACGCAACGTTTGAAGAAGTGGCTTATTTATTATTTAATGGTGAACTACCCAATCAATCACAGTTGTATGATTTTAAAGCAGAGTTACTGACTCAACGTGATTTACCCCAAGCATTAAAAGAAGTGTTAAAACTGATACCAGCAGACGCTCATCCGATGGATGTCATGCGCACTGGGTGTTCATTTTTAGGTAACCTTGAACCTGAAGTCGATTTTAGTGAACAAAACAAAGCCTCAAATAGGTTGCTTGCTGTCTTCCCAGCAATCATGTGCTTTTGGTACAAATACAGTCATCACGGTTTAGAAATTGATTGTGTTACTGATGAAGATTCGATTGGTGGTCATTTTTTAAAGCTGTTAACGGGTAACAACCCATCTGACCTTCACAGAAAAGTAATGGATGTGTCACTAATTTTATATGCTGAGCATGAATTTAATGCTTCCACTTTTACTGCCCGTGTATGCGCTTCTACTTTATCAGATATGTATTCGTGTGTAACAGGTGCTATCGGTTCACTTCGTGGGCCACTGCATGGTGGTGCAAACGAAGCTGCAATGGATATGATCCAAAAGTTTAGTTCGCCTGCCGATGCAAAAGTACAGATGGCTGGTATGTTACAGCGTAAAGAAAAAATAATGGGATTTGGTCACGCTATTTACAGTGAATCAGACCCTCGTAACGTAATAATTAAAGCATGGTCAGAAAAGCTTGGACAAGATTTTGGTGATAGCTCGCTTTACCATATTTCAGTGGCCTGTGAAGAATTTATGTGGGATTCAAAAAAATTATTCTGTAATGCTGACTTTTTCCATGCCTCGGCTTATCATTTTATGGGTATCCCGACTAAATTGTTTACACCTATATTTGTTTGTTCGCGCTTAAGCGGTTGGGCTGCACACATTATGGAGCAACGTTCAAATAATCGTATTATTCGTCCAAGTGCAGACTATATAGGTGCTGAGCCTAGAAAAGTAACGGCTATTAGCCAACGCTAAACGTCTCAATTACAGGCCGATAATAATCGGTCTGATTCTCCTTTTCTATTTTGTGGATCTACATATGAATTACGAATTTCGCAAACCTCTTCCCGGTTACACAATAGCTGGAAATAATGTTGATTATTTTGACACTCGAACTGCAGTAGAAGCTATTAGCCAAGGTGCTTATGCTAGATTACCTTACACATCCCGTGTATTAGCCGAACAATTAGTACGTAAATGCGCACCAGATATCCTCACTGCTTGCCTCGAACAAATTATTTATCGCAAACAAGAGTTAGACTTCCCTTGGTATCCTGCACGTGTTGTTTGTCATGATATTTTAGGACAAACCGCTCTTGTTGATTTGGCAGGTTTACGTGATGCAATAGCAGAGCAGGGAGGCGATCCGTCAAAAGTTAACCCTGTAGTTCCTACCCAATTAATTGTAGATC
Organism: uncultured Paraglaciecola sp.; assembly: GCF_913058035.1. GTDB lineage: Bacteria > Pseudomonadota > Gammaproteobacteria > Enterobacterales > Alteromonadaceae > Paraglaciecola. The sequence goes on along the minus strand of NZ_CAJXPA010000045.1, from coordinate 16,199 downwards.
ACTCATTGGCTGTCGAACATGATGGAGATGATCCTGGCGCTTTTGATAAAAACAGAGCGATAGAAGATAGACGAAACGAAGATAGATTTCATTTTATTGAATGGACTAAAACAGCTTTTAAAAATGTAGATGTCATCCCCGCTGGTAATGGCATCATGCACCAAATTAACCTTGAAAAAATGTCACCTGTTATCCAACTCAGAGACGGCGTAGCGTTTCCTGATACATGTGTAGGTACGGACAGTCATACTCCCCATGTTGATGCTTTAGGTGTCATCGCCATCGGTGTAGGAGGCTTGGAAGCTGAAACAGTGATGCTTGGCCGACCATCAATGATGCGTTTACCCGATATCGTTGGTGTTCGACTAGGCGGCAAACGTCAGCCAGGTATCACAGCTACAGATATCGTACTGGCGATCACTGAGTTTTTACGTAATGCAAAAGTTGTTTCTGCATACCTCGAGTTTTTTGGTGAAGGAGCCGCAGAATTAACCATCGGTGACCGTGCCACTATTTCAAATATGACACCAGAATACGGTGCATCTGCGGGCATGTTTTATATCGATAAACAAACCATTGATTATTTGAAAATTACTGGTCGTGACCCAGAACAAGTTGAGCTGGTCGAAACCTATGCAAAACATACTGGTCTTTGGGCAGATGATTTGATTGATGCAGAATATGCAAGAGTATTAGAGTTTGATTTATCATCTGTGGGGCGAAATATGGCAGGCCCATCTAGCCCACATCGTCGTCTTGCTACCGCAGACTTAGCTTCAAAAGGCATCGCTTATGCTGTTGAGAAAAAAGAAGGTGAAATGCCTGATGGTGCGGTTATTATTGCCGCTATTACCAGTTGTACTAACACCAGTAATCCACGCAACGTTGTGGCAGCGGGATTAATTGCTAAAAAAGCCAATGAATTAGGATTATTAAGACAACCTTGGGTCAAATCATCATTTGCACCGGGTTCAAAAGTGGCCAAATATTATTTAGAAGAGTCAGGTTTATTACCTGAAATGGAAAAATTAGGTTTTGGTATTGTTGGTTATGCTTGCACCACCTGCAATGGCATGAGCGGTGCACTTGATCCTGCTATCCAAAAAGAAGCAGTGGACCGTGACTTATATACCACTGCAGTTTTATCAGGCAATCGTAACTTCGATGGGAGAATCCATCCTTATGCCAAACAAGCTTTTTTAGCGTCACCACCATTAGTAGTGGCTTATGCTATCGCCGGCACGATGCGTTTTGATATTGAAAAAGATGCGTTGGGTTACGATAAAAATGGAAATGCTATTACCTTAAAAGATATTTGGCCAAGTGATGAACAAATTGATGCCATTGTGTCTGAGTTTGTTAAGCCTGAGCAATTTAAAAAAGTCTATGCTCCCATGTTTGATTTAGGTTCATTCGAACCTGCAGAGAGCCCATTATACGACTGGCGGCCTCAAAGCACTTATATTCGTAGACCTCCATATTGGGAAGGTGCCCTTGCAGGCGAGCGAACCATGAAAGGAATGAAACCTTTAGCCGTTTTAGGTGACAATATTACTACTGACCATTTATCACCCTCTAATGCGATCATGTTAGACAGTGCGGCAGGAGAATATTTACAAAAAATGGGATTACCTGAAGTTGATTTTAACTCCTATGCGACTCACAGAGGCGATCACCTTACTGCTCAAAGAGCGACCTTTGCTAATCCTAAATTATTAAATGAAATGGTATTAGAAAATGGCGAAATAAAACCGGGTTCATTTGCCAGGTTGGAGCCTGAAGGAACTGTGATGCGTATGTGGGAGACCATTGAAATATATATGCAGCGTAAACAGCCTTTGATAATTGTAGCAGGTGCTGATTATGGTCAAGGTTCTTCAAGAGATTGGGCAGCAAAAGGTGTGCGTTTAGCAGGAGTAGAAGTGATAGCCGCTGAGGGTTTTGAACGTATTCACCGTACTAACTTAGTCGGCATGGGAGTATTGCCCCTTCAATTCAAACCCGGAACTACGCGTCATACCTTGCACATAGACGGCACTGAAACATTCGATGTATTGGGTGATTATGCTGCTGGTGCCACCTTGATTTTGATTATTACACGTCAAAATAATGAACAAGTTCAAGTTCCCATGACATGTCGTCTAGACACTGCTGAGGAAGTACGTATTTACGAGGCAGGCGGTGTGCTTCAACGATTTGCTCAAGACTTTCTTGAGTCAACAGTGGCATAACAAGCATAGCGGACAGAGCACTTAAAAAGGATATAAATTTATGAGTCAGAAACCACAAATAGGTGTTGCTGCAACGTATATGCGAGGCGGTACTAGTAAAGGTGTTTTTTTTAAGCTGACTGATTTACCCGCATCTGCTCAAGTATCTGGTGAGTCCAGAGACAATTTATTACTTAGAGTGGTCGGTAGTCCTGATCCTTATGGTAAACAAACGGATGGAATGGGCGGTGCCACTTCAAGCACCAGTAAAATCGTCATCCTATCTAAAAGTACTGATGCTGATCACGATGTAGATTATTTGTTTGGTCAAGTATCTATCGATACAGCATTTGTTGATTGGAGTGGAAATTGTGGTAATTTAACAGCTGCTGTGGGCTCATTTGCAATCAGTCATGCATTAATAAACGCTAGTTGTATTCCTGAAAACGGTATATGTGTAGTACGAATTTGGCAGGCCAACATCAACAAAACCATTATTGCCCATGTACCAATCACTGCTGGTCAGGTGCAAGAAACAGGCGACTTTGAATTAGATGGTGTGAATTTCCCAGCAGCCGAAGTGAAAGTTGAATTTGTTTCCCCTGTCGATGGTAATGAGTCCATGTTTCCCACTGGCAACTTGGTTGATGATTTACATGTACCTAATATTGGTGATTTTAAAGTCACTATGATTAATGCTGGTATCCCTAGTATTTTTCTGAATGCTGAAGCGTTAGGATATTCAGGAGTTGAATTACAAGAAGCTATTAACAGTGATAAAAAAGCGCTTGAACGTTTTGAAATTATTCGCGCCTACGGTGCACTTAAAATGGGGTTGATCACACATATTGATGAAGCCATTAGCCGCCAACATACTCCCAAAATTGCTTTTGTAGCTGAACCGGCATCATATCTGACGTCGAGTGGTAAGACCGTCGATAGTCAAAATATAGATTTGTCGGTCAGAGCACTTTCAATGGGAAAATTGCATCATGCCATGATGGGTACTGCTGCCGTTGCTATAGGCACAGCTGCAGCTATTCCGGGAACATTAGTCAATTTAGCTGCTGGGGGAGGAAATATCGAGTCTGTTATTTTCGGCCATCCTTCAGGCACCTTAAAAGTTGGTGCGCAAACCCAATTTGAGGATGGTGCATGGACAGTAAATAAGGTGTCTATGAGCCGGAGTGCAAGAAGAATAATGAAAGGTGAAGTTTATATACCCATTGATTGTTTTTAAGTTGATTTTGTTAATTAAACTCCTATCGAATATTATTATTAAACATTTAATGTCAAAGAAATGAACATAAATTTATTACTTTATATACTCATTCCTACTGCCATCACATGCATCTTACTTGGTTGCACTAACCTTGAAAAAGAACAACAAAATAAATCGGAAGAAAGTTTACTTATGACAGAAACCTTAGAAGCCCCCTTATGGTTGGAAGAAGTACAAGGCAAGCAAGCTTTAGATAAGGTCAATGCTTGGAATAAAGTGACCTTAGATAAACTAATTTCTGATAAGCGTTATGCTCAGTATCTCAAAGCCGGGTTAGAAATTGTTAATGCCAAAGATAAAATTCCTTATGGCACCTATCGCGGTGGTTTTGTTTACAATTTTTGGCAAGACGAAAGTCAAGTTCGTGGCATGTTACGAAGAGCCAGCTTAGATGAATACACAAAACCTCAACCTAAATGGGAGAATTTGCTTAGCATCGACAGTCTTTCTACTTCAGAAGAAAAAAATTGGGTATTTAAGGGTTCTGAATGTTTAGAGAGTAACTATGATCGCTGCCTACTATCTCTCTCTGATGGAGGAAAAGACTCAGTTGAAATGCGCGAATGGGATCATTCCACACAATCATTTGTGGAGAATGGTTTTTTTATCCCGGATGCAAAAACAGGTGTGAGTTGGAAAGATATTGATAACATCAATGTTGCTACTTACTGGGGTGAAGGCTCTTTGACAGAAAGTGGTTACCCATTTATGGTTAGGTCATTAAGAAGAGGGCAAGCACTGACAGCTGCAAAAGCAATATTTGAAGGCGAAAAAACAGATGTTGGCGTATGGCCATTTTCTATAAGGTTTGGTAATAACAATCTGAACATGGTTGTTCGTGCTGTGACGTTTTTTGAATCCTTGTATTTTTGGCTACCTGATGATGGACGCCAAGGAGTCCAATTACCAATACCTGAGAAAGTAGCAGTACAAGGTGTTTTTAAAGGGCAATTAATACTATCGCTAAAGCAAGATTGGTTGCCACAAGGTACAAACCATACTTTCGATAGCGGCGATCTTGTATCCTTCGACCTCGAAAATTGGCTGCAAACACAACAAATTAAAAACTTACAACTGGTTTACCGTCCAGATGAAAGAGCCACTATTGACGGTGTTTCTATTACTAAAAACAAATTAGTTCTAACCCTGTTAGAAAACGTAGTTAGCAATGTATATGTTTATGACCTTGATGATAAATGGTCTCAAGTAAAATTAGGGATGTCTGAGAATGGGTCAATGTCAGTTTCATCAGCTAATCTTGACAGCGATATTATATTTATTAATCAAGAAAGTTTTATTGCACCTGACAGCTTGTTCAAAGTTAACGTAAATGAGCTTAATATCACTGAGATTAAGTCTATTCCTGCACGATTTGATGCATCGAATATTATAGTTGAACAATTTCAAGCAATTTCAATAGACGGTGAAAAAATACCCTATTTTGTAGTCAGACAAAAAGACATACAATTTGATGGAGCAAACCCAACAATACTATACGCATACGGTGGTTTTCAAGTTTCGTTAAAACCTAGTTATTCAGGGCTACTTGGAAAAAATTGGCTCGAACAAGGTGGCGTTTATGTTTTGGCTAATATTCGTGGTGGTGGGGAGTTTGGTCCAAACTGGCATCAAGCAGGATTAAAAACTAAACGACAGGTTATTTTCGACGATATGATTGCAGTTGGTGAAGATTTGATTGCTAAAAACATCACATCGCCTGATCGTTTAGGTATTATGGGAGGATCCAATGGTGGCCTGTTAATGGGAGTAATGTTCACACAAAGACCAGACTTATGGAATGCAGTTGTCTGCCAGGTACCATTGTTGGATATGTTGCGATATCACAAATTATTAGCGGGTGCATCCTGGATTGGTGAATACGGAAGTCCTGATATTGTTGATGAACGTGCATTTTTAGAACAAATTTCTCCAGTACATAACATTGTTGCAGATGCTGATTATCCTTCAATTATGTTTGTTACCTCTACTAAAGATGACAGGGTGCATCCTGGACATGCTAGGAAGATGGCTTATCTGTTAGAAAAGTACGGTTATGATTTTGAATATTATGAAAATATAGATGGCGGGCATTCGGCGTCAGCTAATCTACAAGAAAGAGCCAAACGAACGGCTTTGGAATACACTTTTTTATCACTGAAGTTGATGGATTAATACTTTTATTAGTGCTTAGATATTATGATGTCACTTTAAATAACGATTGCTAATGTCGATTCACTGTTATTTTATAGTTATGAATGTTTGATAGATGCAATTCATTTGAAAATATTTGTTTGTCGGGGTTATGTATGCGTATAGGTTTTTTATTTTTGTTCACGTTAGTCATCGGCTGTGCTGTTTCTAGTGCTAGTATCGGCGCTATAGAACATTCAGAAGGTAAACTTAGAATAATTGAAGTAGTTGGAGTAGGAAGTGTCCTGAGTGTGCCAGATCGCTTCAGTTTTAGTTTTTCGATTGAACAAAAAGGTGGAGCTGCTGCTGAACTCAATAAGGCTATCGTTGAGAAAACTAATTCTGTAATACAAGCATTACTTAAAATTGGAGTTAACAAAAAATCAGTTCAGTCTTTGCAAGTCATATTCAATCCTTGGATTGAATATGACGGTGAAACTCGTGAACAAAAAGGCTTTGTTTTAACTAGACAAGTCAAGGTGACGTTAAAAAGCATAACGCAATACGAGCAGTCGATAGATGTAATCTTAAACCTTGGAGTAAGTAACATTAATCAATTCAGTTTTACTGACAGTCAAGCTGATGAAAATTATCAAGTGGCATTAAAGCAAGCTTTGTTAAATGCTAAACAACGCGCAACTAATATGGCTAAGGTTTTAGACTTGAAATTAGCCGGCGTTATATCCATATCTGAAATATCATCAATTCAAACATCACCGATAGCGATGCAAACCCGTCAATTTCGAAAATCGGAAAGTTATCAATCTGGAGAAATGTCTACACAGGCAAAAGTGATGGTTATTTTTGCGTTGCAAGACGGTCCATAAAAATACATTTAATTAGGTTTATATATTAATGGTAAAAAACAAACAGCAACAATATGCCCAGTTGTCACAACAGGTAAAGGCCATCGTTGCTGAAGAACAAGATATAATCGCTAATATGGCAAATATTAGTGCGATTCTCTATTGGGCATTAGATAATGTTAATTGGGTAGGGTTTTATATAATAAAGAATGAGCAATTAGTTTTAGGGCCATTTCACGGACAACCAGCGTGTATTCGAATTCCTATTGGCAAAGGCGTGTGCGGAACTGCCGTGTCACAAAATACGATTCAATTAATTGACGACGTACATCAATTTGCTGGTCATATTGCTTGTGATGCCGCATCTAATTCAGAAATAGTGTTACCTATTTATCAAAATAATCAAATTATTGCGGTATTAGACATCGACAGTCCAGATATTGGCCGTTTTGACCTTGTCGATAAATCTGGTTTGAGCCAAATTGTGGATTTATTGCAAGCAACGTTCTGTTCTACAAACGAAGTTGAAGCTGGGAGTAGTGTGCAGTGAAACATACAATAGATATTCAAGTTGTGCTTGCAACTGTTGAAGACATGGATTTTTGGGACGATAGAGCAAGTGAAGCCACAGATAGATTAAATACTATCCTTCATATGCTCTACGATAAAGCACACGAAGACATAAATTCCACGTCTTTAGAGAACATGATCCAATATATTTGGGAAAATTGGCGAGAAGATGCACATTTACTTGATATAGATGAAGTTGATTTGTATGACTGGGTTGACCAGCTTCTAGCAACTTGGGATGATGAGCACCAAGAACCCCGTTAACACACTAACTAACTAGAAGACTGAATGGACAATCCACAAAAATTTTCGAACAGCAAAGAAGTCATTGGCTTTTTAGTTGAACAATTTCCCGCTTGTTTTAGTAATAAAGGTGATGCTAAACCTTTAAAGATAGGCATTTTTCAAGATTTAGCTGAACGCTTAGAAAATGAAGAGCGAGTCAGCAAAACTTTGCTGCGTTCATCTTTAAGACATTACACTAACAGTTGGCGTTACTTACATGGCATTAAAAAAGGCACGCAACGTATTGACCTAGATGGCAACGATGTAGCTGCTATTGAAGATGAGCATGTAGAGCACGCTAAAAAGCAACTCGAAGAGAGTAAAGCAAAAGTAGCTGAAAAGCGTAAAGAACAAAAAGCGGCTATTGCTGATGCAAAGGGTGCTGATGCAAAGGGTGCGGATGTAAAAAACACTTACAAAAAGAGGGAAGCACCTAAATTTAAACCTACATCTAAAGTTGTTAAAAAAGAACAAATAAAAGTCAAACAGCCGATTGCTGAACGTTTAGAACAAGCACATATCGTAGCAGGAACCGCTGTTACAGTTAAAATTGGCAAAAGTCCGATGCCCGCGACTATTACAGATGTCAGTAAAGATGGGATTCAAGTGCAACTTGATACAGGAATGGTGGTCAAAGTTCAGTTGGAAAACCTAAGGTTGGCTCGTTTTAAAAGGTAAATAAATGATTAAATCAATTCGTATATCTGTGACATCAGCATTATTGGTGATGAGTTATGGCTCTATAGCATTAGAGAGCAGTTTGGGTGTGAAAGACTTACCCAAACTGACACAAGAGTCGCAACACGTTGCGTCAGCTAAAAGAGTGACTTCGCAGTTTTTGCGTGCTCACTATAAACCAATTGATTTAGACGATGAGTTATCGGTCAAGATATTTGACCGTTTTATCCGTTCAATAGATTTTAATCACAATGTGTTTACTGCAGAAGATATACAAGTTTTTTCTGTTTATAAAAACAAATTTGATGATTCTATTGAAAGAGGCAACTTAAGCATTGCCTATGAAATCTATCAACTCAATATGCAGCGTCGAACTGAACGTTACGAATACGCGCTTACTTTGCTAGACAAAGAATTTAATTATGAACTGGCAAATGACACCTTTATTTACGACAGAGAAGATGCTGCTTGGGCGAAAAATAATAAAGAGTTAGACGAGTTATGGCGCCAAAGAGTTAAGTATGACGCGCTCAATTTAAAATTGGCAGGTAAAGACTGGCCCAAAATTCAAGAACTGCTAACAAAACGATATGAACGTGCGATAAAACGATTAACCCAAACTTCAAGTGAAGATGTCTTTCAAACGGTTATGAACTCGTTTGCGCGTAGTATCGAAGCTCACACTAGTTACTTATCTCCTCGTAACGCTGAACGTTTCCAAATGGAAATGAATTTATCTTTTGAAGGTATTGGTGCTGTTTTACTCAGTGAAGATGATTTTACCACTATTCGTAGCGTTGTGCCGGGCGGACCCGCAGATTTGTCTAACAATATAAAACCAGAAGATAAAATTGTCGGTGTTGCTCAAGATAACGAGGAATTTGTTGATGTTATTGGCTGGCGTTTAGATGAAGTTGTAGAACTTATTAAGGGTCCAAAAGGTAGTATTGTAAAACTCCAAATGGTGAAAGGTTCTTCTGAGTCATCAGTACCAGTAGTCGTAACCCTGACCCGAGACAAAATAAAACTTGAGGACAGAGCGGCAAAATCTGAGGTTTACGTCCCTAAAGATGGTCCAAATAAAGGTCAAAAATTAGGAGTTATCTCAATACCTTCTTTTTACAACAACTTACATCAAGATGTGAAAAAAGAAATTCAAAGTTTAAACGTGAATGGTGTGCGCGGCATTATTGTGGATTTGCGTGGTAATGGTGGAGGTTCTCTAACTGAATCAACGCTACTTTCAGGTTTATTTATTGATAAAGGACCTGTTGTGCAGATCCGCGACGGGGCTGGACGTATTCGTCTTGAGAAGGATGTTGATGGTAAAGTTTTTTATGAGGGGCCGTTAACTGTTTTAGTTGACCGTTATAGTGCATCAGCTTCGGAAATATTTGCAGCCGCTATGCAAGACTATAATCGAGCTCTAATTCTTGGCGAGCAGACTTTTGGTAAAGGCACGGTTCAACAACATCGTCCATTAGGTAGAATTTATGATCTGTATGAAAAACCATTAGGCAGTGTACAGTTCACTATCGCTAAATTTTATCGAATAAACGGCGGTAGCACCCAGCACAAAGGTGTCATCCCAGATATATTGTTTCCTTCTGTTATAGACCACGCTGATTGGGGTGAAAGCCAGCAGGAAAACGCACTTCCTTGGGATAGCATCGCAAGGGCTAACTACACCACATTTAGCGAAAATAAAAATATAGTTCAAGGTTTAACAGAATTACACAATCAAAGGGTTAAGAAAGAGTTTAATTATATCTACGAAGATGTTGAACGTTATAAAATTAAGAAAGAAGTTAAAACTATATCTTTAGTTGAAACTGAGCGATTAAAAGAAAAATCTGAGATTGAAGAACGTAATCTTATGCGTACTAATGAGCGTCTTGTTCGTCTCGGTTTAGAAAAAGTTGAAAGCCTAGACGATTTACCTGAAGAGCTTGAAAAAGTAGACCCATTTTTAGAAGAAGCGGCGAATATTACTTATGATGTATTAACCATTGGTAAATACGCCATAAATAGTAGTAAAAATTAATAAATAGGGCTGCTATTAGCAGCCCTATTTATAAGTCAAAAATAATAATAAAAATAATAAGGGAATTTCATGGCTGCACGTGGAGAATTTTCATCTCGATTGGGATTTATACTTGCTGCTGCTGGTTCGGCGGTGGGGTTAGGTAATATTTGGGGTTTCCCTACTCAAGTTGCTAGTAACGGTGGTGCAGCTTTTGTAATGGTTTACATCATATTAGCCTTTCTACTAGCTTACCCCGTTCTAATGGCAGAATTAATTATTGGCCGCTCAACTCGTTCAAATATGGTCGATGCGTTAGGCAAAATATCAGGTAGTAAAATAGGACGCGCAACAGGTATATGGGGGCTCGTAACTGCTACGCTTATCCTTTCTTTTTATGCACTTGTCGCTGGTTGGATGTTGTCTCATGTTTTGCAAACCATCTCTGATTTGTTTGGTCAAGACTCTCTTTCTTCTTGGTTAGTCACGTCATCGGTTGCTCGAGATATTATTTTTTGTGGTTTATTTTTATGTCTGACTGCCAGCATAGTGACCGGTGGGGTGAGTCAGGGCATTGAGAGGTGGTCGGTACGATTGATGCCAGCCTTGTTTGTAATTATTGCTCTACTGATAATTTATGTTTCCACACTAGAAGGTGCTAGTGACGGATGGAAAGCTTATTTACTGCCCAATTTCAGTTTGATAATGAATCCTGAAATATTGATCAGTGCAATGGGACAAGCTTTCTTCTCTATGTCATTAGGCGTTGGTACCATGTTGGTATACGGTTCTTATGTCAGCAAAAATGAAAATTTACCTGTCCTTGGTGCCTCAGTCGCCTTAGTAGATATCGGTGTTGCCATATTAGCAGGCATGTTAATCATTCCAGCAATGTATGTTGCGCTAAATAATGGGGTAGAAATATTTTCCGCAAGTGGAGAACTCATTAACGAGGACAGCTTGATCTTCATTGTATTGCCTGCTTTATTCGATACCATGGGAATAGTTGGTTTATATGTTGCTTGTGTGTTTTTCTCACTGATGTTGATAGCCGCTTTGACATCATCAATATCCATGCTGGAAGTACCTGTTTCATATGTTATCGAAAGTAAAGGTTTAACCAGAAAACGTGCTGTTTGGACAATCACCTTGATTGTTTTTGCTATTAGTTCAACCATTGCTCTTAACATGGCCTCGTTATTTGGTTCTGTGATTACCCTAACAACAAAATATAGTCAGCCTTTATTGGGACTGGCGTTATGTATTTTTGCTGGATGGGTATGGAAACGTGATCAAATTTTGGCTGAATTAAGGCATGGTGATGAACAGGCTGATAAGAGTTTATTTTGGAAAATATGGCCTTGGTATGTACGTTTTGTATGTCCAGTAGTCATTGCCATTATGTTCTACCGTTCGATAACGGGTTAGTTGCACAATAGATATTTAACCCATTTAAACCTTTCAGGATTGCAAAGCATTATGTCAATTGAAAAACCAAAAGTAGAAGCATCGTTATCTGATGCACTCATTCCGATTGTAATATTAGTCATTCTGTTGGGCGGTTCAGTCTACTTATTTAAAGATAATTCTTCTTTTGGTCCAAACCAGATTGCATTATTAGTTTCAATGGGAATAGCTGCTATTGTTGGTTTAAAAAATGGTTATAGTTGGGATGATATTGAGCAAGGCATAGTAAAGGGTATATCTCGCTCGTTAGGCGCCATTCTCATACTATTAGCAGTTGGTTCCCTTATTGGAACTTGGATGTTAGCTGGGACCGTACCAACTCTCATTTATTACGGCTTAGACTTATTAAATCCATCCATGTTTTATGCTGCCAGTTGTCTAATTTGCGCTATCGTTGCTATGAGTATCGGCAGTTCTTGGACCACCGCAGCTACAGTAGGTGTTGCGTTGATGGGGGTCTCAATAGGCATGGGGATGTCAGAAGCCATTACTGCTGGTGCCATTATTTCTGGGGCATATTTTGGTGATAAAATTTCACCACTTTCAGAGACAACCAACTTGGCGCCCGCCATAGCAGGCACTAATTTATTTGAACATATTCAGTATATGTTATGGACAACTGTTCCCAGTATTATTATCACCCTTATTTTATTTGTAGTCATTGGTTTAGGTGCTGACTTACCTGATTCGTCCAGTAGTATTGAAGAGATGCAAAGCCTATTGCAACAAGAGTTTAATTTGGGCTTACATATGCTGATACCATTATTAGTATTATTGACAATGGCGATTAAAAAGGTTCCTGCATTTCCTGCTGTTTCTATAGGAGCATTATTAGGAGGTATATGGGCTGCTATATTTCAACCAGACGTTATTGCAGGTTTAGCCGGCGATGGTGTAGGCGCACTTCGAGGTTCAATTATCGTGGTCTGGACAGCGTTATTTGATGGTGTATCTTTTTCAACATCAAGCGATACATTAAATGATTTACTAAGTCGTGGAGGTATGTCAAGTATGCTGAACACTATTTGGTTAATTATGTGTGCTATGACGTTCGGTGCAGTATTGGAAAGAGTTGGCCTACTTAAAAGGGTTGTGAGTGCATTTTTAAAGGGTGCGACTACGGCAGGAGATATGATCACCCGAACCATATTGACCTGTATCGGAACCAATATTATTACCGCCGACCAATATATGGCGATTGTGATGCCAGGTAGAATGTATAAAAATGAGTTTGAAAAACGTGGCCTACATCAGCTGAATCTATCTAGAAGTTTAGAAGATGGAGGCACATTAACTTCGCCTCTCATTCCGTGGAATACTTGTGGTGTTTATATGCAAGGTGTATTAGCTGTGAATCCATTAGATTATATTTTCTATACATTCTTTAATTTGATTAACCCTGTCTTAGCAGTCATCTACGCTTATTTAGGGATTAAAATTTTACGTATACCTATTCCAGAACCTGAGTTTGAATCTGAACCTGAAAAGGAATCATTAGCCACAAAAGCCTGAACACATTGACTTGCCGCACGGCCAACAAAACTTTTATATGTTCTGTTAAATTTTATTTATTTTGAGGATTTGATGTCTATTATTACTTCTGCTGTAAAAAAAAGAATCGATTACCAAGAACCTGATTTCTTAATCAATCACGTAGCACTAGAATTTACTTTGGCTGAAACAAAAACAAAGGTAATTTGTGTTTCACAAGTATCTAGAAATGGACAACACAATAAGCCACTTGTTTTGGATGGTGAAGACATCAATTTATTGACTGTCCACGTAAATGGCAAAGCAGTGTCTAATTACCAGCAAACAGAGACAACTCTCTCCATTGAAACAGATGTTGATACGTTTGAACTACGTATCGAGAATACAATTAACCCAAAAGATAACTCCAGTTTGGAAGGTTTATATTACGCAGCCGATGCATATTGCACCCAATGTGAGGCCGAAGGTTTTAGAAAAATCACTTATTTTTTGGATCGGCCTGATGTCTTGGCAACTTATGATGTTACCGTTATTGCTGACAAAAAAGGTTTTCCTTTTTTACTTTCTAATGGTAATAAAGTTGATTCTGGTGACCTAGAGGACGATACTCATTGGGTTAAATGGTCTGATCCGTTTAAAAAGCCCTGTTATTTATTTGCACTAGTGGCTGGTGATTTCGATCTTTTACAAGACAGTTTTGTCACTCAGTCGGACAGAACTATTGCCTTAGAATTATTTGTAGATAAAGGCATGTTGGGTAGAGGTCAGCATGCACTTAACTCACTAAAAAAAGCCATGAAATGGGATGAAACTGAATTTGGACTTGAATACGATCTCAATGTTTACATGATAGTGGCAGTAGATTTTTTTAATATGGGAGCCATGGAAAATAAGGGCCTCAATGTATTTAACAGCAAGTTTGTATTGGCTGATGCACAAACCGCTACGGATGAAGACTATTTTAATATCGAAGCTGTTATTGCTCATGAGTATTTTCATAATTGGACAGGCAATAGGGTAACTTGTCGCGATTGGTTTCAATTAAGTTTGAAAGAAGGGTTAACAGTTTTTCGTGATCAGCAATTTAGTGCTGACATGTCTTCTCCTATTGTACATCGCATCCAAAATGTCAGAGTTATTCGAGAACGCCAATTTGCCGAAGATGCAAGCGCTATGTCACATCCAATAAGACCTGATGAAGTGATTGAAATGAATAATTTCTATACCGTCACTGTGTATGATAAAGGTTCCGAAGTAATTAGAATGCTATTCACTTTACTAGGTAAAACTGGCTTTCTGGCTGGTATTAAGCTGTACTTTAAGCGATTTGATGGTCAAGCTGTAACGTGTGATGATTTTGTGCAAGCTATGCAAGACGCCAACGATAAAGATTTAACGCAATTTAAGCGTTGGTATAGCCAATCAGGTACACCTCAAATAGTTGTGACTGACTCTTATGATATAGGTTCAAATACTTATCAAATCACATTCGAACAGAAGCACTTGGCGACTTTTGATCAGAGCGACAAACAGAATCTAGTGGTCCCAATTCAATTTAGTCTGCTTAACGATAATCTTGAACCTTTTCATTTGGGTGACACCAACCAGCAAGAAATTACCTTAGAATTAAATGATACTCAACAAACCCTTGAATTCAAAAATATTGATTCAAAGCCTATTCCGTCTTTATTGCATGGTTTTACTGCTCCCGTTAAATTAGATTATGCATATAGTCAGGAGCAACTAGCTAAGGTTATGTTGGGCTCTCCTGATGAGTTCGCACGATGGGACGCAGGACAAAAATTATTTAGCGATTGTATCCATAATTTAGCTGATAAAACTGAAAAGCAACAAGTGGTTTCAATCAAGCAAACTGTCGCAATGTTTGAGCCTATTATACAGTCAAAAGATATCTCGTTAGCTTTAAAAGCAGAGATGTTGACCTTGCCAAGTTTTGAAACGTTGTTCCAACAAATTGACTCGGTTGATATTGACGTTTTATATCAGTCACGAACAAAATTATTAGAAACATTAGCACATACCTTTAGTGCTGAGTGGTTGAGTCATTATTCTGCATTTAAAAATCAATCTTATGCTTACCAATCAGAGCAAGTTGAACAAAGAAAAATACGTAACCTATCGCTTAAATATCTGACCCTTTCAGGACAACATAATGTTGAGCATTTATTAATGGAACAATTTAATAATGCAGATAATATGACCGATTCACTGGGCGTCTTGAGTGCAGCACAATTAGGCGATTTGAAATTATTTGAAAAACTGATGTCAACATTTGAACAAAAATGGAAGGCCGACCCGTTGGTACTAGATAAGTGGTTTGCACTGCATGCTAATACAGACAGAGCAGATATTCTGGCACGTATCAGTGTATTAATGGCACATGATCAGTTTACCATCAATAATCCAAATAGAGTTAGGGCATTAATAGGCACTTTTAGCTTTTTTAATGTGGCTGGGTTTCATAATATTGATGGTTCTGGTTATAAATTTGTAGCTGATTACCTGATTAAGCTAAATGAGGTCAATCCTCAAATTGCTGCTCGGATCATTACACCTTTAATACAATGGCAGAAAGTGGACAAAACAAGACAACAACTCATGCAGCATCAGCTGATGCGTATTGGTGATACCAAAGGTTTAAGCAAAGATTTATTTGAAAAGATATCTAAAAGTTTACCTTAAACCTTTAGTACGGACCTAAACATAGAAAAATGCAGACGTATTATTTCACTTTGTCGCTCAAATATGATTTATGTGAGCGGCTTTATTTACCTGGCATAAATACGGTTATTATGACCGCAGAAAATGGTAAACGGATCCAGTTACCGGTTCAAAATCTTCGGCCTCATGTTAGACCAAATGGTATAAAGGGAAGGTTTAGATTGATTATTGATGAAAATAATAAAATCAAATCTTTTGAAATAATGACTTAACCGATTACATATTACATCTCTTAACTGTTATTAAAGACATCATTATTAGCACGCTATTGACCTAAAGACGTTTCTTAATTTTAAATCATTCCATTTTGATGAGTAACAGTTTGCCGTTACAATAAATTTTTGAGCATAAAAGAACAAGTTTAGGATATTATAAATGCTGCAAATAAAATTCCGTCATAATGCAGGTTGTTTTTTTAATCAGTGCACACTTTCCGAGGACCAACTCAAGATTCA
>NZ_CAJXPA010000044.1 GCF_913058035.1 uncultured Paraglaciecola sp. | reverse complement strand
ACGTTGAAATAGTGATCCCACGCTCACGCTCTTCTGGAGCGTTATCAATTTGATCAAATGCTGATGCATCGCCACCGTACGTTTTAGCTAATACAGTTGTGATTGCGGCTGTTAATGTTGTTTTACCATGGTCAACGTGACCGATAGTACCGACGTTTACATGCGGTTTAGTACGTTCAAACTTTGCTTTTGCCATTTTACTGGTTTCCTAAGTTAAAAATCCGTTCTCTAAGAGACTACCGGATCAGACCTTCATTAAAATTTAAGTTCGCGCGTTGGTAATGGCTTTAGTGACATTACTCGGCGCTTCTGAGTATTTAAAAAATTCCATTGAATATGACGCTCGCCCTTGAGTTGCACTGCGCAGATCAGTAGCGTAACCAAACATTTCTGATAACGGTACTTTAGCATGTATTATTTTAATACCCGCCACACCATCATCCATGCCTTCAATCATACCCCGGCGCCTGTTAAGGTCGCCTACTACGTCACCCATCCAGTCTTCTGGAGTAGTGACTTCAACTTTCATAGTTGGCTCAAGTAATACAGGGTCTGCTTCTGCAGCTCCTTTCCTGAACCCCATCGACCCAGCAATTTTAAACGCCATTTCTGAAGAGTCAACATCATGATATGAGCCATCAAACAAGGTAACTTTTACATCAAGTACCGGGTAACCAGCTACCACACCATTTTGCATCTGTTCTTCGATACCTTTATCAACTGATGGAATAAATTCTTTTGGAACCGTACCACCAACAATATTTTGATAAATTCGTATCCAGCGCCTTCTTCATTGGGCTCGATAGTTAACCAAACGTGACCAAACTGGCCTCTTCCGCCTGATTGACGGATAAACTTACCTTCAACATCAACCTTCTTGCGGATGGTCTCGCGATAAGCAACCTGAGGTTTACCTACATTGCACTCAACGTTAAACTCACGCTTCATTCGGTCAACAATAATATCAAGATGTAACTCACCCATACCTGAGATAATTGTTTGAGCTGATTCTGCGTCAGTGTGTACCTTAAACGATGGGTCTTCTGCTGCTAGTTTTCCTAACGCGATACCCATTCGCTCTTGGTCTGGTTGAGAGCGTGGTTCTACTGCTATAGAAATAACCGGTTCAGGAAATTCCATGCGTTCTAGGGTAATGATGTGATTTGGATCACACAATGTGTCACCCGTAGTTACATCTTTTAATCCTATTGCAGCAGCAATATCGCCAGCACGTACTTGCTTTAGCTCTTCTCTATCCTTGGCATGCATTTGAACAATACGCCCGAATCGCTCGCGCTTACCTTTTACTGGGTTGTAAACAGCATCGCCTGAGTTAACCACACCAGAATAACATCGGAAGAACGTTAACGTGCCAACAAAGGGATCAGTAGCAATTTTAAATGCTAATGCAGCAAAGGGTGCAGCATCATCTGCTGGGCGTTCCGCAACTGTTTCATCTTTGTCGTTTAATACACCTTTTATCGCAGGTACATCTATCGGTGCAGGAAGATAATCAACTACTGCGTCAAGAACCGCCTGTACACCTTTATTTTTAAATGCCGAACCACAAGTCGCTAGGACTATTTCATTCGCAAGTGTGCGTTTACGTAAACCAAATTTTATTTCGTCTTCGGTTAGGTCAAAACCTTCCAAATACTTATCCATCAACTCATCAGTAGCTTCAGCTGCTGCTTCAATTAGTTCATTGCGCAATTGCTGCGCTCTGTCCATTAAATCGTCAGGCACATCTTCATAAATGAAAGTCATACCTAGATCAGACTCATTCCAATTAATGGCCTTCATCTTGATAAGGTCAACCACACCCTTGAATGTTTCTTCAACACCTATGTTCAAATGAATAGGTACACATTTGGTACCTAAACGAGTTTCAATTTGTTTCACTACGCGCTCAAAATCTGCACCAGTACGGTCCATCTTGTTTACAAATACCATTCGAGGGACATGGTATTTGTCAGCTTGACGCCAAACCGTTTCAGATTGAGGCTCTACACCTGACGAACCGCAGAATACAACTACAGCACCATCGAGCACACGCAAGGAGCGTTCTACTTCGATAGTGAAGTCAACGTGTCCAGGCGTGTCAATGATATTAATTCGATGTTGTTCGAATTGTTTATCCATACCCGACCAAAAGCAGGTCGTCGCTGCCGAAGTAATAGTAATGCCACGCTCTTGCTCTTGCTCCATCCAGTCCATGGTGGCTGCGCCATCATGGACCTCACCGATCTTGTGAGACAAGCCGGTATAGAAAAGAACGCGCTCAGTGGTCGTGGTTTTACCCGCGTCCACATGGGCGACAATACCAATATTCCGATAACGCTCAAGGGGCGTTTTACGTGCCATAACTTTCTCTTATTACCAGCGGTAGTGAGCGAAAGCTTTGTTTGCTTCAGCCATACGGTGAACGTCTTCACGTTTCTTAACCGCAGAACCTTTATTTTCAGCAGCGTCGAGCATTTCAGCTGCAAGGCGTTGAGCCATTGATTTTTCACCACGTTTACGAGCAGCGTCAACCAACCAACGCATACCTAGAGCATTTCGACGAACGGGACGAACTTCTACTGGAACTTGATAAGTAGAGCCACCAACACGACGAGATTTAACCTCGACCGTAGGGCGGATGTTGTCCAATGCGCTTTCAAATATTTCTAAGTGCGTTTTGTCAGCTTTAATAGCAACAATTTCTAGTGCACCGTAAACGATTTTTTCAGCAGTCGATTTTTTGCCGTCTAACATGACGACATTCATAAATTTAGCAAGTAACTCTGATCCGAACTTAGGATCGGGTAGGATTTTACGTTGACCTACAACTCTTCTTCTTGGCATTTCAAATTCTCCGTAGAATTTTCAGGGTATTCCCAAAACTCAATTATTACTTTAGTTTGGCCTTACTAACGGAGAACCGTTAAGACTTAGGCCTTTTTGTACCGTATTTAGAACGACCGGCTCTGCGATCACTTACGCCTGCACAATCTAATGTACCGCGAACAGTGTGATAACGAACACCTGGTAAATCTTTAACACGACCACCACGAATAAGAACAACACTGTGTTCTTGTAGGTTGTGACCTTCACCACCGATGTATGAAGATACTTCAAAACCGTTGGTCAAACGAACACGACATACTTTACGTAATGCAGAGTTCGGCTTTTTTGGTGTGGTTGTATATACACGGGTACATACTCCACGGCGTTGTGGGCAGGCTTGCAAGGCCGCGACGTTGCTCTTCGTCGCAGGTTGCTTACGGGGCTTGCGCACTAACTGGTTAACTGTTGCCATTAACTAGCTCCTGGTTAAAATTACGACTGGTTACCCTCTTTTGAGGGCGTAAAACGCGAAAAATCCGCGAGCCCAAAATTAATGACGAAAAAGTCACCAAATTTCGGGTCGCGGAATTCTAATGATCAATGGGTGGGCTGTCAAGTAAGACTGCTGCTAAACTGCATAAAATATGGGTTTAGACAACAATCTTTATTTAACGGATCACTTTCTGATCTTATCTTTTACTCGTCGGCAGGTGTCTCACTAACTTCAGCATTAAGTGCTTCAGATAGTGCTAATTCTGCTTCAGATGCAGAAACTGAAGGTTCGTCCAGTCCCTGTTGCTCGGCTAGTTTTCTAGCTGTACGTTTTTGATGGTAAGTGAAGCCGGTACCGGCAGGTATTAATCTTCCAACAATAACGTTTTCTTTCAAGCCACGTAACTCATCTTCTTTACCTTGCACTGCTGCTTCGGTAAGAACACGGGTAGTTTCTTGGAAAGATGCCGCAGAAATAAATGACTCAGTAGACAATGATGCTTTAGTGATACCTAGTAACTGTGGTTCGTATTGAGCAGGGATTTTGCCCTGTCTTTCCAATTCACGGTTAGCGATTTTCACGTTAGACACTTCAACTTGTTCACCTTCTAAGAACTTACTGTCACCTGCATAAGAAATCATACACTTACGCAACATTTGACGAATAACTACTTCGATGTGTTTATCGTTTATTTTCACCCCTTGAAGGCGGTAAACCTCTTGTACTTCATTAACGATATAGTTTGAAACAGCACTGATGCCACGCAATCTGAGAATGTCATGAGGTGACTCCGCTCCGTCTGCTATGACTTCACCTTTCTCAACGTTTTCACCTTCAAACACGTTCAGGTTACGCCATTTAGGGATCATCTCTTCGTAATGTTCACCATCTTTTGGCGTAATAGTTAAGCGTTTCTTACCTTTGGTCTCTTTACCAAAACCAATCATTCCTGATACTTCTGCAAGAATGGCTGGTTCTTTAGGCTTACGAGCCTCAAACAAGTCTGCTACGCGTGGAAGACCACCAGTAATATCACGGGTCTTCGAGCTTTCTTGAGGAATACGAGCCAATACATCACCAGGCTTAGCATCCATACCTTCAGTTGCTTCAATGGTAGTAAAGCTTGGAAGACGGATTTCTTGTAAACCAAATTCTTCACTTTCAAGAATAAGCTTAGGCTCTTTCGCATTTGCTTTAGACAAGTCATTAACTACGATACGAGTAAGACCAGTTAGGTCATCTTGCTGCATCTCAGTGTTACTATCATCGATGTCAGAGTAGCTAATTTTCGCAGCACGCTCAGTAACGATTGGATGCGAATGCGGGTCCCAGTTGGCAACAACTTCGCCAGTGGTAACTTTTGCACCATCATTTACCGTTAAAATGGCACCGTAAGGCACTTTATAACGCTCTTTCTCACGACCTTGATCATCAATAATGCAGATTTCAGTTGAACGAGAAACAATCACTACCTTGTCATCACTGTTTCGCACATACTTAGCATTATGCAGTTTCAAAGTACCCGTAGTTTTCACTTGTACATTGTTTTCTGCAGTTGAACGTGACGCAGCACCACCGATGTGGAATGTACGCATAGTAAGCTGTGTACCAGGTTCACCGATTGACTGAGCAGCGATAACACCGACAGCTTCACCATGACCAACCATGTGTCCACGGGCCAAGTCACGGCCATAACATCTGGCACATACGCCAAAGTCATTTTCGCATGTAATAACAGATCGAACTTGAATTTGGTCAATTGAGTTGACCTCAAGTAGGTCTACTAAGGCCTCATCTAGAAGAACATTACGCTCTACTAACACTTCCTTAGTTCCTGGCTTCATAACGTCTTCAGCAACAGTACGACCTAGCACTCGTTCGCGAAGTGGTTCAACAACATCGCCACCTTCGATAAGAGGTGTCATTTTAACACCTTCGAATGTGCCACAATCATCATTGTTGATAACCAAATCTTGCGCGACATCAACCAAACGACGAGTCAAGTAACCTGAGTTAGCTGTTTTCAATGCCGTATCAGCCAGACCTTTACGTGCTCCGTGTGTAGATATGAAATACTGAAGTACATTCAAACCTTCACGGAAGTTAGCAGTGATAGGTGTTTCAATGATCGAACCATCTGGTTTTGCCATCAAACCACGCATACCCGCTAACTGACGGATTTGTGCGGGGCTACCACGAGCACCGGAATCGGCCATCATAAATACTGAGTTGAAAGAAACTTGCTCTTCCATTTCACCATCTCGATTTTTAACTGTCTCAATTGACAAGTTATCCATCATAGCTTTGGCTACTTTTTCGTTTGCATTTGACCAGATATCGATAACTTTATTGTAGCGCTCACCTGCTGTAACAAGACCAGATTGGAATTGTTCTTGGATTTCGCGTACTTCAGCTTCTGCATCTTCTATAATGTCTTTCTTAGCATCAGGAATAACCATGTCATCTATACCAACAGATGCACCAGCGATCATCGCATAGTGAAAACCGGTATACATGATTTGGTCAGCAGCAATAACGGTATCTTTCAAACCTAGAGTACGATAACAGGCATTCAACAGCTTGGAGATTTGCTTCTTCCCCATAGCTTTGTTAATAATCTCGAAAGGTATTCCTTTTGGTAAAGCCAATGAGAAAATTGCACGACCAACAGTGGTGTCAGTTAATGTAATTTTTTCAACCTTGTTACCATCCGCATCTGTTTCATATTCTGTGATACGTACTTTAACGCGAGCATGTAATTCTGCTGCTTCAGTACGGTATGCTTTTTCAGCTTCATGAGGACTAGTAAACATCATGCCTTCGCCTACACCATTAACACGGTCACGTGTCATATAGTACAAGCCCATTACCACATCCTGTGAAGGAACGATAATTGGCTCACCATTGGCTGGTGAAAGAATGTTGTTGGTGGACATCATCAGTGCGCGAGACTCAAGCTGTGCTTCAATCGTCAACGGAATGTGGACCGCCATTTGGTCACCGTCGAAATCAGCGTTGTATGCAGCACACACTAATGGGTGTAACTGAATCGCTTTTCCTTCGATTAGTATAGGTTCAAATGCCTGAATACCTAGTCTGTGAAGTGTGGGTGCACGGTTAAGCAAGACTGGGTGTTCACGAATAACTTCGTCTAGTACATCCCATACTTCTGGATCTTCGCGCTCGACTAATTTCTTAGCCGCTTTAATTGTAGTCGCTAGGCCACGGCCTTCTAATTTACCATAAATAAACGGCTTAAATAATTCAAGAGCCATCTTCTTTGGTAGACCACATTGGTGCAAGCGTAATGTGGGTCCAACGGTTATTACAGAACGACCAGAATAATCAACACGTTTACCTAGCAAGTTCTGACGGAAACGACCTTGTTTACCTTTGATCATATCAGCCAAAGACTTGAGAGGACGTTTGTTAGAGCCTGTTATAGCACGACCACGACGGCCGTTATCTAGCAAGGCATCGACCGCTTCTTGCAACATACGTTTTTCGTTGCGCACAATAATGTCGGGTGCAGCAAGGTCAAGAAGACGCTTTAAACGATTGTTACGGTTGATAACACGACGGTATAAGTCGTTTAGATCTGACGTCGCGAAACGTCCGCCGTCTAGTGGAACCAAAGGACGTAAGTCAGGAGGCAACACAGGCAATATTGTTAAAATCATCCACTCAGGTTTGTTACCTGATAATTGGAAAGACTCTAATAATTTCAAACGTTTAGTAATTTTCTTACGCTTTGTTTCAGAGTTTATTGAAGGCAACTCTTCTCGCATAGAAACTACATCAGCATCAACGTCTAGTGCTTTAAGCAATTCATAAACTGCTTCAGCGCCCATTTTGGCTTCAAACTCGTCACCGTGCTCTTCAAGTGCATCCAAATATTCTTCTTCGGTGAGAAGTTGGCTGCGTTCAAGTGTCGTCATACCTGGTTCTGATACCACGTATGATTCAAAATAAAGTACACGTTCGATATCACGTAATGTCATATCTAACATCAGACCAATACGGGACGGTAATGATTTCAAGAACCAAATATGTGCAACTGGACTTGCCAAATCAATGTGACCCATACGCTCACGGCGTACTTTAGTTAAGGTAACTTCTACCCCACATTTTTCACAAATCACGCCACGATGTTTGAGGCGCTTGTACTTACCACACAAACATTCATAATCTTTAACAGGACCAAAAATACGTGCGCAAAATAGACCATCACGTTCAGGTTTAAAAGTACGGTAATTAATTGTTTCTGGTTTCTTAACTTCACCGAACGACCACGAGCGGATCATATCCGGTGATGCAAGACCAATTCGTATATTATCGAATTCTTCAGTCTTATGTTGTTGCTTAAGAAACTTTAATAAATCTTTCACATCTCTCTCCCAGCGGAGTCAATTGCAAAGGTGTAGCACGGGTGCTACACCATCATGTCTAAAAGCTCAATGAGCAGCTTATCGTTCTTCTAGTTCGATGTTGATACCTAGTGAACGAATTTCTTTCAACAGTACGTTGAAAGATTCTGGCATACCAGGTTCCATACGGTGATCGCCATCCACAATGTTTTTATACATTTTGGTACGACCATTAACGTCATCGGACTTAACAGTTAACATTTCTTGCAAGGTGTAGGCGGCACCATAAGCTTCAAGTGCCCATACTTCCATCTCTCCGAAACGTTGACCACCAAACTGCGCTTTACCACCCAACGGTTGCTGTGTAACCAAACTGTATGAACCAGTAGAACGAGCATGCATTTTATCGTCTACCAAGTGGTTCAGTTTCAGCATATACATATAACCCACAGTAACAGGACGCTCAAATGCGCGACCAGTGCGACCGTCGAACAAAGTGATTTGTCCGCTTTCTGGGATATCTGCCAAAGTCAGCATATGTTTGATTTCAGCTTCAGTTGCACCGTCAAAGACAGGTGTTCCCATAGGTACGCCTTTACGAAGGTTACCGGCTAAACGTGTGACTTCATCATCACTGAAAGTACTTAAATCGACTTCCTGATGCGATTTGCCAGCGCTGTATACTTCTTGTAAGAAACTACGCAGCTTAGCCATGTCTTCGTGCTCTTTAAGCATACGGTCGATTTTCACACCGATGCCACTAGCAGCCATACCTAGGTGAGTTTCAAGTACCTGACCAATGTTCATACGCGATGGAACGCCCAATGGGTTCAACACGATGTCGACCGGCGTACCATCTGCATCATAAGGCATGTCTTCAACAGGCTTGATAGTCGATATAACACCTTTGTTACCATGACGACCCGCCATTTTATCACCAGGTTGAATATGACGTTTAACTGCAAGGTAAACCTTAACAATTTTAAGCACACCAGGTGCTAAATCATCACCTTGAGTGATTTTGCGACGTTTAATTTCAAACTTAGTATCGAAGTCAGACTTAATCTCGACATGCTGGTCAGCAATTTGGTCAAGCTCAGATTGTGCATCTTCATCGTCGAGCGTTAAGTCAAACCACTTGTCACGAGGCATGTTGTCAAGTTTTTCCTGAGCAACACCCGACTTAAGCAATAAATTACCTGCACGGGCAAAAATGCCATCAGCTAATATATTGAATTCGTCAGATAAGTCTTTTTTCACTTCGCGTAATTGCATATCTTCAATTTCACGTGCGCGCTTGTCTTTCTCAACACCATCACGGGTGAAGACCTGAACGTCGATAACTGTTCCATGAACGCTGTTAGGCACTCGTAATGAAGTATCTTTAACGTCAGAAGCTTTTTCACCGAAAATTGCTCGTAGAAGTTTCTCTTCTGGCGTTAGCTGGGTTTCACCTTTCGGAGTCACCTTACCTACCAGAATATCGCCGCCTTTAACTTCAGCACCAATATAAACCACACCAGACTCATCCAGTTTCCCTAGCGCAGACTCACCAACGTTTGGAATATCAGAACTAATTTCTTCTGGACCTAGCTTGGTATCACGAGCAATACAACTTAATTCTTGAATATGTATAGAAGTAAATCTGTCTTCCATCGCTACACGTTCAGAAATTAAGATTGAGTCTTCGAAGTTGTAACCGTTCCAAGGCATAAATGCGATTCGCATGTTTTGACCTAGTGCCAGTTCACCCATATCGGTAGACGGACCATCGGCTAATACGTCACCTGCAACTACTGGTTCGCCAGCGTTACAAGTAGGCCTTTGGTTAATACATGTATTTTGGTTTGAACGGGTATATTTTGTTAGGTTATAAATATCAATTCCTGCTTCACCAGCAGTCATTTCAGCTTCATTAACCTTTACAACAATTCGGCTTGCATCAACAAAAGATACTGAACCGCCGCGCTTAGCGATAATTGTCACACCTGAATCCACAGCAACAATCTTTTCCATACCAGTTCCGACTAACGGCTTTTCGGCAATCAATGTTGGAACAGCTTGACGTTGCATGTTGGCACCCATTAGTGCTCGGTTAGCATCATCATGCTCTAGAAAAGGAATAATACTGGCAGCAACAGACACAATCTGTTGAGGTGACACATCCATATAAGTGATTTCAGATACCGACATTAACGTGGTTTCACCACGAAAACGACAAGGGATCAAATCTTCAGTCAACTTACCTTTTTCATCGAGTACTACGTTTGCTTGTGCAATCGCATATTGACCTTCTTCTATGGCAGATAGATAGTCAATTTCATCAGTCACAACTCCGTCTACTATTTTACGATATGGGGTTTCTAAGAAACCGTAATCGTTAGTACGAGCATAACTAGCAAGAGAGTTGATCAGGCCAATGTTAGGACCTTCAGGCGTTTCGATTGGGCATACTCGACCATAGTGAGTCGGATGCACATCACGTACTTCAAAACCAGCACGTTCACGAGTCAAACCACCCGGCCCTAATGCAGAAATACGACGTTTGTGTGTCACTTCAGACAATGGATTGTTCTGATCCATAAACTGTGACAATTGGCTTGAACCAAAGAACTCTTTGACCGCAGCAGAAATAGGTTTAGCGTTAATGAGATCCTGAGGCATAATTGCGTCAAGGTCACCTAAGCTTAAACGTTCTTTAACAGCACGTTCTACACGAACAAGACCAACACGGAATTGATTTTCAGCCATTTCGCCAACAGAACGAATACGTCTGTTACCCAAATGGTCGATATCATCAACCTCGTCTTTACCATCACGGATAGTGATCAGCTGTTTCATTACAGCAACGATGTCAGCTTTATCTAGCACGCCTTTCCCAGTCGATACATCACGACCCAAACGACGATTGAACTTCATTCGTCCAACTGCAGATAAGTCATAACGGTCTTCTGAGAAGAACAAGTTATTAAACAAAGTTTCAGCCGCATCTTTCGTTGGTGGCTCACCAGGGCGCATCATGCGATAAATCTCAACCAAAGCTTCTAGCTTATTAGTTGAACCATCAATGCGTAAGGTATCCGAAATATAGGCACCATGATCAAGCTCATTGATGTAAAGCGTATCGAATGCTTTGATACCCGCTTCAGTCATTTCAGCTATGTTTTCTAAAGTTAACAGGTCATTTGCACTGACAATAACTTCACCTGTTTCTTTATTTATGTAATCACGAGCAAAAACACGACCAACTAAATACTCAGCAGGAACTTCAAGTTCTGTTATTTTTGCTTTTTCTAGTGCGCGTGTATGACGTGCCGAAATACGACGGCCCGTCTCAACAACAACTTTGCCTTTATTATCTAAAATATCGAACTGCGCGGTTTCACCACGAAGTCTGTCTGGCACAATATCAGATAAATACTTTTCACCGTCGATACGTACTTGGTTTGTTTCAAAGAACAACGCAAGTATCTCTTCGGTAGGCATTTCTAATGCACGTAACATAATAGTGGCCGGTAACTTACGACGTCTATCTATTCGTACAAATAAATTATCTTTAGGGTCAAATTCAAAGTCTAACCACGAACCACGGTAAGGAATAACGCGAGCGTTATATAACACTTTACCTGATGAGTGAGTTTTCCCTTTGTCGTGGTCGAAGAACACGCCTGGTGAACGGTGTAATTGCGACACTATGACACGCTCAGTACCATTGATAACGAATGTACCGTTATCAGTCATGAGTGGAATTTCACCCATGTAGACTTCTTGCTCTTTAATGTCTTTTACCGTGCCTGGTGCTGCTTCTCTATCGAACAACACTAAACGCAATTTCACACGTAGAGGTGCAGAAAAAGTAACACCACGAATTTGACATTCTTTCACATCAAATACTGGGGCACCTAATCGGTAACTTACATACTGCAACTCAGCGTTACCAGAATAACTTTTAATTGGGAAAACTGATCGAAATGCTGCTTCCAGTCCATGTTGACCATCTACATCAAGATCAATAAACTTTTTAAAAGAATCTAATTGGATTGAAAGTAGATACGGTATTTCCAATACCTGTGGACGTTTGCCAAAATCCTTACGGATACGTTTCTTTTCGCTATAAGAGTAAACCATGGGTTCCTCAGCCTGCCGATTTTTGACCCAACTTGCTTATCTAGATGTCTATAGAGACATAAAGTTAAGCAAACCTCCGCTATCCTTTAAGGTTGTAGAAAAACGTTTACCAAAGTCATTAAGAGGCTTACTTAACTTATTGGTTTTATTTAGTTTTACCTACAATTTGCACTTCATTACTAGGACTAATATCAAAGGACGAAAATAGTAAATCCTACAGCGCAAAAAGGCTGGTGACTAAAAAGCCACCAGCCTATGCCATTTCAGGCTAACAATCTGTGATTAAACAGATTATTATTTAAGCTCAACTTCAGCGCCAGCTTCTTCAAGCGTCTTCTTAAGTTCTTCAGCATCTGCTTTAGAAATACCTTCTTTGACAGATGTTGGAGCAGCTTCAACCAGAGTTTTAGCTTCTTTAAGTCCAAGACCTGTAGCAGAACGTACTGCTTTAATAACTGATACTTTGTTCGGGCCGAAAGAGGTCATAAAGACATCAAATTCAGTTTGCTCTTCAACAACTTCAGCAGCTGCTGCAGGACCGGCTACAGCTACAGCTGCAGCAGCAGAAACGTTGAATTTTTCTTCAGCCGCTTCGATCAGTTCAACAAGTTCCATTACTGGCATTTCAGCAATAGCGTTTAATATATCATCTTTAGTTAGAGCCATTTCTCTAAACTCCTGGGTTTAATGTTAAAAATTTATAATGCCAAAGTCGAAAATTATTTTTCGTCTTTGATCGCTGCCAATACACGCACAAACTTGCCTGGAACTTCGTTGATAGTACGCACGAATTTCTCGACAGGTGCTTTGAAGGTAGCAAGTAATCTTGCCAACGCTTCGTCGCGGGTAGGTAGTGATGCAACTGCGTCCAATTTTTCTGGACCCAATAAACCACTACCAATAGAAAGTGCAGTTACGTTTAACTTGCCGTTAGTTTTTGCAAAGTCTTTGAAAAGACGAGCAGCACTGCCAGGGGCATCTATGGAAAACCCATAGATTAACGGACCAGTTAAAGCACTATCCATATCAGAAAACTTACTATCAGCTAAACCACGTTTCGCTAAAGTGTTACGAATTACTCGTAAGTAAACACCTTGCTCACGTGCTTTAACACGAAGATCAGTTAATTCTGCTACTTCCATACCACGGTATTCAGCAACGGCAACAGATAGAGCTCGAGACGCAACATCGTTTATTTCTATTACGATCTCTTTTTTTGCTGCTAAGCCTAATGCCACTGAGTTCACCTCTTAAAGTCTGAAACATCATTTTTATTAAAAATATCCGTTTCAGGATTCACAGATTGATGTCATTACTTAAGGACTAACTTAAATAAATTCACCGCTCTACGGTGTTCGTTAATCCCAGAGAGTCTGAGTCGATACCACCGTCTGCGCAGGCTGACTTTTTAAGCAAGTTGTTTGCGACATGTGACATTACTGACACTATCTAGGCGGATGCTCTCTTACTTCACTCGCCAACTTACGCCTGCGGTCTAGGACGGGAGTCTTTCGTCTAACTATTTTTACAAATAGCTAGACTCAAACTCCAACCCATAACCTTTACAGAGAAACAAGTAAGATAATACTTACCTGCTAAGACCCTACTAACCTAAGCTAGCTTGATCTACAGAAACACCTGCACCCATTGTTGTACTAAGGCTAATTTTCTGAATGAAAATGCCTTTAGCTGAAGAAGGCTTAGCTTTATTAAGCGCTTCTAACAATGCTGCTAAGTTTTCTTGAATATGGTTTGCTTCAAAAGCTATTTTACCAATGCTTGCGTGGATAATACCATTTTTGTCATTGCGATAACGTACTTGACCAGCTTTAGCATTTCTTACTGCTGTGGCAACATCTGGCGTAACTGTACCAGTTTTAGGGTTAGGCATAAGACCGCGAGGACCTAATATCTGTCCTAACTGACCAACAACACGCATTGCATCTGGTGAAGCAACAACGACGTCAAAGTTCATTTCGCCTTTTTTAACTAACTCAGCTAAATCTTCCATACCAACAATGTCAGCACCAGCTGCTTTAGCAGCTTCAACGTTTGCACCTTGGGTGAACACTGCAACACGAACATCTTTACCCGTACCATTTGGCAGCACAGTAGCACCGCGTACATTCTGGTCAGATTTACGCGCATCTATGCCAAGGTTAACGGCTACGTCAACACTTTCTGCAAATTTAGCAGTGGCTAATTCTTTTAATAAAGCAACGGCTTCATTAAATCCGTATTCTTTTGTCGCATCAACTTTTTCTTTTACTAAGCGAGCGCGTTTTGTTAATTTAGCCATGTCTTACCCCTCTATCACTAAGCCCATGCTGCGTGCAGAGCCAGCGATGGTGTTTACTGCTGCTTCTAAACCTGATGCAGTCAAATCTGGTTCTTTTGTATGTGCAATTTCTTCTAATTGCGCACGCGTCACTTTACCCACTTTTTCAGTGTTTGGACGACCAGAACCATTTTTTATTCCAGCAGCCTTCTTAAGTAAGAAAGAAGCAGGAGGAGTTTTTGTTATGAATGTAAAAGAACGGTCTTCGTACACAGTGATCTCTACTGGTACTGGAGCGCCTTTTTCAAGTGCTTCTGTTTTTGCGTTGAACGCTTTACAGAATTCCATGATGTTTACACCATGTTGGCCTAGTGCTGGGCCAACCGGAGGACTAGGGTTTGCAGCACCTGCTGCAACCTGAAGCTTAATTAAGCCAGTGACTTTCTTCGCCATGATAATACTCTCTAATTTGGGTATAACGCCTTGTAAACACAGAGAATGCTTACTCAGTCGGCTTCCCGTTCTAATAAAATGGGTCGCGAAGTATAGATGAACTATCACCTCGGCACAAGTCTTATTGTTGACAATCCTGAATTTTGTGCGCTATTAGTTAATTTGAGAAAATCAAGGCAGAAATTAGCAAACAAGCAGCGTATTTCAGAAAAATTTAAATATTACTACTTCAAAAGGCTGAAATGTATATCTTGATTTATCAAACATCAGTCTTTAAATAAAAACCCTGCTGTCTTCTGTTGCTTTAAACAATCAGCTATAAATTATCACGTTGCAAAAAACCGCAGTACAAAACTATCCTTATCTTAACATGTCCATTCGATTTCAATTTAAAATGGGATTATAATTAATTTCTTATATTACTGGGTTATGAATTCACATATACCCAAACATATTTCTTGTTAGTCACAGCCAATAAAAAAGGATGCTAATAGCATCCTTTTTTATTGGCTGTGACATTTAAACTAGCCTTTCTCTACTTGGCCAAACTCCAGTTCTACCGGTGTTGAACGGCCAAAGATGAGTACTGATACTTTCAAGCGACTTTTTTCGTAATCGACTTCTTCGACTACTCCATTGAAATCCGCAAAAGGACCATCGGTGACACGCACCACTTCGCCTGGTTCGAACAATGTTTTTGGTTTTGGCTTATCAACGCCTTCTTCAAGACGATTCAGTATTGCATCTGCTTCTTTTTTGGTAATAGGCGATGGGCGGTCTGAAGTACCTCCGATAAAGCCTAAAACTCGAGGGACACTTTTCACCAAATGCCATGAGTCTTCATTCATATCCATCTGGACTAGTACGTAACCTGGAAAAAATTTACGCTCACTTTTTCTTTGTTGTCCTGCGCGCATCTCAACAACTTCTTCGGTAGGTACTAAAATTTCACCGAAATAATCTTCCATTTCGTTCATTCTAATATGTTCTAGCAAAGTTTTTTGAACACGGCCTTCATACCCAGAGAAAGCTTGAACCACGTACCATTTTTTATCAGACATTACTTAAATTCCTAACCCCGTTATAAATGAGACAATCTCAACAATAATCCCGTCTAGTCCCCACAAAATTAGTGCCATGACAACAGTTGCGGCTAATACAATCATAGTAGTCGTTGTTGTCTCTTGGCGAGTAGGCCATACAACCTTGCGCACTTCAGTTCTTGACTCTTTTGCGAACGTAATAAAGGTACTACCTTTGAATGTTGTAGAAGCTATAAAACCTGAAATTCCTACAGCAGCGACAGCAATTAGAGCAATGTACAGAACGGATAGTTCTGGAAAAAAATGGTTAGCAGCAACTACGCTCCCCAACAAACCAAATATAACTAACCATTTCAACATGTCGAATGGGTTGGAACTGTTTTCTGTATTCTCACTCATACTAAACCCTAACTCTCTTGCTAGTTATGTCGTCACCTAAAAATGGGACATTTTTGCCAATAAAATGGCAGGGGTGGAGGGATTCGAACCCCCAACCATCGGTTTTGGAGACCGCTGTTCTACCAATTGGAACTACACCCCTGCTGAAGGGCTGAATTATACTCACGGAAAGCGAAAGGTAAAGTGATTTTGCTTTTACTATGTGCATCTTATAAACAACTGCACATTTAATAAGCTATATGCCCAAACATTTTCAAAATAAGATGTTAGGAAAAAGTGTAAATGGGTAAGTCGAGATTTTTTGAGCAAAACGATTGTTTGCAAATGTAACAATTTTAAAAAAGCAGAGGTGCCATTAAAAAGCAGAAGTGATAGTAAACAACTCAATCAATAATCCATATTCAATCAAACGCAACAAGCCACCTCATCCTGAAACGACCGAGTTATCTGTAAATACGCTATTTAAAGCTATTTAAAGCTATTTAAAATAGTTGAAATTATTTTTTACGCTTATCTTGACTGAAAAAAAGCTCGATACCAAAGCTTATTGGTTAGTTCAACTAAGGGTTTCATAACAAATACTTTTTTTATTACTTCTGATAAACGTTGTTCACTAAACTGCGCATAAAATGCATATAAACTAGCTTCGTCTGCTGCACCTAATCCATTAATTGCCACACATGAAGCCAAATCAAAATATGGGCAAGATAATGAGCAGTATTCCCAATCAAAAATTATACTGGGCTGGGAATGTGTAACATGAGATAAAGCTAAATCATTGTGACAAAATACCGCTTTAGTTGCACAGGCTTGGTGCCATATGGCAGCATAACGCTCAAGAGTTTGCTGTTCTAATAAAGAAACTGACGTATTAGTCACGCCTAAATAATGTTTCCACTGACAGGGTAAATCTAACTTTGGAGCCTCAATTTGAGTCTTATGCAGTGTTGATAATGCAGATGCTAGACCTCTGGTAGTGGTTAAGCTTGGTACATCCACATGGTCTAGAGTTGGTATATCAAGCCATTGGTCAATTTGAAAATTACACGTTTTTGACAGATAGACTGGCTTTACTGCAAGCCCTTTAAACGCCAGTTCTAATTGAATATCAAAGAGATTTTTTCTATCCAATAGTGCAACTTTATCTGAATCAAAGGTTTTAACAAAGTAGCTATTCTTGGATGTTTGAAGGTAATAACTGCTATTAACGGCACCTCCCTTTAAAGTCTTAAGAAGAAAGCCAGGCTGAATAAACTCCAAACCTTTTAATTCGTCTTCCATCATAAGCTTTAAATCACTCATAAGGGCTTAGTCTGACCTTCTACATTAGCTGGTTCTATCCGCCATTGAATAAACCCATAAACTGCAAAGCCTGTGTAACATAAAAATAATATGCCCGTTAAAGTCAAATCTTTAGCGAAATAAAGATAAGATGCAAATATGTTAATGACAATCCAATACAGCCAATTCTCTCGTACTTTATGGGCCACAAGTATTGTTGTGTAAACACTAAAAACCGTAATAAATGCATCTAAATATATATGATCCGCATCTAACATTGAGCTTGCAAAATAACTTAACGTTACGGACCCAATTGTCAGCACGATGATACAAATTATATGCCGAGATAAAGGCCAACTTTGCACAAGCAAGGTATCGGCCTGACTTTCACGCCACTTCATCAAGCCATAAACGGCCATAATTAAATAATAGAAATTAAGTCCTGTATGGAAGGGTAAAGATACATTCCAAAAAAGCCACGTATAAATACCGGTACTCACCAATGCACACGGCCAACACCAAATGTTTTGCCTAGCAGCCAGCCAAACGTAAACAACAGCCAATACAACCGCAATGCCTTCCAAAAACGATGTTGCAGCTAGCTGTATTAAAAGATTTTCCATTAAATATCAGTACTCATCTTATCACCATTTAAAAATTTGCAGACAAATATTGCCTGCCCTATTTTTTCATGACTACGTTGCATTTCTTCGCCTAACATTTGCATGGTAGGAAGATATTCACCACTGACCGTTGTGCTGGTAGCAGTCGTCATAACCTTTACACTTTTATAGGTATTTAAACGGTCTATGAACTCTTGAATAGGTTGAATGTATTGTTCTTTGAGCGGATACATTGATATTTCAGCAACTATTTTCATTTTGGTCTCTTATGATAAAAGCTGGAAAGAGTGGTCATTTCCAGCTTGATTTACATTATTTAGTATTGATATTTAAAATTGATCCCTACACGACGTGGCTCACCAAATTGTTCATACAAATGAGTTTCATATTCATCTCTTGGATCGTTACCAAAATAAAAGCCACGGTTGGCGTATTGTTCATCAAACAAGTTACGGGCATACAAACTAACGTTCCAGTTTTCCATCTGGTAATCAAGGCTTGTATGAGCGATGAATATACTCTGTGATTGTTGATCGTGACTAAACGAATAAAAGAACTCATCTTTGGCATCAAACTCCATTAACCAGTTAATATTATTTGAAACACGCCAATTTAGACCAGCGTTGATATGGTAGGTAGGTGCATGAGCTTGCTCTCGCTTATCAATATTACTACCATTTTTAAGGGTGATGCCGCTAATTTCAGTCTTTAAATAACCGAGATTAGCAAAAGTATCAACATTATCGAACAGCATGTAATTTAAGCTGACTTCAATACCATAGTTTTTTCCATCTGTAGCATTGTTGTAAAAATCCACAAAAGATTGCTCATTCACAATAGAATTTTTATATTGCACGTCGTCACGTTTTTGATAGAAAGCAGAAATATCTAATACTAAACTTCCATCTTGATTAGCACCTTTTATACCAAATTCGATACCGATTAAAGATTCAGCATCGAAAATAGCATTATCAAGCAAGTCTTGTCTGAACTCAGCAATATCTTCATCGTCGATTTTACCGAGTGCTTGTCCGTTTACCCCGCCCATTTTATAACTGCGCAATAAACTTAGGTATAACATACTGTTGTCACCCGCTTTTTGGTGATAACTAATTTCAGCTCCCCAATCACTATGGTCAATATCTTCATCGATCAAATTGGAATCAACATAATCGAGTGTTTGTGAGGCTAAACGTAAACTTGCAGTAACCCATTTTTCATCTGATAACATATATTTATACTGACCAAATAAAGCACTGTCTAGCCGATCCACCTGGCTTTCAAACGGTGCTGGCAAATACGTATATTCTCGAGTTAAGTCTTCTGTTTTGTCTGCAAAATAAAAACCGACTACCCAAGAATTAGCTTTATCACTTTTACTGGATAGTTTTGCTTGAACTGTATTGTCTTCGCGCTCCCGAAAGTAGTAATCAGTAGATGAATATTCCCAGCCTGGCGCTATGCCTACGAAACTCCAATCCTCATCATAACCATAAGCTAAATCGGCTTGCATAAAACTGCTTTGAAGTTGAACATTAGCCCAATCTAAGCCTTGATAATCTATAGTAAGACCAATTGCCTCACTCTGTTGTTTATCAAAGCCAGGCTCATCAGATAAGGTTGTTCTATCTCTATTGAGTGAAAAAGCATCATATCCATTGTCTACATCAATCAGATGAATAACGGTGTTGATAGATAAGTCGTCAGTTACTTGCCAATTAAGTTTAGCTCGCGCAGTTGACTCATCCACGCCATTAGTGTCGTCACGTCCCAACCAAGTATTTTCAACAAACCCGTCACTGGTATTTTGATGAACTGATAGGCGGTAATCAACGCTGTCACTAAGACCACCGCCTACTGCAGCCCCTATTTGCCAACTACCATAGTTAGCAACACCAAACTGAGCATCAATACTGGTTTGCTCTGTAGCATCTTTGCTCAACACATTGATCATGCCAGCAAGACCATCTGCACCAAAACGTGCACTATTGGGTCCTTTAAATATTTCGACTTGTTCAATATCAAACGTACTCGCCCCGGCGAGCAATCCAGAGTAATTGATGCCGTCAACCAAATAACCAACGGAGGGATTGATTGGGTCAGTAAACTGACTGCGTTCACCAATACCCCGTATCTGCAAAAAACGTCCACGGCTAGCACCGCTGGAAAAGTTCACATTTGCTGCGCGATTTAATATATCTTCAAGGTGTTGGGCTTGACGTTGTTGTATTGCTCTCTCGTCTATAATGGAAATGCTGGTAGCCATTTCAGACAGGGGTGTTGCAGTTAGGGCACCTTGAACAATGATCGTTTCCATATCAGATTGTTCAGAAAGTGCCTGTTCGGTATTTTGAGCATAAACACAAGTGTTGATTAAACATAGGCTTATTAGACTAGTCAGTGGCTTTTTATTAAATTTCATTGAGGGATCTCTTCATAACGGTTTGAAAAGATCCGGCTGTACGGCAGGTAAATGGGAGGTAAAGTCTGACCATTCCTACGCCGGCATTATCCGGATCAGGTATAAGGGTTATGAGTGTTTACTCAAATCTCAGCCAGATGGCTCCCCTTGGTTGTTCAGTAAAAATCTAATCGACTCATATCAAACCGAAGTATACTAACAGGCAAACAAAGCTTAGCAATAAATAAATAGGAATTTATAAGCGTAAAATAATCTCTATTCTGTAACTTTCAGTTTGACTAATTTGTGATTGGAAAAAAAGGAACTTTCTTGAGTAAACCACACTTCACCACTAGGAGTGACGCAAATCGCCTCTACTTGACCATAGTCTGCAAGTTCAAAAAAATTATTTAGAGTCAAATCTTTATTAACAATAGCAATGAAAGGATAAAGACTACCTAGCCTTTTCAAATCATAACCGACCAAAATAAATCGATTATTTTTATTATCAAAATCACCTCCAGTAACAATACCAGGCAAACCTTCTATCATGCCGATATGTTTAACAAACTGCTTAGGTACGATCTTATTTATCTGATAGATAAATAAAATGCCGGTGTTCCAGCTCTTAGAAAATAAAAATAAGCTGTCATCGATATTAATCAATGTTTCGGCATCAAAATCATGTTTTAGATACTTATTTTTTTTAACCGAGTTGTTGACATAATATAGTTCAGTCGTCGTAACTGAAGACTCGACACTACTATCCAACTTAGATACTGCATGAATTTGAACGAACTTCCTTTTACCGCCGTTATTACCTATATCGCCTACATAAAAATTCTGGCTATCTCCAGTCAATGCCTCCCAATCTTTATTTTTAGTTTCTACTGTTTTTTCAGTAATAATTTGCCCTGTATGGTCAATATTATAGATAATAGGTTTGTTTCCAGAGTCATTAACAGTAAAGGCTGAACCGACTTGCGGGCAATATAAACCAGACGTTTCCTTTAACACGTCTGGTAAGTCATGCTCTTCTAAAACAATGTAGTTATCTGTATTGGCAGCTAAGGTGATGCAAGATAACGACATGTTTATGACCAACAATAAAAAAACTTTCCTTACCAACTTTTATTTCCTTTTAAACTATATGTATCAGATCACTACCGCGTCTAATTGTTTCACGATAAATAAGACAATTGTATTTTTGATTTGTATTGAGATGAATACAATTGTTATTCAACAATCGTATTTTTGTATAAGTTTGCATACACTAGCCAACAATGTTTAATTATTTTAATTAGAATTTGTTGTGAAATTTCCCGAGCACCTGCTTCATTGGTTTGAAGAACGACAGTCAAGAGCATGTCACAGACAGTTATTGGTCATAACAGGTAATGAAAAATGGGTAATAAAAGCTGCAGTTAACTTACTAGGTAATAATGACAAACATAATATTTTATGGGTTGGAAACGCACAGGAAAAATTTGCAAACATAACTATAAAAAACTACCGTTCTCAATTAGGCAACGAATTTGACTCGATAGTATTGAACTGTTTTAGTGGGTTTAGGGCTAACGCGGCCATGGCATTAAGTGGCGCAATAAGAGCTAATGGTTTGATGGTGATCCTGTGCCCTGAATTCAAAGATTGGCCGAATTATGCTGACCCAGAACAAATCAATCGCATTTCTTATGGTTATTTACATAAACCAGTCGAAAGTTTTTTTATTCAATACTTAATATCTACCTTTTATAAAGATAAAAGTGTGGCGATCTTATCTGCAGATAAATTTTCTGGCGAGATTTTTTTTGTTAAAGATAATTTAAAAAAAGAACAATATTACGAACAAGAATCTGCCATAGAAGGCATTCATAAGGTAGCCCAAGGTCGCAGAAATAGGCCTTTAGTTATAACCGCGGACAGAGGCAGAGGAAAATCATCGGCTTTAGGATTGGCAGCCGCTAAATTGATGACTCAGGGCACAAAAACGATTATGGTAACAGCCCTTCACATTGACAACACAGAACAGATTTTTAGACATGCTCAGCGTATGTTGACGACATCAAATCGCACTAAAAACGAACTCAGTTATCAGGGAAACACACTCTGTTTTAAGCCAGTGGATGAGTTACTCAAAAGCGAAGAAAATATTAATATTGTACTTGTAGATGAAGCGGCTTCTCTACCTATCCATGTATTGATAAAACTCGCTAATAAATTCCCTAGAATTGTGTTCAGCTCGACAGTACATGGATATGAAGGCAGTGGACGTGGCTTTGAAATGCGTTTTATCAAACAACTATCGTCGCTAAAGCCTGGTTTCAAAAGGATCCAAATGCTTCAACCGATACGCTGGTATAAAAGGGATACCTTAGAACAATTCTGGTTCAAAGCCATGTTTCATAATGAGCGTCAAAATGTTGAAAACAATGATCTAATCAATCAAGAAATTAATTGTCAACATATATCGAAAACACAGTTACTTAAAGACAAAGAATTGCTCGCATCTTTATTCAAGTTGTTGATCGATGCCCATTACCAAACCAGTCAAGATGATTTACAACGTTTATTAGATGCTCCTGAGATAGAATGTTTTATACTAACCGCAGGCAATAATTTGCTAGGTGTGGTTCAAATAGTCAAAGAAGGAGGAGAACCTTTCAATGAACTTGCTGATAGTGTTGCTAATTGTTCAAGGCGTGTAAAGGGCCATTTAGTTGCCCAAAACATAACATCATCCTATAATAAATTTCCCTTTTTGTTGGCTCAACAGTGGCGTATTAGCAGAATTGCAATTCATCCAGAGCACCAGCGCAAGGGATTGGGTAACCAATTAATCAATTACGTAGAACAGCAAGCGGAACTTCAAAATATAAAGTTTCTAACTGCATCTTTTGGTTGCAACGGTGACATTCTAAGGTTTTGGCAACATAACCAATTTTCACTGGCCAAACTAAGCGCAAAACCTGAAGTTTCAAGTGGTGAGCACAGTGGTATCTGTATTAAACCTTTAACGGTTGAAGCAACTCAGATAAGTGTTTCTATTCTCAAAAAGTTTCACTTAGAAATGCATTATCAGATGGACAAAAATTTTCAATACGTATCAGCAGATACTCTTATACAAATTCTACTGCTTCAACCAAACACAGATATAAATATTTATGAAGATATGGAAATACTTTGGCAATTTGCTATGGGAAAACGGGCTTATTCGACCTGTAAACGTCTGTTAAAAGAATATTTGATAGTTAATCCTCAGCGCCTATTAATATTAACAGCACAGCAACAAGATTTTTTAGTCGCTACTCTTTTGCAAAACGTGACAGATAAATATGTTTGCTCAAACTTTAACCTTAGTGGCAAAAAACACATCGAAGAAATCATAAAAAAAAGTTTTAAAGAAATTTTACAAACTAATAATTAGCGTTTAATTTAAGACCTTCAAAATAGGTAGTAAACTAGAATAGTCATCCGTCCATAAAACTTCTGGGTGTATACCCTTGTCGAGCGAAGTTTGTTGATATAATAACTGTACTGATTGCGTCAATCGTTTATTATTTGTCATAATAACCCATTGTGTATCATGTTCTTTACCATCACCAGGTGTATCGAATAACATAATCTGCATGTTTAGGCTTTTACTATGCTGCAAAATGACAGGTAGTAGAGACAGATGTCGATTAGAAATATGCAAAGCTAAAGTACCATGTGTATTGATATGTTGCTGATATAGTAAAAACGCTTCATAAGTCATCAAATGAGTAGGGATCAGATCCCCTGAAAAAGCATCAATGATAAGTAAATCAAATTCATTTTTTTGTCCTAGCTCCAATTCTTTTTGTAAAGTAACACGCGCATCCCCTAACTTAATGTCCACTTTAGCTTTAGTATCCCTCAGATAAGTAAAATATCGGTTAGCAAAGGTGGAAACTAACGGGTTTAACTCATAAAAAGTATAGTGATCTCCAGCTTGTCCATAAGCGGCTAATGCGCCTACACCTAGGCCAATTATACCAACGTGTAATTGATTGTGACTATCGCTCGAAAGCTCTTCAATCACCAGCTGTACACCTGTACCGGGACGATAATAACTTGTGGGTATAGCTGTATTAGATAGTGGCAGATATTGGCTGCCATGTGAGGTAGTGCCATCAACGAGCCTTCTCTCGTTAATTTCCCCCTGCGTTATATCCTTAACCGTCAGTATGCCGTAAAAGTTTCGTGCTTTAGCAATATCGTACTGTTTATACTGATTATTGAGACTAACAAAGGACAATAACCAAACTCCCCCTACACATGCACTGCCCAAAGCGAGTATCGAAAGATGTTTGTTGGCAATGGCATCAGCTTGGCTAAAGTCGATATCAATACGCTTATCTTTTTTACTCCACCATAATGAAACTGTAGTAAGAACGAGCACACCAAAAATTGCTAATGGGAATTCCAAGAATTCATCAAACAGGCTTTTAGCGGTAAAGGATACGAGAAAGCTACCACATACTCCCCCTGCAGATAAAATCAAATAAAATAAGGTTGTATTGCCTTGCTGTGGTTTAAGCGAGTTCAACTCACCGTGACAAATCATACAACCGCAGAATAGAATCAACAGGTAAATTAATAATTGAGTCAAGATGTCAAATTGCCCACCAATGAAATAGATTAATAATGCAACAAATGACAACAACATGAAAAAGGGCAACCATATGCTTCTTACATATATTGAGAGATTGCTAAATGCCAAGACATAGGTTACCAAATAAATTGATAAAGGAGCTAACCAGAGAAAAGGAACCGGGGGTACATTTTGAGTCAGTGCATTAGTAGTTGACACTAACAAAATCACACCTAGGCCAGACAACATAAACCACAATATAAGTCTAAAATAGCTTAACGTTGGGCTACTAATGTTCTCAGAGACACTAGGGTTATATTTATTATTTTGCTTAACAACTGTAAAGAAAATCCAACCAATAAAAATAAAGAACAACCAATAAATGCTAGACCATAACTTAACTTGCAATTCTAAAGACAAGAATGGTTCTATAACTACTGGATAGCTAATAAGAGCTAAGAATGAACCAACATTTGAAATCGCATATAACCTGTAAGGATTTGCACCGTTAGTTTCGCTGGAAAACCAGTGTTGTAACAATGGCGTGTTAGCTGACAATATTAAATAAGGAAATCCTAAGCTAAAAAATAATACCTTTAATACGGCCCAAGTAGGTTGTCCACTGATCGGTATGTTCTGAATGTCAGCAATGTCGATAGGTAACAAAAACAAGCTAAATATCAAGCATGATAGATGCACAACAATCTGGTTTCTCACCCTCATTATCTTGGTCAATACATAAGAATATAAGTAACCTACCAACAAAAAGAATTGGAAGAACAGCATACAAGTGGTCCATACGCTAGCACCACCTCCAAACAAAGGTAGTAACACTTTTGAAATGATAGGTTGAATTTGAAAAACTAGGAACGCGCTGATAAAAACTGAGATGAAATATTGCATTGATTATTCGAGTATTGGTTGAGTATTGGTTGAGTATTTATTAGGGGATTGTTAATTGTACTCAGAAAAAATCTAAATTATAGTAATAAAAAAGCTCCCAACGGGAGCTTTAAAACTAAAGTTTAATGTTTCGGTTTTTGGCTTTTTCCTTAATATAAGGTTCCCAACTCCTAGCATTTCTTGCTGTGGACTTGTCTTTTTTTGCTTCCTTCACGTGTTTGAAAGCAGCTCTGAAATCTCCATTATCAAAGTTTGCTTGCATCATGGCTAGATGAATAGCGCCCTTTTTATCAGAGCCTCCATCTAAAGCTTTTTGAAGAGCAATGAGAGCGTCGCTATATCTTTCCAATGCATAATACACCATGCCCTGTTTTTGATATAAATCAGGATCTGAAGCCATCTTAGCGGATTGTCCATAGTAATCTGCTGATTCGCTAAACTCTCTGGCCTGCTGAAATGATGATGCAATACTAGTTAACATCCTTTCATCTTTTTTGACTAAACCAGACTTAACATGCTTTTCAAGTATTTGTGCAGACTTAACAGGTATATTATTCATCGAATAAAGCTGACTGAGAGCTTTTATCTCCGCAGCTTTTGTCAAGAAACCTTGCCTGTAAGCAATTTCAAACGTAGAAAGGGCTTTTTTATGATCTTCAACGAGCATATAAAAGAAACCTAGCTGTGTCCACTGAGCCTTATCATCTGGAAAAATCCTAACTGTTTCTTCCTGTACCTCAATTGTTTCTTTATACATTTTTCGATTGTAATAAGATGTCATTTTAAGGGCATAAGCAGTTTTGTTAGGCTTTTCTGCTAAGGCAATCGCCTTATTGATGGGCGCAATAATTTCAGCAAATCTTTGTGTTTGATAATATGCATTAGCCATTCTAAAGTAGACGTCAAAGTCTTCTTTGCAAGTCAAATCCAACCATTGTTGATATGACTTGATCGCACTATCGTATTGCTCTTCCTGAAGACTTAAATCAGCAATGAGCTTTATAGTACCGACCTGCTCAGAATCATTTAACTCATTAGGAGCAACCGCTCTTTGCAAGTACTCAATAGATTTTTTAGCTTTACCATTTTGTGTAGCCAGCAAGTTACCAATAAATCTATCTGTAAAGGCTCTGTCAAATTTATTTGAAGTGTCGATTTCATACAAAATTTCCAAAGCTTCATCAATCAAATCAGCATTATAAGCTTCTAAGGCTTTACCCACCTTTTTACCTACTTTTTGACCTGGTATGTTAGTTGGCCCACGCTTGTAATCTGGACATGCAATAGGCAATGAAGCCTGTGCAAAAGCACTCACCGGTAATATGGCGGCAACAGAAATCACTGAAACCACATATAAATGTTTTAGATGTTTATTCATTATGATTGATCCAACTTAAAGTCTAGTTGCACTGTTAGACCGAATTGTTTCATCGGTTTACCATCTTCTATTTTAGGCTTGTATTTCCATTTACCCAACGCACGTCTTGCTTCACGATCGAAAACACGTTTCGGATCTGCATCTAGAACCGTAACGTCTTCAACGCCACCGACTTCGTTGATAGTAAAAGATAGTTTAACCCATCCCTCTTTACCATCTCGAGCAGCCTGAACAGGGTATTTAGGTTCGATTCTTACAATAGGTGTAGCATCACCGTCACGCATTGCACCCACACTACCAATACTAATTGAAGCGCCGCCGACATCAACACTAGGCATACTAAAGCCTAAACCGTTGGTATCAACTTGAGCAACATCAGGTTCTACTGGTTGAATTTTAGGAGGCTGTTTGGGTGGCGGTGGTGGTGGTGGTGGTACCCTTTTTCTTAATTGTGTTGCATCGTCAGGTGTTGCCATAACGATATCAATAACTACTGTTTCACCACCTTTTTCAGGTGGTCTTCCTGAGTTAGAAATTAATTCTGCCATCACAATAAAAAGTGCAAAGGCTATAACCCCACCTAACAATATAGAAACTATAAATCGACCCATATTAGCTACCTGCCGTTGCAATTGAGATACGATCAATACCAGCCGATTTAATTTGATCCATCACTTCAACAACGATCCCATGTTCGGCTTCTTTGTCAGCTTGAATAATTATTACATCAGACGGCTGCTCAGCCATTAAACGTTCTAAATTGGAACGGACGCTGTCCACATCAATCTCACGTTTATCCATCCAAATCTTTCCATCTTCGGTTACTGCGATGAAAATATTTGCATTTTTTGGCTTTACAGCTAGTGACCCATTAGGTTTATTAACGTTAACACCTGCTTCTTTCACAAAAACAGTAGTCACAATGAAGAAGATCAACATTATGAACACTATATCTAGCATAGGCGTCATATCAATTGCTGCATCTTCTTCTACTCGAACTTTACGACCCATAAGATCCTCTCTTTAATGATGGGGCAAGGCATCTACTAACTTTTCTCTAGCCATTTTAACTTTAGCTTCAAGACGAGAACTAAAGAAAACACCAGATAAAGCAGCTACCATTCCAGCCATTGTAGGAATAGTTGCCATAGAAATCCCTGCAGCCATTAGACGAGGGTTACTTGTACCCTGACTCGCCATGGTCTCGAACACACCGATCATACCAGTGACTGTTCCCAACAGACCAATTAGAGGGCACATAGCTACAAGTGTTTTTATCAACAACATTCTTGTACC
The DNA here is from genome assembly GCF_913058035.1 of uncultured Paraglaciecola sp. GTDB lineage: Bacteria > Pseudomonadota > Gammaproteobacteria > Enterobacterales > Alteromonadaceae > Paraglaciecola. The sequence goes on along the minus strand of NZ_CAJXPA010000044.1, from coordinate 1,909 downwards.
TAAACCATCTGAAGCTTGTGAAATCCATGTGTCACGGATTCTATGCGCATACCATGAGGTAGTATCTTCGCGTGCATCCCAGTCGGAGATAATCTTGTCTCTCAACTTTGGATAAACTGAAGATAAATACCAAAAGCGCTCTATCATAAATGCCCACATAAGAAAGAGCGCTAGGGCGACAACATAAAGTACGTCACCGCCTGCAGCAATAAAATCCCTGACAGACTCCCATTGTTCTATCAGAAATAACATATTAAGCTTTCTCCGTCTCAGCATGCGTGGCTATAATACCCGCAGTCTGTTCATCAAGAATGTGCACAATAGATTTACTGCGTCCAGCAACGATGCTGTGCGTTAGTAGTAATGGTAATGCCGCAATAATACCTAGTGCCGTCGTAACCAATGCCATTGAAATACTTCCAGCCATCAGTTTAGGGTCACCAGTTCCAAACAATGTGATTTGTTGAAAGGTAGCAATCATACCGATAACAGTACCTAACAAACCTAATAAAGGAGCGATAGCTGCAAAGATTTTTATGATATTAATACCACTTTCAATTCTAGGTAGTTCTTTTAAAATAGCTTCGTCTAACTTCAACTCTAGACTTTCGGCATCGGCAGTTTTATTTTCGGTATAAACTTGCAATATACGACCTAGTGGGTTGCTACTTGATGGATTAGACACGTTTTTAAGTTGTGCTTTCATTTTAGCGCCCACTAACGTGAGGGTTACAAGTTTATATAATCCGATTATTAGACCAATAAATAACATCACAGTGATGGTGTAACCGACAGTTCCACCTGCATGATAACGCTCCATCATGGTCGCTTTCTCTTTCAACAAGCTAAGAATTCCACCTCTTGATGGATCCGCGTAAAAAGGAATAAGACCTGAGGTCGCAGTGTGAAGTGCCTGTGCTGTTGTAGTTTGGAAACTATCTGGTTGACGTCCTAAAGGCTGTACCATTTCATTTTGGTCATCGTAGACTAAATAGCCTTGCTCACCAAGTAAGTTAAACGTGCCGACACGAACTACTTCTTGTTGCTGAGAACCACCGTCTAAATTAACAACTTCGGCGGTGAAACGCGAAACTTGCCCAGATTCTGTCATTTCTGTTTGTAATGCGAACCAAAGATCTTCTAACTCTTTAATGTTCGGTAGGCCCTTAGCTTCTTCAGACATGCGCTTTAAAAACGCGCCACGACCTGGGAACTCAGCACTTACTATTGAGGTAGAAATTTGTCCGTAAGCCTCAGCTGAAGCTTGACGAACAACACCAAACATTTCACCTAACGTACCTGTAGCGGTCGTTAACTCGACCTCTTTGTCAGCTAAACTTACCTCATTATCAGCGAATTGTTTTTGTAATCTATCACCACGAGACTCTTCAGATTTGAGTTCAGATTGTGCCTTTCTTAATAAAGCTTGTTTATCGGCACGAGCAGATTGAAATTCATTTTCGCGCTTTTTATTGATACGCGCTTCTGATACACGACTATTTTTAACCTCATCAAGAAGCTGTTCCAGTGTGGTAGCAGCTTGTGCTGAAGAAGCCATCAATGTGATCGAAGCGGCAGCTAATATGGATTTAAATACAGTTTTCATCAATATTACTCCGAAGCTTTAATTGGTAGTTTAAGAAGGTCTGCTGGCAATAATTTGTTTGCTGTTCGAACAGCATCAACAACTGGTTTTATATATTCAGCACCCAGCTCTTCCCAAGCTCTAGCATCATTATCCCAAACCCAAGCACTCTTTTGGTCAAGCGATAAAGCCAAAAGTGCGGTTCTACCAAGATTAAAGAAATCTACTGTGATTTCAGTCCCTTGATAGTCTAGAGTACCTTGATAAGACTGTATCGTAGTACAGTATCACTTCTCTATCTCATAAGACTAAACAACCTAACAA
>NZ_CAJXPA010000043.1 GCF_913058035.1 uncultured Paraglaciecola sp. | reverse complement strand
ATTTAAAGGACATGTTTTTATGAAAATTCTTACGTTAATTGCAGGTATTTTGGCCTTATTACTGCTGCTCGTTTCTGGCCCTTTGTACCAAGCTGAAATACTTGGCTTGATGAATGCGTTTTTAGCGATGCGCATCGCACTAATAGTGGGGGCCGTGGCTATTATTCTGGCGCTTATTCAAGTCATTTTTATGCGCAAAACTATCTCTTGGCCTGTCACTGGAATTGCGGTTTTATGTGCTGCTGTGGCGATCTTTATGCCCTTAAGTATGATGAATAAAGCTAAGTCAGTGCCTCCCATTCACGATATCACCACAGACTTAGTTAACCCACCAAAATTTGTTGCTATTTTACCGCTGCGAGCTGATGCGCCTAATCCTGCTGAATATCAAGGGGAAGAAGTGGCCAGTCAACAGCGTGAAGCCTACCCTGAACTCCAAACCCAAAAATATCAGCAAACTGCAGAACAGGTATTCGCTGCAGCTTTAGCGGCAGTGAGAAGCATGGGACTAGAAGTGGTCAGTTCTGACAAAACCCTTGGTTTGATTGAAGCTTATGACACGACGACTTTTTTTGGTTTTGTTGATGATGTGGTTATCCGCATTCAAAGCGATGGCCAGATGACCATGCTCGATGCGCGCAGTAAATCCCGCGTTGGCATGAGTGATATAGGAAAAAATGCGGAACGTCTCAATGCTTTAATCGCTGGTGTGGCGAAAAACATTAACTAATCTGGTTGATTAAGTATAGTCAAACGCTGCGTATTAATTTTATTTGATGCGCAGCTATTTTTTTAATCCAATAAAACTTCATTTTCAGATGATAGTAAAAGTCACTTATATTCTGGTCCCGTCAAGAATGACAAATACTTCCCAGCCATAGTCCAGCCATAGTCCAAGCATCTCCGTATGCGAAAAGTGCCTATTCTCACGATACTAGTGAAAAGTCGGCAGTACCCTCCAGAAAAGTGGCGGTAGGCTCATTATGGAATAGCAAGACTGGCTATTATTCAAGGCTCCAGCAAATCTGAATGCTGCGGATTAACACCTGAAATCACTGCAGCTTTGTTCTGAGCCAGAATGTGGCAAAGAATACCCCACGCTGATTGAGTGAGTCTCAGATATACCAATATCGATGGGTATGAAAGCTGTCGTCGTCATATGTAGCGGTTAATATTCCCTGATTATTGATAAAATGGACTATATTATTACACCATCAATCAGTGTGTGGTTGTCTGTTAAAATGAGTTCTGGCTTTGATTTACCTATCATCGAATGAGTGCAACCATGAGATCTAACTGGCAAATACACTAACGCTTGGGCGCTGTTACTTTGCCTTTTTTCTCCATTTTTCTAATTGTCCGTAGCACCAGAACCTGTGATCCAGTTTGATTCCGTTGAGCTGAAACCTATTGTGCTGTTAGGAAGAATGACGAAGTTGCTTAGCTAAAAACAAAAAAAAGCGCCGAAGCGCATTTTACTTAAACCATTTAATAGTAGGTTTTAGTCAACTATTTTGCTCACGGGCAATTGCACGATAAGCGATATCATCACGATAAAACATACCGTTACAGCTAATGGTTTTCGCCAGTTTGTAAGCATTCTGTTGAGCCTCGGTGACAGTATTGCCTAAAGCTGTAGCACACAGAACTCGACCGCCGTTTGTTGTTTCATTGCCATCAACATTTTTGGTACCAGCATGGAAGATTTTACTGTTGGTATCGCCAAGGGCTAAACCTTCAATCACATCACCTTTATTGTAATTGCCAGGGTAACCCCCTGCAGCAAGCACTACACCGACAGCCGCTCTGGGATCAAACTCAGCTTGAATTTGGTCTAGTTTGCCGTCTAAGGCTGCTTCAACCAATTCAATGATGTCAGACTGCAAACGCATCATGATAGGTTGGGTTTCTGGGTCGCCAAAACGGCAATTGTATTCAATCACTTTAGGTGTACCGTCTGCCATGATCATCAACCCAGCATATAAAAATCCTACGTAGGTATTGCCTTCATTAGCCATACCTTTCACAGTGGGATAAATCACTTCACGCATAACACGCTGATGGATATCTGCTGTCACAACGGGTGCCGGTGAGTAAGCACCCATACCACCAGTGTTAGGACCGGTATCACCATTACCAACACGTTTATGATCTTGGCTGGTGGCAAAGGGTAAAACATTTTTGCCATCGACCATCACAATAAAACTCGCTTCCTCACCATCGAGGAATTCTTCGATGACTACGCGGCTTCCTGCTTCACCGAAAGCGTTACCCGCCAACATGTCACGAATAGCATCTTCTGCTTCGGTTAATGTCATGGCGACAATGACACCTTTACCAGCGGCTAGTCCGTCGGCTTTGACTACGATAGGCGCGCCTTTTTGTTGCACATAGGTAAGAGCAGGTTCAATTTCAGTAAAGTTTTGATAGTCAGCAGTAGGAATATTATGACGTTCTAAAAAGTCTTTGGTAAAGGCTTTTGAACCCTCTAGCTGAGCTGCAGCTTGAGAAGGACCAAAGATTTTTAGCCCTTCAGCCTGAAATGCATCCACCACACCAAATACTAGTGGCACTTCTGGGCCCACTATAGTTAAGTCTATTTGGCTTCGCTGTGCAAAGGCCACCAAAGCAGGAACATCTTCTGCATCTACATCAATATTCGTCACCTTATCTTCAAGTGCTGTTCCAGCATTCCCCGGTGCTACAAACACGTGGGATACTTTTGTCGATTGCGCTGCTTTCCAAGCTAACGCATGTTCGCGACCACCGCCGCCAATAATCAATACATTCATAGGGTCTGTTATTCTTTCGTGATTTATTTAGGGCTTAACAAATTATGGCTTAATAAACTTAAGTGTCATACGAGAACTCTCACCGATAGTGAGATATTTTGCTTGGTCTTTTTCGCCCAAACGAAGTCCAGGAGGCAAGGTCCATACACCTTTCTCATGATCAGTGGTATCCAGTGGGTTAAGGTTGACATCGCTGTGTGCAAGTAATGTAAACCCTGCTTTTTCAGCAGCAGCAATTACAAAGGACTGCTTCATATAGCCTGAGCTTTTTTGTGCTTCATCAGTCAAGTCTTCTGGCAGTTTATGTTCAACTACACCCAACACCCCCCCTTTTTTAAGGGCATGAAAAAAGCTTGAAAATGCGCTATCAATACCTTCTTGTCCAGTTTGCATATACCAATTATGTACGTTACGAAAAGTGAGTACCCTATCCAGAGAATTGGCAGGAGCAAAATCCATGGCTTTGGTAGGGTGAAATGAAGTCACCTTAGTTTTTTTGTAGTTTTCATCCTGACTAATCTTTTGCATAAACCCATCAAGAGACTTTTTGTAGTAAGCGTTACCCCCTTCTTCTATATAAAAATGGGCGGCGTAAAACTCACCCTTATCGCTTAAAAAAGGTGCAAGAATGTTGCTGTACCAACCGCCACCAGGAGAAATTTCTGCTACAGCCATATTGGGTTGAACATCAAAGAAACGAAGTGTTTGTTGAGGATGGCGATATTCATCTCTTGACCGTTCTTTAATCGAGCGGTTTTCATGGTTAACCGCATCACTAAGTGCGTCAGCAAATACTCCAGGTGAACTGAGTAAAGATAAGGCAATAGCAACTTTCAAGGTTCGTTTAAACATAATATTCTCGCATTTAGGTAAGGTGGCTTTAAATAGATTGTAGCGGTATTGCGCGCCAGAGGTAACAAAAACCGGAGTCAATATTTTGAGCTATGACTCCGGATTATGACTCACAATATTAGTGCTTAAAGTGACGCATATTTGTGAAGACCATGGCAATACCATGTTCGTCTGCGGCGTCTATGACTTCTTGGTCGCGCATTGAGCCACCGGGTTGGATAATGGCGCTAATACCGGCAGCAGCGGCGGCGTCAATACCATCACGGAACGGAAAGAACGCATCAGACGCCATTACCGAGCCTGCAACTTGTAAACCTTCATCAGCTGCTTTGATGCCAGCCACTTTGGCAGAATAGACACGACTCATTTGACCCGCACCAACACCGATTGTCATGCTGTCGTTACAATACACAATAGCGTTTGATTTAACGTATTTGGCTACCTTCCAAGTAAACATCAAATCTTTTAACTGTTTTTCAGTCGGTTTAACTTTAGTCACCACTTGAAGTTCGTCTTCTTCGACCATACCAAAATCACGATCTTGGACTAATAAACCGCCATTAACCCGTTTGAAGTCATGGCCTTCCGTCAACTGGCCTTGCCAATCGCCGCACGCTAGTAAACGTATGTTTTTCTTGGCAGACACCACTTCTATCGCAGCATCACTAACAGATGGTGCAATAATTACCTCAACAAACTGGCGGTCAATAATAGCTTGTGCTGTGGCTGCATCTAATTCACGGTTGAAGGCAATGATGCCGCCAAAAGCCGAGGTGGGATCAGTTTTATAGGCTCTTTCATATGCGCTTAAAATATCGTCGCCTAGAGCTACACCACAAGGGTTAGCGTGTTTAACAATCACGCAAGCGGGACCATCAAACTCTTTGACGCACTCTAATGCTGCATCAGTGTCAGCAATATTGTTAAAAGATAATTCTTTACCTTGCAACTGGGTCGCAGTAGCAACCGATGCTTCTTGAATATCATTCTCAACATAAAACGCGGCACTCTGATGACTGTTTTCGCCATAACGCAAATCTTGTTTTTTAGTGAATTGCATATTAAAAGTACGTGGAAATTCGCTGTGATGGTGACCACAGTCTGTTTCACATTCACTTGACTCAATCATGGCACCGAAGTAGTTGGCAATCATGCCATCGTATTCAGCCGTATGTTCAAATGCGGCTATAGCTAAGTCAAAACGTGTAGCTTTGGTGACTGCATTGCTGTTAGCTTGCATCTCTGTTGTAACGCGCATGTAGTCTTTGGCGTTGACTACAATAGTCACATCGTTATGATTTTTAGCTGCGGCACGAACCATAGTGGGACCACCGATATCAATATTTTCAATCGCATCTTCTAAGCTGCAATCTTCATTGGCAACAGTAACTGCGAATGGGTACAAGTTTACTACCACTAAATCGATAGGCAGAATATTGTTATCAGCCATGACTTTTTCGTCTTGTCCACGGCGAGCAAGAATGCCGCCATGGATTTTTGGGTGTAAGGTTTTAACTCGACCGTCCATAATTTCAGGATGGCCGGTGTAATCTGATGCTTCAATAACACTAAGGCCATTGTCCCTAAGTAATTTTGCGGTGCCACCGGTAGACAATAGTTCTACGTTCTGGCTAGCCAAAAATTGGGCAAACTCAAGTAGGCCGGATTTATCAGATACGCTTAATAGTGCGCGACGAATAGGTGTTGCTGGTGAGTCTTGTTGCATGTTGTTTCCATGTTTGTTCCACTTTTAAGTGGCTAAGATTTTGGCAATTTAATTGGTATGATTTTTAGTTGACTATTTGGTCATGGTCAATACAAACAAAAAGAGCACCATTAAGGTGCTCTTTATTCTAAGTGAAAACTTTAATTCATACCGTATTGTTTTAGTTTCTTACGCAAGGTACCACGGTTGATACCTAGCATGGTCGACGCTTTAGTTTGGTTGCCACGTGTGAAAGTCATTATTTCTTCCAACATTGGCGCTTCCACTTCGGCCATGACTAGTTCGTATAGGTTTTCGATGTTGGTGTTATCAAGTTGTTTTAAATACTTGTTTACCGCTTGTTTAACAGAATCGCGAAGGGGCTTTTGAGCCTGAGTTTGCGAAGGCGTCGTTACCGTAGTGGTAAATGGAGAAGTTACATTTTGTTCGAACATATACAATCTTGCTCTTTTAAGTTAGTCATATTAAGCAGCAGGTGAAACTAGCTCAGACACAAATGAAGGTGCTGGTTCGCCTGCCAATTTATTAAAGTACATCGTTAACGCATCAAGTTGCTGCCCTGCATCTTCGATGTCGTTGAACTTTGCACGGAACAGCTTTTGCTGGTCGTGTTCAGCCAAATACCAACCCACATGCTTGCGGGCAATCCTGCAACCTTTCAAACCACCGTAAAACTGATGGACATTGGCGACGTGTTCAAGCAAAACACTGCTCACTTCATCAATGCTTGGTGCAGCCAGTACTTGGCCAGTTTGCAGATAGTGCAAGATTTCGCGGAAAATCCAAGGGTGTCCCTGGGCCCCACGACCGATCATCAGCGCATCTGCACCGGTGTATTCCAAAACGTGCTTGGCTTTTTGCGCACTTGTAATATCACCGTTGGCAACAACAGGTATCGACACGGCTTGTTTAATAGCTTTAATGGTGTCGTATTCTGCATCGCCTTTGTACATACAGGCTTTGGTGCGACCATGCACCGCCAATGATTGAATGCCGTTGTCCTGAGCAATTTTGGCTATTAATAGCCCATTGCGATTTTCAACATCCCAACCTGTGCGTATTTTTAAGGTAACAGGCACATCGACTGCTTTAACTACCGCCTGAATGATCTTCTCAACCAGTGGTGGGTCTTGCAACAATGCAGATCCCGCTAACTTTTTATTCACTTTTTTAGCCGGACAACCCATATTGATGTCAACAATTTGCGCACCATTAGTTACATTAAATTGTGCCGCTTGTGCCATTAATTCAGGATCCGATCCTGCAATTTGCACTGAACGCACACCCACTTCACCCTCATGATCCATCCGTTGTTTGGATTTATCCGAATCCCAAACCCTAGGGTTAGAAGAGAGCATCTCTGACACCACCAAACCTGCCCCAAGACGTTTACATAACTGTCTGAATGGCCTGTCTGTTACTCCCGCCATAGGAGCCAGTATCAGATTGTTTTCTAATGCATATGGACCAATCTGCATAATATAGAATGATTATCCTTCATATTTAATTGTGCAAAAATCGACCGTGCTCTAAAAAGGGGCGCAAGTTTAAGGGTTTTTTGTTGTATTGGAAAGGCTAGTAAACAAACAATTTTGTACTTTTTTTAATCAAATCATATTGACATTAAAAAAAGTAGGCTATTTAAACTGGTTTACCAGTAATTAAGATAAAATTGTTGCCAAAAAGTAAATGAACAAGGTTTAACGTTTTATGTTGCCAAGTAAAATATCTTTAAACATGACCCAATCACCTAACAAACTATAAACAGGATATTTAAAAGTTGCGGGTTTATTGTGTTCAAAAAAGAAATGCCCTACCCAAGCAAAGCCATAACCTAAAACTGGTACATACCATAACAGCACCCACTTCTCAGTTATAAGGGTATAAACTAGCAGAGCCAAGATCAGTGTAGAACCAATAAAATGTAGACGTCGACATATCAGGTTTTGATGTTCAGATAGGTAATAAGGATAAAACTGAGTAAAACTGGTAAATTGTTGTGGATCTTGTTGGGTCATGGCGGTTAACTTCTGACTTGATATAAGAGATTGAATTTAGCATAGCGAATGAGCAGGAAATGTCTACCACACAACAGTTTATATTTACGCCTAAATCAATAATTAGCTTGATTTTCAATGATTTGACCCCACTGTCACTGTAAGCAAAAGTATATGGACTCTATTATGAATAACGTAATTAATATTACCCCTGAAAATTTCCAGCAAGTCATATTACAAGACTCACAAACACAAGTAGTGATGGTAGAGTTTTGGGCCGAAGGTTATGAACCAAGCCAGCAATTGGCTCCAGTTTTAGTCAATGTAGCAGCAAAATTCAGTGGGAACTTGATCCATGCCCGTGTTGATTGCCAGCAACAACAAGAAATAGCAGGCCAATTTGGTGTGCAAAATCTACCAACAGTGATTTTGGTAAAGGAAGGCCAGCCTATAGACGGCTTTGCAGGGGTGCAAACCGAAGCAGAGATTATCGCCACCTTTGAAAAACACTTGCCCAAGCCAGAAGATGCTTTATATGAACAAGCGGTCGAGTTAGTCAGCGCAGGTGATTATCAGCAAGCTTACACTGTGCTCAAACAAGCTCATGACATGAATCCCGAACGCGCAGATATCAAGTTGTTACTGGCTGATTGTCAAGTAGAGTTAGGTCAAATAAAACAAGCTAAAATATTATTAGAAACCATCGGCTTAGTCGATCAAGACGCGTTGTACAAAAGTATTTTGGGTAAAATTGAATTAGCTGAACAAGCGGCTGACTCACCTGAAATCAAAGCCTTACAAAAACAAATGTTACAAAACCCAGATGACCTAGAGATTAAAGTTAAACTTGCTGTGCAATTGCATCAAGCTAATCAAATAGAAGAAGCTTTGGAACTGATCTTGTCGGTTTTATATAAAGAGCTTAATTTTGGTGATGCCAAGAAGCTGACTTTAGATATGATTAATGCTCTGCCTGATGGCGATCCTTTGAAGTCGAAGTATCGACGTAAGGTTTATGGGTTGTTGTATTAGCTGAGTTAAGCGCCTCGTTTAGAGCTAGCGCGCGGCAAGCTACCATCTAAGAATATAAACCGGCATTCGCCGGTTTTTTGTTATTTCGAAATGCATTTACATTGTTACTTTGCTGTTCATAGCCAGTAAATACAAATTATCACTCCTTATTTGAATCAAAGTTTCTTTAAATCAAACCGTAATAACGACAAGAGTGAATGATTAAATAAATGAGTAAAAAACGAAGATATGTTTTTCAAACTTATAAACTAGATGAGTGAATAAAACGCACTGATTGGATAATTTGCTTTCATTCTTTATGTAAATCGTTTGCTGTACATCTGAAAGCTTGTTGTGGGATGAATCCCACAACAAAATACATTACTCTTGGTAAAACCATAAAGAGAACAGCCCCCATGAAACATAAGTTGCTTGCATTTGTTGTCATCGTTACCATTATCGGCATATATCTTTGGCAAAAACCTGCACCCCAACCTGTGGTGCGTATCGCCTCTTTTGACGCAATTCGAGATACACTAGCTGGCCCAATTGTAGGTTTTTCCGATGAGGATGACACTTTAGGGTGGCTCGGTATTCCGTTTGCAGCACCTCCATTGGCTGAACTGCGCTGGGCAGCGCCACGTCTTCCCAAACCTTGGCATGAAAACCGTCAAGCCATTGCTTTCGAAAACGCTTGCGTGCAACTCTGGGGACCTTTGATAGACACTACTGGAAATGAGGGTGAGGTAGTTGGAAAGGAGGATTGTCTGTATTTAAATGTATGGGCACCGCGAGACAACAGTGATATTGATTCTGCAGGTCTTCCTGTGATGTTCTGGATCCATGGTGGGGGTAACTCTATTGGAACGGCGAACACCTATCCTGGACATCGCCTTGCTGGTGGCGAAAATGTGGTGATTGTTACCATCAACTATCGTCTGGGGCTATTGGGCTGGATGAGTCATCCCGCTCTTCGCGCTGAAGGCCGCAGTGCCAGTGACGCGTCGGGTAATTATGGAAATCTCGACATGATTGCCGCACTAGAATGGGTACAGAAAAACATTGCGAATTTTGGTGGCGATCCACACAACGTAACTATTTTTGGTGAGTCCGCGGGCGGGCTTAACGTGTATTCGCTGATGGCTTCTCCTCCAGCCAAGGGACTTTTCCACCGGGCCATTGCTCAGAGCGGTTCAACAAGCACCACACCATTGTGGCGAGCCGAAAATTTTGCTGATGACGTGCAGCCTGGCGAAAGCCTCAGCTCACGGGAATGGCTGTCAATGCAATTGCAGCACGCGGGTAAAGCAAAAAGCCACAAGGCTGCAAAGGTCGCCCAACTTGCTATGTCTGATGCAGAAATTCTGACATTCATGCAGTCCCGAAGTCCACAGCAAATACTCAAGGGGATCAGCGGCGGTGCGGGTATGTACCGTGCCCCGCAAAATCTGCGTGACGGCACAGTCCTGCCCAAGGAATCTTTACTGACTCTCTTTCAGTCACCGGAACGATACAACGATGTACCGCTAATGACAGGAACCAACCGCGATGAGGCCAAATTATTTATGGCTCAAGATCCTAAGTTTGTTGAACGCCGTTTTGGTTTTCTTCCGCACATCAAGAATATGGACACATACAATCGTACCTCGGCCTACATCTCTGACACTTGGAAAGCAAGAGCAGTGGATGAGGTGGCTGCTGTCATCTCCGCCAATTCAGAACATGAAGTTTACGCTTATCGATGGGACTGGGATGAGGGTGCGAAAAACTGGCTAGTCGATTATTCAACACTGATTGGCGCAGGTCATGGCATGGAAGTCGCCTTTGTGTTTGATGACTTCGAAGGTGGTATCTTGGTTCCCGGTTTCTATAATGAAGAGAACATTCCAGGACGCGATAAACTAGCCATAGAAATGCGTAGCTATTGGTCTCAATTTGCCGCTACGGGCGACCCCGAAAACGGTCGTAATGGCGACCTGTTAAAGTGGGAGGCGTGGAACAACATTGGCCCCAACCTGATGATCCTCGACTCTCCCAGTAGTGGCGGTTCTAAAATGAGTCGAGAACCTATGACTATCGCGATGCTCAAACAACGTTTGGCTAAAGATCCGCAGATTACCGACACAAAGACACGCTGTAGGATACATGCTGAGCTGTTTCTAAAAATTAATTCAGGAGATGATTATTGGAATGAGCAGGAATATCTGGATCTTGGTTGTGTAAATTATGACCCTTGGACAATAATCCAGCCTGTAAGTGGATCGACAAATTAATCACTATTAAAATGGATGTCTTTGTAAAATTCTTTTTAAAAAAAGACCATTATGTTTAGGTTGTGGATAATGTGAGCGTTTTTTAAACAAAAGAGGTGAAATTATGAACATTTCAGAATTAATTATATTTTTAGATATTGGTGGATTATAGAGTTAGTTGACCGGCATATTTATGAAAGTTCGCGTTATGAAAGTTCGCGGTTTTGGTCTGCTTGGTGATTTAGTTATTAGCGCAATAGGTGCGGTATTAGGTGGTTTTGTATTACGTTTTTAAGTACATCTGCACAGGGGTTATCAGCTCATTCGTGACAGCAACACAGGGTGCTGCCTTATTACTGATTATCATCAGGATTATTAAAAAAGCGTAATAACCTAACAAGCAAAATAAACATTGACACCTAACCGTTGGTATCGCTAAACAATGTTGGGCAACCACTGTTTAGTTGAATCCAAGTCTGTCATTAAGTTGTTATTTGTATCTATCAATGAAACAGTCGTTGTAATATTTTTTTTCGAGTGTGTCAGTATTTATGTAACCGGTGGCGATCGGTTATATATTTTTATCTGCTTAATTTAACTTCAGTAGCATTGGAGTCTTGTGATATCAAAATTACCCCGATGGGTAGAATATGGTTCGTTTGTATTGGCTTTGGTTGCAGGCCTGGTTAATTCCATTGGCTTATTAGGTTTTAAACATCAATCAATTTCACATCTATCGGGTACCGCAACCCTTCTTGGAGCCGGTATTGTAAATTCCACATTTATCGATGTTTTGCATTTATTTTTCATCATGTTTAGTTTCTTGATTGGTGCCGTTATATCAGGATTTTTTTTGCGTAGTGGTGCATTAAAATTAAGCCATAATTACAGTGGCCTTCTTTCTTTGGAGGCGCTGTTACTTTTAACTTCTATTTATTTCTTATCGAATGATTCCTTGAATGGGCATTATTTAGCCTCTGCTGCATGCGGGCTTCAGAATGCATTAGCCACTACTTTTAGCGGTGCCGTTATTCGAACCACACATGTAACAGGCATATTTACTGATTTTGGCATTATGCTAGGGGCAAAATCACGTGGCGAGGAGTTTGACAAAAGAAAGGCATTATTATTTTTGCTGATCATCATCGGCTTTATTTTAGGCGGCACTTTTGGTGCATATTTCTTTAGTGTTCTTGAATTTAATGCGCTACTTATTCCCGCAGGTATCTGTTTATTGTTGGCTTTGAGTTATTCACTTTATAAGGCTAAAGTCATAAACTAAAAAAAATCCAATCGACTCATTACTAAAGCTCTTTATCCCATAGCTAAAAAGATACTTTTCAAGTGACCAATGACTTATGGCGATTAGTGTTATGAAAGCTATGAGGGATAACTTAATCAGTTGTGACAGAAGTATGGAGTTTCGTGTTTTTAAAGTGAACTGAGATATAGGTTTAATAAATGAAAAAAAGCGTTATGGTATTTTTCTTGGTTAGTCTGTTGGTAGCAATTAGCATTAAAAGCATTACAGTTTAGTCTATAAATTAAATGATATTTATATAAAAGGATGTTGGAAATGACTGAAATCAGCGCTGCAGTTAACGAAAGTACCCCTCAATCAAAATCAAAATTCACTAATATTCGGGCTTTACTTATTTTAGTGGCCATTATAGTTGGACTAAGTATCTATGTTGCTGTCGAGACTGCTAAGTTGAATAGCGCAGTACAGTCCACACAAACTAATGACAAAAAGGTATATGCAGGACATTGGATGGAAGGTCCTGCAATCGCTATTCTATTGATTTTTATGCCCCTGACTGCTGTTTCTTATTTACACTTTAGGTTACCTAAAAAGAAAGATGAGTTTGCAGCATTAAAAACGTTGTTATGCACTGACAAAATTGACGCTCATTCACTACTAATATCTGGTGACGAACAAGGCGATGACTACTTGTTACCTATATTTTTTGTGAGTTTTTTTAGTTTTTTAGGGTTTTACATACTGTTCGCGAATAATGCGTTAGTGTTGTTCAATGGTGCGGATTGGATAGCTGCAGTAAAAACATCGAGCGGTATTAACACTACTGACGATATCAATAATTTAGATTTTTCAAACACGGAGGGATATCGTCGAGGAGTAGTGAGTATAGGCATGGCTTTTTTAGGTGCCTATATTTGGTCATTGCAATACGTATTCCGTAGGATGATGACCTTAGATCTACCACCCGGTGCATATTACAGTATTGGTGGTCGAATGGTGTATAGCGCCTTCGTTGCACTGGTACTTCAGCACTTCCTATACAGTTTTAGCTCAGCAGAAAGTTCAGAATATAACGAGATGTTAAATAGACAAATAATGACAGTATCATTTTTTGTCGGTATTTTTCCAGACCGTGCATTGGCATGGATGAAAGATGGTTTAGGGCGAATATTTGCTGAGAAATCAGACGCTGCGGCTTCTTTACCCTTAGAGATGTTAGAAGGTATCAGCGGTTTTCATAAAGCTAGATTAGGGGATCTTGGTATAGACAATGTGCAAAACCTTGCTCAAAGCAGCCTCATGGAATTAATTTTAAAAACTCCATTTGAGCCTAGAGTAATTATTGACTGGATGGCTCAAGCTAGACTATGTCTTGAATTTAAAGATAAAACTAAATATATCCGAGGGGCAGGAGTAAGAACTATATTCGACCTGCAAGAAATAGCTGAAGATGAAACTTTGCTAAAGCAGCTTGCAATAAATGCAGAGCTTGAGGAAAGTTATATTAGAACAGTGTGCAAGGCGAATGAAGATGAAGATTCCATCAAAAATTTACGTGATGCCTACAACAAATTGAATGTCATATAAAAATAATTAGTTGGGCCAAGTTAATGTTAATTTATTTGGCAACATATAGAAATTTGACCGAACACCACAATAGATTATATTTCGTTTAAAAAACAAATCAAAAAATTGATGTTATGGCTCCATCAAGTCGATGAGCGTTTTTCAAGCCAAAGTATTAAACAGTATTGAACATGGCTGAAAATAGATGGAAAAAAACTAATATTTTACCTTATATATTTTCTACTAAAAGTGAAATATCAGTGAGATAACAACATGGCAATAACGGAGTCACTATATTTATGTTGTTAATTCAGATACAGAAAATATAGGTTTGGCTAGGTAAAAAGTTACCTACCGCTGACATCGCCTTCATAAAAAACATTGTTCAATTAAATTTTTGTCAATGAATATCCATTGAGTCAAGCTCAACGACTTAGATTAATGACAGCATAATCAAACAACACAAGTATTCGTAACAGGTTTTATTAATCTCTAGTCATCGGGCTTCATTGGGATATTTGGCAAAGGTGATGTTTTATTAGGTAACGTTAGTTATTTGGGTGCAATAGTAGACCAGCGTTCGTGTTATTAAATATGACTTGATTTTGAGTCTCATTCCGAGTGCTGCGCTGAATTTCTCACTCTGTTTTGTGTTGCGTAATCGACGAATCAGGCAAATATAACTAATCGATTAATATATAATTAAATTAATATATAGTTAGATAAGTTGTTGTTCTATCCTGACCGGGAATAGGTGTAGCAACGAGTCCTAATAATGTCGAGTAATCATAAAATGACATATAAATTTAAGGTTTAAGTATTGAAAAAAAGTATTATTATTCTGTTTTTGGTTGGTTTACTAACCGCGTGCGCTAATTCAAATTGGCGTACTGCTAGCCGAGAGCCAGCAGGCATTGCCGCTGACCCTACGATAGATAAAAATGCAGTGATTGAGGTTTATGCAGCCGATGCTTTTAGTTGGCGAGGCTGGTTTGCGGTTCACACATGGATTGCTGTTAAAGCTGAAGATGCAACCGAGTATACAGTTTATGAGGTAGTGGGTTGGCGAGTAGGGCGAGGCTTACCTGCATTACGGGAATATAAAACGGTCACACCTGACCGTTATTGGTACGGAGCGAAACCAGAAAAACTCTTATCAATTCAGGGTGATAAGGCTAGCCAACTTATCCCAAAAATATCTGACGCAATTGCCCGTTATCCATGGGCTAATGAATATACTTTATTTCCTGGCCCCAATAGCAATACTTTTCCTCAATGGGTTGGATTACAAGTACCTGAAATGGAATTAGAGTTACCATTTCGCGCTTTGGGTAGCGGTTATGCAGATTAGCTTGTGTGAATAGTCTGTGTGAATAGTTTGTGTGAATAGTTTGTGTGAATAGTGAATGAAAATGAATGGTATATTTCTTTGCGGCTGCTCATCGATTTATACCTAATAAAAAGAGGCTTATCTCTTTGCGTTGATCCGCTGTCGTATTATCCTAGTTAATTATTTTTATCATAAATGGCTTTTTATATGTACTCTTTTGGCGAAGTAATCCTGATGGCTATAGCCATGGTTTTAGTTGTGGAAGGCATTGGTCCGATGTTATTCGCCAACAAATGGCAAGGTTTTTTGCAACAAGTCTCCCAGCAACCTGTTGCCCAATTAAGAACTATGGGGGGCATTTTGGTCACTATTGGTGTGGTTAGCCTGATTTACTTACTTTGATTTTATGCATGTCTTTATCAGTCGTCGTACAATTGATTATAAGCTGCGCGATTTTGCTATTTAGCTAGAGATTGTTTTTTGTTAGAATCCTTTCCTAATTTTACGACTCCTGTCTTATTCATGGCTAAAAATGTTGTTGTACTTGGCACCCAATGGGGTGACGAGGGTAAAGGTAAGGTTGTTGATTTGCTCACAGATCAAGCGACTTATGTAGTGCGTTATCAAGGTGGCCACAACGCGGGTCACACACTTGTTATAGATGGTGAAAAAACTGTATTGCACCTCATTCCTTCTGGAATTTTACGCGAAAACGTGACCTGTGTTATTGGTAATGGTGTTGTGTTGAGCCCCGAAGCGCTGCTCGAAGAAACTGCCATGCTAGAAGCGCGTGGTATACCTGTTAAAGAACGCTTGGTCATTAGCGAAGCTTGCCCGCTTATTTTGCCATATCACGTAGAGTTAGATTTGGCTCGTGAAAAAGCCCGAGGCAACAAAGCGATAGGTACTACTGGTCGTGGTATCGGTCCAGCCTACGAAGATAAGGTGTCTCGCCGTGGTTTGCGCGTAGGTGACTTGTTTAACCCTGAAGATTTTGCGGTTAAATTAAAAGAAGTCATCGAGTATCATAACTTCATGCTAACTAATTACTATAAAGTTGAGCCTGTTAGTTATGAGAAAGTCCTAGCTGATGCGCTGGCAGTAGCTGATATACTAAAAGCCATGGTAGTTGACGTGACAGACGTATTGGATAAAGCCCGTCTGCGAGGTGATGCCATCATGTTTGAAGGTGCACAAGGCACGTTGCTTGACATTGACCACGGTACTTACCCTTATGTGACTTCATCTAATACGACAGTCGGTGGGGTTGCTACGGGGGCAGGTTTTGGCCCACTTAATTTAGATTATGTGTTGGGTATTGTTAAAGCCTACACTACACGTGTTGGCTCAGGTCCTTTCCCAACAGAACTAGACTGCGAAGTAGGTCAGCACCTTGGAGTTAAAGGTCATGAATTTGGCGCTACAACAGGCCGTAAACGTCGCACAGGTTGGTTTGACGCAGTGGCTATGAAACGTGCGGTACAAATTAATTCTATTACAGGCTTTTGTTTAACTAAGCTAGATGTATTAGATGGCTTAGAAAGTTTAAGCATCTGTATAGGTTATAAAGACGCTCAAGGGAATATCCAAGATGTGCCACCTATGGCTGCTGATGGTTATGAGTTGATCACACCTGTATATGAAAGCATGCCTGGTTGGAGTGAAAATTCATATGGTGTGACTGAATATGTGGATTTACCGCAAGCCGCTAAAAATTATATTAAGCGCATTGAAGAACTAACAGGTGTGCCCATTGATATTATTTCAACGGGTCCTGATAGGAAAGAAACGATAATATTAAGACACCCCTTCGAGGTTTAAAACCCCGAGGTGAAGAATCAATTAAGGCCGCAATTTGTGGCCTTTTTTTGAAGTAGATTAATGTTTTATTCTCATTGTTACATTAGATGAAACAAAAATCCGAGGTTTAAACAAATCCACTCATTCCCATATCCACCTCCCGCACATAGATTAGCCACTCATAATACCTATTGGACTATTTTGATTTTTTGGACAGCACACTTTATATATGGGCTCAACTTATGGGCATCTATTGTGGAAACCTGCGTAAAAAGCCCATGCAAACTAGACGTGTTGCTTAACAACGCTTAGCAAAACATTTTGTCAAACAAACTCTGCGTATGATTGATCCCCACAGTATTATATGGGATAAGATGTGGATATAAAGTCAATGGTTGTGGGTATCTCATGCAAGCAGTATCTCTATCTAATCAGGTCAACACCGCATCAGTCGCTGGTATTGCGCCTAAAATACGGCAATTAAAAACGTTTTTTACTTCGGGTAAAACCAAAGCACTTGTTTGGCGTATCGAACAGCTCAAACAAATCAGGAAAATGGTACTTGAACAGCAAGATGAAATTTTTGTGGCTATGCGACAAGATCTTGGTCGTTGTAATATGGAGTCTTGGACAGCTGAACTTGGCGGAGTAATAAGCGAGGTGGACCATTCGCTTAAACACTTAAAAAAGTGGGTGAAGCCACGAAAAGTGGCAACACCTATTATTGCCCAACCCGGTAAAAGTTACATATTGCCAGAGCCATTAGGCACAATTTTAATCATTGGTGCCTGGAATTATCCGTTGTTATTGGTGCTGTCACCTTTAATTTCTGCAGTGTCTGCAGGTAATAATGCACTTATTAAACCTTCTGAGTTGTCAGCCAATGTATCTAAGTTATTAGCTAAATTGATCCCTCAATATTTAGATAATGACGCTTTTGCCGTGGTGGAAGGGGCGGTCGATGAAACAACTGAATTACTAAAACATCAATTCGAGCATATTATTTATACCGGTGGTGAAGTGGTTGGTAAAATAGTGATGCGCGCTGCTGCTGAATTTTTAACGCCTGTGACCCTCGAGTTGGGTGGTAAAAGCCCCTGTATTGTTGACAGTTCTACTGACCTTGAAGTGACCGCTGCTAGGATTGTCTGGAGTAAGTGGATGAACGCTGGACAAACCTGTGTGGCACCTGACTATGTGCTGGTAGAGAAGTCGTTCGCCCCACAGCTCATTGATGCCATTAAAAATAAACTCACTGATTTTTATACTGTCGACGCTGCTAATAGCCAAGATTATGGTCGTATTGTGAGTGAGCGCCATTTTTTACGTGTTATCAGTTACTTAGACGGGCAAGACATTGTTCATGGTGGTAAACATGACATTACAAATAAGTATATTGAGCCAACTGTTGTACTCAACCCTGACCATGACAGTCCTTTGATGCAGCAAGAGATTTTTGGGCCAATACTACCTATAGTTACAGTAACAAGCATTGACCAATCAATATCTTTTGTGAACCAGCGAGCTAAACCTTTAGCCTTATATATTTTTGGAAAAAATGATGAGCTTGAACAACAAATTTTGACCTCAACTAGTGCAGGTATGGTGTGTATCAATGATGGCTTTATGTTTGCTGCGAATCCTAATTTACCTTTTGGTGGTGTCGGTAATAGTGGAACAGGTGCCTACCATGGGAAAATAGGGTTTGATAATTTTAGCCACTTAAAAACGGTGATGAAACGCAGCTTTTGGTTTGATGTGCCGTTACGATACCCTCCATTTACTTCAAAGAAATTTAAACTTCTCAAAAAACTTATATAGGTAATAAATGATACTTACACCGTTCCACTTGGCTATTCCTGTTAATAATCTGCACCATGCTGAAGTATTCTATGGTGGTTTGTTGGGTTGTGAAAAAGGCCGTTGGTCTGAACAATGGATTGATTGGAATTTTTTTGGACACCAATTAGTGACTCATTTAGTGGCTGTGATGCCGAGTTTACCCAAGCATAATCAAGTGGATAATCAGGCGGTGCCTGTTCCTCATTTTGGTGTGGTGCTAAAATGGGATGATTGGCAAGAATTAGCGAGTAAACTGCGAACAGCAAGTATTGACTTTATGATTGAGCCTTATATACGATTTGAAGGACAAGCTGGAGAGCAAGCAACCATGTTTTTCCTCGACCCGTGTGGCAATGCTTTGGAATTCAAAGCATTTAAAGATATTCATCAATTATTTGCAAATTAATTCAAACAATCTATTAGATATTTTAATATTGATTAATTAAATAGATTGCGCTGTTTCGAAATTTTCATTAGCCATCAAGCGTTACAGCACTTATTCTAACATCTGAACCTCGACTTCAACCTCAACACAAAGGGAACAAATGATGAGTAATATAAACATTGGTATTAACGAGAAAGACAGATTAGTTATTGCTGAAGGCCTAAAGTGCCTGCTAGCCGACTCTTACACATTGTATTTACAAACACATAATTTTCATTGGAACGTCACTGGACCGCAGTTTAGAGAATTACATCTTATGTTTGAAGAGCATTATACCGAATTGGCTGTGGCGGTTGATGATATCGCTGAACGTATTCGCACTTTAGATGTAGCTGCACCAGGCACGTATAAAGAGTTTGCTAAGCTAAGTTCTATACAAGAAGTTGATGGTGTACCAGCAAGTAATGAAATGGTTAAGATCCTCCTATCAGGTCATGAAACAGTAGTTAAAACTTGTCGTAAGGTATTGGTAACAGCACAACAAGCAGATGACGAGTCTTCTGCATCATTAGTGTCAGATAGAATGCGGATACATGAAAAAACTACCTGGATGCTAAGAGCCTTAAGTTAGAGCAGATATTGGAATGAACACTGAGCTTAAATACAAACTCTAGATACACAAAAATACTGAACTGGCCAAAAAGAGTCGTTACTTTTTGGCTTTTTCATTTCTTAGTTTACTGTTTGTTAATCCAACGCAATCTATTGAATCATGAGCTAAATTAGATGCACAGTTACGCCATGACGATCCTTCAGGTTGAGGTGAGCATTATCAATACCGTGTGTTATCCATCGATAATATTTGACGATGACAAAATGTGAAGCTTTAATATTTTTGCTGTTACCGGAGATGATTCCCTATCTAGCCACAACACTACTGATGATGGCAATGTAGACGCAATTTTATTTGCTTCGCGTTTTTTACCCCATGAAAACGAGCAAAGAAAAACTGAAATTGGTATTTTGCCCACCTGCATAGGTAGGGTGTCCTCTACAGTCCTTTTCAAAGACGGTCGAATAGCGGGTTTAAGGCATGTTGTAGATGCACAAGCCATAGAAAATTTAAAGTCGCGTTAGGTGAACTTGTAGACACTCGCGCCTGATGATCTTAGTTACATTGAGGTTGAGTATTCTGGCCGTCTTAATCCATAAACCAGTATTGAATTCAGCTTTGAGCGGTTACTGAGAAGAAATTTTGTAACGGGTGAAGTATGATAACAAACAACAAATGCAGTGACCTACGCAGCTGCTTTGATAGACAATGTTGACACTAATGACTTTAGATTTGTTGCGAGTACAAAAAACCTTTGATGTGTATTTTCAAGAATGAAATGTCTTCGTATACTTCAGCTATGTATCAGATGATTTCGTCGCTAGGGCAGACTTAACCGAAGACTTTTTAGTTACGAGTCATGGCGTCGCCGCAGACTTGAGTCCAGTTTAAGTTCAGCTTCATCTCAATTTTCACCACTGAATTGGTTTGTCAAATTGAAGTTTTTTAGGGCAACGCAAGGGTACAATTTGGTGTCAAATATGACTTAAGTCTGTAGTCCTAAGTTTTAAAGCTACTTATTTAATTACAGCTGACAAATCTTTTTCTAACGTATCATCGTTTTGGTCCTTTTTGGTTTTCTTAGACTCAATGTAAGCTTGATATCGACCTGGCTTATGGTTTACTGCAATCAGTGTGTTGAGCGTGATGGCACCTAAGACAGATAAAATCACTAAATCGATGCTGAATATAAAAATCGAAGATGTCAAAATGATCGAGTCTACCAATAAGCCGAAGTTGCCCGCTCGAATATTAAACTTGTTTTGTAGATAAAGAGCTAAAATACCTAGACCCCCTAAACTAGATTTGTGTCTGAACATGATCAGCAAACCTACACCAATCAACATACCACCTGCCAATGCGGCAAAAATTGGGTGAATGCTTTCAATTTTAATCACATGTTGCATTTGTTCTGTCATAACCGACACCAAAGATACTGAGATAAACGTATTAATAGTGAAACGCTTACTCAATTGTGTCCAGGCGATGAAGTAAAAGGGAATATTGACCAAAAAAAACAGGAGTCCAAAACTCATATCAAAAAGATGTGTGCCAATAATGGCGACACCAGCAGTGCCCCCAGTCAATAAATTATGCGTACCAAACAACACCACACCAAAAGATACCAATACACCTGCACAGAAAAGTGCAAGTACGTCTTCATAAAATCTGTGCGTTGGAAAATTCACTACTACACCTCTACATATTTAATGGGTTTAAAACTGGTACGATTTGATGAGGAGCGGATCCTACAGATTTATACTTATATTGTTAGGTTAACAGGCGGATCATTTTATTGGTGATCAAAGTGCATAAGTAGCATAAACTTTACGACTTTGGTTGGTTTTGTAAACAGGCTGTAGGTAAGATGTTTCCTATATTTTTAAGAAATTCCTTACCTATCTGAGATTAACTAAGAATGAGTGAGACTAGGCGTCTTTTGTACCCTTTTTAAAGTTGAATTCACGACTGAGTTATTTAATTTTAGTTCGGCGAGTAATATTTTTAAGAGTACGTTTAATTCACACAATTTCCTATGCGGCACGAATTTTGAAGCTAATATTGAAGTAATTTGTAGATGTAGATGTAGATGTAGATTTAAGCAGAGATAGGTTTAAATATGGATAACTTTCAAAGTGCTTTTCAGTTAATTCTTTGAACACGTTGAGATAAAAGTTGTAGATTAAATTTGGTATGTTGTTTGGTCGTTGATAAATTCAGTTACATTCTTAGCCGTGACAAAATAGTCACGATAGCCCATGATTAAAGATATTTTGAAGGAAATATCAATAATATTAAAGGAATTAACAATGAATAAAGACATCAAAGGCTTATGTTTGTTTTTGGGAATGATTGGTTTAGTTTATGCAGCAATATTGGTACTGACCATGTTGTTAACTGGTGTAAAAATTCTAAAAAGTATTATATTTATCTCTGCTTTTTCATCATTTTTAGTCAGCCTTGGCCTAACACCTCAGGTTAAACAGCGCTTAGTGCAGGTACTTAAACGAAAGTCAGAATTTTATAAAATGTACTATTTTAAATAGCACGTTTAAATAGCACGTTTAAATAGTCATGTTAAAGCATGCCTATTTGTTGTGTTTGTAACTGATTTTATGCAAATTTGTCGTCAACCGAGAGCGGTTCCACCATATAGATACCATCGCTATTGGTTTCTTTTTCTATTTGGCAGGTCGCTTATCTCATCGTATAATCCATGAACACCAATAGAATTCTCAATTAATTTATGCTGTTGATTGCGAATATTTAAATTTGACAATGCTTCTTAACGTCGGAGTATAAATAAACTTTAGGATGGTAACTGACATCATTGAGCAAGTTTTTGAGTCCAACGCTATCGTGAATTTTAGTTAGATTCCTGCTTTCTAGTTGTGCAAAATTAAGTATTATTTATCAATCCTGTTTCGCATTTATGTTGGCAACTTCTCGAAGACCCGTCTTAACCAAGTCCCTGAGCATTAAGGATTAAGAAGTGAAACAAGTTGGCCACTTTTGAAAGTGATAAATAAATATGCCCTTAACTAACGTATTCTTAAGATTAGTCCGTTAAATAAGATGCCATAATATGTTGGTGTAACGAGCTCACACGATTAGCAAAAAGAAATGCTTGAGTTGAGTTGGCTTTCCTCGGATGAGAATTAATCAATTTAATACATATTTTTTTCTGTAGGTGCATTTCATTAGACGAATAATACTCGCTTTAGAGTTTTCACAAAGGTAAAGGGTAAAACGCTTGAGATTGTTCACAATTCGCCTAACTTCACTATTCGTTGTACTCATATTAACGAGCTGCGCTACTTTCAATCCTCATTTTGAGAAGCCTCAAGTAAGCGTTAATTCCTTTAAAATACTACCGGATGGAAGTATAAATCCTACTTTTGAAATTGGTTTACGGATAGTTAATCCCAACAGCATCCCATTGAATTTAAAAGGTATGTCATACACGGCTAGTATTGAAGGCAACAAGATATTTTCTGGTGTAGCTAATCAACTGCCTAACGTGCCCGCTTATGAAGAGGAAGAGATAAAGCTAAAAGTTCAGGCAGATTTGTTTGGAGGGATTAGATTACTCGCTGAATTAATACCTCTTAGGACAACGTCTATTACCTATACGTTAAAAGTTAAGTTAGATGTGGGTATTTTTGCGCTGCCTATTCGCATTACTCATAAAGGTAACTTAAGCATACCAAAGTCTAATTAGCCTGATCTTATAAAGTACACCTTCAAAAAAAAGGCACCACTTTTATTAGAAGTAGTACCTTTTTTAAGTAAGACGCTGAGCTAGTTAAACACGCTCAAATACCGTTGCAATACCTTGGCCTAAACCAATACACATAGTGGCTAAACCGATAGACTTATCGTTAGCTTCCATAAGATTGATCAGGGTGGTGGATATACGAGAGCCGGAACAACCTAATGGGTGACCTAGTGCAATCGCACCCCCATTCAGGTTAACTTTGTCATCGTAACTATCAATCCAACCCAGTTGTTTGATACAAGATAATGCTTGTGCTGCAAACGCTTCGTTAAATTCAGCCAGTTCTATATCTGCCATCGTCATGCCAGCACGTTTTAAGGCTTTTTGAGTAGCGGGTACTGGACCATAACCCATAATAGCGGCATCACAACCTGCTACTGCCATGGCACGAATTTTGGCCCGTGGCGTTAATCCTAGTGCTTTGGCTTTATCAGCAGACATAATCAACATAGCAGATGCACCATCAGACAAGGCAGACGATGTGCCTGCTGTAACTGTACCATTGACGGGATCAAATACTGGCCTTAAGGCTGCCATAGATCCAGCCGTAGAGTCTGGACGGATTGTTTCATCGACACTAACTGATTTTAAAATTCCATCTACGTCATGGCCGTTAGTGGCAACAATTTCAGAAGCCCAGCGGCCTTCGAGTGTCGCTTGGTGCGCTCGTTGGTGTGAACGCGCACCAAAGGCATCTTGCATTTCACGGGTGATACCGTTTTGACGGCCTAACAATTCTGCCGTCATGCCCATACTGCCTGAAGCTCTGGCAGTATGCTTAGCTATGCCTGGGTGAAAGTCTAAATTGAAATCCATAGGCACATGGCCCATATGTTCAACACCACCAATCATATAGACGTCACCACGACCAGACATGATACCGCTGGTGGCGTCATGCAATGCTTGCATAGACGAACCACACAAACGGTTTACTGTGACTGCACCCGTTGAGCGAGGAATATTTGTTAACAATTGTGCGTTACGAGCAATATTGAATCCTTGCTCTTTGGTTTGCTGCACGCAGCCCCAAATGATGTCTTCGATATCGTTTGGATCAAGGTTTGGATTGCGTTCAACTAATTTTGACATTAAGTGTGCAGATAAGGTTTCTGCACGCACATTACGAAAAATGCCGCCTTTAGAGCGACCCATAGGTGTGCGTATACAATCAACTACTACAACTTCTTTCATGATCTTCTCCTAAATAAATGTGACAAAGACTAAGCAAAATATGATTTATTTGATGCAGCCATTTCGCGCACACCATCAGAAATCTGATAAACCGGACCTAGGTCAGCATATTTATCGGCTAATGCTACAAAGTTGGCTAAGCCCATCGTCTCGATAAAGCGGAATATTCCACCTTTAAATGGAGGAAAGCCTAAGCCATAAAGCAACGCCATATCGGCTTCAGCTGCACTGGCAACAATGCCTTCTTCTAGGCAACGAATAGCTTCATTGGCCATAGGGATCATCACTCGTGCAATGATTTCGTCTTTGTCGAAGTCACGTTTGGCAGCGCAATGCGGGGCGAACAATTCGTAAGCTTCTGGCGCAGCTACTTTAGCTGGGCGGCCACGCTTGTCTAAACTAAAGTTATAAAAACCTTTTCCATTTTTTTGACCTAAGCGATCTGCTTTGTACAACAAGGTAACCGGGTCGTTAGCAATTTTCTGCATCCGCTCTGGAATACCATCAGACATAACGCTAGATGCATGGTCAGATGTGTCCATACCTACCACGTCCAATAGATAAGCAGGGCCCATAGGCATGCCAAATATTTTCTCCATGACTTTATCAACAGCAACAAAGTCTGCACCATCCATTATCAACCTGCTGAAACCAGCAAAGTAAGGAAACAATACACGGTTGACTAAAAAGCCTGGGCAATCATTAACCACAATGGGGGTTTTACCCATTTTTAAAGTGGCTGCAACAACAGCTGAAATGGTATCTTCAGAGGTGCTTTCACCGCGAATAATTTCAACAAGAGGCATTTTGTGCACGGGATTAAAGAAGTGCATGCCACAGAAGCGTTCTGGTTTTTTCAGACTTTTAGCTAAGTGATTAATAGAAATAGTCGAAGTGTTAGAACAAATAATCGCGTCATCAGATACATACTGTTCTGTTTCGGCCAATACTATGCCTTTTACTTTAGGATTTTCGACGACCGCTTCAATGACCAAGTCGACGTCCTTAATGGCCGAGTATTCTAATGTAGGCACAATACTGTTCAGCGTCGATGCCATTGTGGCTGCATCGATTTTACCGCGCTGCATACCTTTTCCTAAAATGGTCGCGGCTTCTTTTAAACCTAAGTCTAATGCGGCTTGGTTTATATCTTTCATTATGACAGGCGTGCCCTTAACTGCAGACTGGTAAGCGATACCACCACCCATTATGCCTGCGCCTAACACGGCTGTTTGTTTGATAACTTTTTTAGCGGCTTTGGCCTGCTTTTTTCCTTTACCTTTAACCAGCTGATCAGCCAAGAATATACCGACTTGGGCTCTGGCTGCATCGGTTTTAGCTAATTTAGTAAAACCTTGATTTTCTAATTTAAGGGCGCCATCTCTATCAAGTCCAGCGGCCTTGGATAGGGTTTCTACCATCATATGAGGCGCTGGGTAATGTTTGCCTGCTTGCGCTGCAACCATGGCTTTTGCTGTTGAGAAGCTCATCATCGCTTCGTTTTTATTTAATGTCAGTGGTGCCTGTTTCTCTGCACGGCGGGCTTGCCAATCAAAGTCACCAACGATAGCGCCATTAAGCATACTCAGTGCTGCCGCTAATAACTTCTCTGGAGCTACAACGGCATCTATCGCGCCTTCTGCTAACGCTTTTACTGCTTTGCGATCACGCCCTGTGGTCATCCACTCCAATGCGTTATCAGCGCCAATAAGACGCGGAAGGCGAACCGTTCCACCGAAGCCGGGCATGAGGCCTAGCTTCACTTCTGGAAAACCTATGCTGGCGGTAGTATCTGCTACACGGAAATCACAAGCTAAGGCCATTTCACCACCGCCACCTAGTGCAAAACCATTTATCGCTGAGATAGTGGGGAAGGGTAAGTCTTCAAAGCGATCAAATACTTGAGATGTTTTCGCTACCCAAGCCAGTACCTCTTCATCTGGCATATCAAATAAACCAGTAAATTCAGTGATATCAGCACCCACAATGAAGGTCGATTTTGCTGAACGGACAACAACACCTTTCACTTCTGAATGGGCAACCAGTGCCCGCGTGGCTGCATCTAAGTCTGCAACGGTTTGTTGGTCAAACTTGTTCACTGAACCTTGGGCATCAAACACTAGTTCTGCAATACCATTTTGCAGTAAGTTAACCGTGAGG
The DNA here is from genome assembly GCF_913058035.1 of uncultured Paraglaciecola sp. Taxonomy (GTDB): domain Bacteria; phylum Pseudomonadota; class Gammaproteobacteria; order Enterobacterales; family Alteromonadaceae; genus Paraglaciecola. The sequence continues at coordinate 3,938 of NZ_CAJXPA010000043.1, read as the reverse complement.
CTTTTACCTTCGTATATCATTATCATCTCCTGTGGCTATCGCCAAAGCGTGGGTTGGGAGGAGGCCGATGGCCCTCTGAATACAGATTACATGAATTGTTATTAAAAGATTTGGAAAGGGCAACCTAAGTTTTAACAAAATATAACAATGTTAATTACATGAGGGTAAATATATTCAATTCAACTGGTCATGCCAGTTAATGTGTGATTTATTTAAAATACTCACACCTATCAGTAAACAAGTTTGCTAAAATTCGAATCTACTAATTTTTATGTGTTTTGGGATCTGTGATCATCCGTTATTTATTCTGGTTCGTCATCGCTACTGTTTCGTTTTCTCAAGCGGGACTGGCGACTACTTCGCTCGACCGCGATCAGCAACGAAAGCTTTTTATTAAAGCACAGAGGCTAGCGCACAACCCAAATAGTAGCGCCTTTAAGATATTGATGGAACAGCTAGAAGGTTATCCGTTAAAACCCTACGTTGAACTAAAAACCTTAAGTAAATTTCCCTTTATGGCCAATAAAACAAGGATTGGTGATTTTTTAGACAAGTATGAAGCTTCACCCTTAGACAGACCTTTGCGAAAAAAATGGTTAATCTATTTGGGCAAGCAAAACCAACCTGAACTTTTTTTGCACTTCTACAGAGATATGGGTGATGCTGCTTTAGATTGCAAATATGCAGAAATATTGTTGAAGAAAAATTCGTTTAATGCTGAAGCATTAGCAATGACAGAAAACCTCTGGGTCGTGGGTAAATCACAGCCTAATGATTGTGATTTATTGTTTAAACAGTGGCAAAAAGCTGGCAAACGTACATCACAATTAGTATGGAAAAGAATGTCTTTAGCGGCTGATGGTGGCGATCATTCTCTTATACCCTATCTAAAAACATTGCTACCAAAGGAGCAACAATATTTAGCTGAGCTTTGGCTTAAAGTTCGACGTTCACCTAGTTATGTTTCCCGTTCATCTAATTTTCCAGCCAAGTATCCAATAAAAGAAACTGAAATATTGGTCTATGGTTTAAAACGTTTAATCAGTAATGATAGAGACTTAGCCTTACGTAGTTGGGAAAAGCTGACAAGCCAATTTACTTTTTCGAACGAACAACATAAACAAATATCTCATCGATTTGCTATTTTTTTAGCGCTAGCAAATCATGATGAAGCAGAAGTCTGGTTAGAAAAAGCTATAAATTACGAGCCTGATGCAGAGCTATTACGCTGGCATTTAGCTCATGAATTAAGGAAACACAACTGGCAACAGGTATTAGATATTATCGATTTTGTTCCTGCTGAAGTAGCAGATGAAAATGTGTTTCAATATTGGAAAGCTAGAGCATATGAGAAGGTAGGTGCCAAAAAGATAGCGGACGAAGGTTTAAGAAAGCTAGCCAAACAACGTCATTATTACGGTTTTTTGGCAAGTGGGAAATTATCTGAAGTGGCCACTTTAAATGATAATCCACTGCTAATAGCGAAAAATGATATTGATGAGTTAGCTAGATTGCCCTCTGCGCAAAGAGCGTTAGAGTTCAGACAGTTGGGGCGTAATCTTAGTGCTAGGCGAGAGTGGTACTTTTTGCAAAGTCAACTGACTCAGCCACAAAAGGTAATTGCAGCGGTGCTTGCTAGTCAGCAAAACTGGCATGACCAAGCGATTTTTGGTTTTTCTAATTCAGGTTATTTGGATGATTTAAGCCGACGTTTTCCCATGCCTTTTGATAGCCAACTGCAATCCAACGCTAAGAAAAACAATATTGATGTTGCTTGGGCATATGCCATTATCAGACGTGAAAGTTCTTTTATGCCTGACGCTGCTTCTCATGCTGGTGCTTTAGGCTTGATGCAACTGATGCCAGGAACAGCACGTTATTTAACCAAGAAAAAAGTTGAAAAAAATAGCTTATTTAATCCTAATAGAAATGTTGAGCTAGGTACTCAATATATGCGTTATTTAATGGACAAAATGGATAATAATCGTGTGTTAGTTACTGCGTCTTATAATGCCGGTTGGCGAAAGGTTCAGCAGTGGCAGCCTGAAACAGGCAATATGCCATTAGACCTATGGATAGAAACTATTCCCTACAAAGAGACCCGTAATTACGTTAAGGCTGTACTGGCTTATCAGCAGATATACAGCCAACATCTGGGTGGTAGTGAAAACCTGTTCAAAGAATTAGCTAACATGGAAATACAACCCAAAAGTTAGACAGTTTCAGTGACATATGAAAGGTCAACAGACTCTACCCTTATGTTAGACTACTATCATATTCTTCGATGAGAGCCTGGCATGTCAGTTTTAGCACCTCGAACACTTCAAGAACGATTAATAGAAACCTATGCGCAGCATATTTTAGAGCTGCAAAATCGCACGCGTGAAGCGATACAACGCGAAAGTATTGATGGCTTAATCATTCATTCGGGACAAGGTAAACGCTTATTTTTAGATGATAACCATTACCCATTTAAAGTGAATCCGCAATTTAAGTCGTGGTTGCCAGTCATCGATAATCCCAACTGTTGGTTGATAGTAAACGGTGTTGATAAGCCAAAGTTAGTGTTTTATCGGCCCAAAGACTTTTGGCATAAAGTACCTGATGAGCCAAGTGATTTTTGGGCAGAGCAATTCGATATAATATTGCTAACTCAAGCTGGTGCAGTAGAAAAACACTTACCTTTTGATAAAAGTAAATATGCTTATATTGGCGAATATATAGAAGTCGCTAAGGCTTTGGGTTTTGACCTAGTGAATCCAGATAGAGTCATGCATTACCTCCATTATCAGCGCGCGTACAAGACTGATTACGAATTAGTGTGTATGCGTGAAGCAAACCGAATCGCGGTCGATGGGCATCGAGCAGCTAAAAGTGCTTTTGAAAAAGGACTCAGTGAGTTTGATATCAATTTGGCCTATCTTGGTGCCGTTAGACAAGGCGACAACCAAGTACCATACCATAATATCGTTGCGCTAAATGAAAATGCATCAATATTACATTACACCGAGTTAGCCACTCAAGCACCTACCTATAATCGTTCTTTTTTAATTGATGCCGGTGCAAACTTTAATGGTTATGCTGCCGATATTACTCGCACTTATTCACGTGAAAGTGGTGTATTTGCAGATTTAATTGGGTCCATGCATAAAATTACTCAACGCTGTGTCAATGAGTTAAAGCCCGGTGTGTCTTATGTACAGATACATACTAGTGCTTATCAACAAATTGCGGTGCTTTTATCTGAAACAGGTATTGTCAATTTAGCAGCAAACGATATGGTTGAAACAGGCATTGTTAGTACATTCTTTCCTCATGGTATTGGCCATTTTTTAGGTCTTCAAGTTCACGATATAGCGGGACATGTTTCTGATGATAGAGGTACTTCTAATCCAGCCCCTATAGCACATCCATTTTTGCGAAATACCCGTACTATCGAAGCAAGGCAAGTCTTTACCGTTGAACCGGGTTTATATTTTGTAGATAGCTTATTAGCTGATTTAAAACGCAGTGAAAATTCAAAATATATTAATTGGAATGCCGTAGATAGCTTACGACCTTTTGGTGGCATACGTATCGAAGATGACGTCATAGTTCACCGTGATAAAAACGAAAACATGACCCGGGAGTTAAATTTAGATTAAAAACTTTCGAAATTTGAACCGCTATAGTTGACTGGCTTTAAAGAAAAAGACTATTTTTTACTAAGTAAGCATTAGTCTTTTTCTAAATATAAGTTTGGTGCTGGCATTAACAAAATTTATGTATTGTTACTATGAGTCGCGTAGTCGCGTAGTTGCGCGTGCACAAATATCGGTATGGCATTATGATAATCTGACATAAGCCGTGATTACTTTTTTTCGTTGCTTTCAAAGAGTTGTAAGCAGATAAACCATATTGTGGGCAAGAGTAGTATATGTTATCTGTCGGGCTAACAG
>NZ_CAJXPA010000042.1 GCF_913058035.1 uncultured Paraglaciecola sp. | reverse complement strand
GATGGGCTAGGAGATTGTTATAAGAGACAGCATGATGGTTAATGCCTTAATAAACGGCAACAAAATATTATGTTGTGGAAATGGTGGTTCAGCGGTGAGTGCTCAACACTTTTCGTCTTTGTTGTTGAATAAATTTGAACGTGAAAGACCTAGCTTGCCTGCATTGGCACTAACTGCAGATGGAGCGACATTATCGTCAATAGCAAACGATTTTACATTTGATGAGGTATATTCAAAACAAGTTAGCGCATTAGGCCAAGCAGGTGATATTTTGTTTGTTATATCCACCAGTGGCAATTCACATAATATCATCAAAGCTATGGAAGCTGCCCTGAGTCGCGATATGACCATAGTGGCTTTAACTGGTATGGATGGAGGGCAAATGGCTGGATTACTCAGCCAGCATGATGTGGAAATCCGTGTACCTTCGAATAGAACCTCACGAATTCAAGAGGTTCATTATTTAGTGGTACATAGTCTTTGTGAAGGGATCGACAACTGTTTATTCCCCGAAAATTTTCAGGAGTAGTTGATGTCAAAATCAAAAAAAGTTTATTTGTCTTTATTACTATTAACCACATTGTTATTACAAAGCTGTGCAGGTTTGATTATAGGTGCTGGGATGGGTGCTGTATCTATTGCACATGATAGACGCACAATAGGTACACAGGTTGACGATACAACATCAGCCAGTCGTATTTCTATTGCACTGTCCAGTGATAACGCTTTAAAAGAACAAACTAACATAACAGTACAGGTTTTTAACGGAACCGTTCTGCTTGTTGGTCAAGCACCTACGCAAGAACTTTTGCAACAGGCGCAAAAACTGGCCTCGTCAGTGCAGAACATCAAAAAATTACATAACCAAATACGTTTAGGTATGCCAATACCTGCGAGCACAGTGGCACATGATGTATGGCTCGCCTCAAAAATAAAAACTAAATTGCTCGCTGACAAACGAATCGATGGCTTACACATCGAAATAGAAGTCGAAAATGGTGAAGTGTTTTTAATGGGATTAGTCAGTGAAAAAGAGTCAATTATTGCAATAGATATCACACGTAATATCAAAGGTGTAAAGCAAGTAATCAAAGCTTTTGAGTACACATAATCTTAATGTTTAAGTCGAAAAATATGTCTGACTGATATGTTATTAAAAAAAAGCGCTAGATAAGCGCTTTTTTTTGATTAAGAATTTTAGAACCGCTATTTAACAACTGTTAATGTGGGTTTACCTTTCTTAGGCTTTTTTTCGTTGTCATCTGTTACAAGCTTTTCCTCAACTTCGCCAGAATCGATGTTTTCCTCGACAGTAAATACCGTACCCGCACCATTTTCTTTGGCATAGATAGCTAACACCGCAGGGCAAGGAACGACTATATTCCTTGGTACACCGCCAAAACGCGCATCAAACATGATGTTATGCAAACCTAATTGCAAGTTACCAGAAGATGCTGGCGACATGTTTAATACTATCTGCCCGTCTTGAACAAACTCTTGTGGTACTTGAGTACCAGCATAATGAGCATCTACGACTATGTAAGGAGTGAGATTGTTATCTACAATCCACTCGTAAAATGCTCGTAATAAATATGGCTGATTAGGGGTCATGTACGCTTACCCATTATAACGGGTTGTGTATTTCGCGTTCTTGATCAGTCAATGATGCTATGAAAGAAGGCCTTTCAAAAATACGCTTCATATAAGCTTTCAAGTCTTTGCTGCCAGTACCAGTCAATTCAATGCCCAGTGCAGGTAAACGCCACAACAAGGGAGCTAAATAACAATCAACTAAACTGAATTCTTCACTCATAAAGTATGGCGTTTCAGCGAACAAAGGAGCCAGTGATAAAAATGCTTCACGTAGTTCGTTACGAGTGGATTCTAAATCACCCTTTTTAGCCATGATTTTTTCAGCCAACACATACCAATCGTTTTGAATGCGGTGCATAGTTAAACGGCTTTGTCCGCGAGAAACTGGATATACTGGCATCAATGGTGGATGAGGAAAGCGCTCATCTAAGTATTCCATAATAATATGCGAGTTATATAACACCAATTCTCTATCAACTAAAGTTGGCACGGTGCCGTAAGGGTTTAACTCAAGAAGATCTTCTGGTAACTCCACGGGGTCAATAAAGCTGATTTCTACGCCTACACCTTTCTCGGCTAACACTATGCGTGCTTGGTGACTGTATATATCTATCGTGTCTGAAAACAACGTCATAATTGAACGTTTATTGGCGGCTACAGCCATTTAAATATCTCCTAAATGTCATACATAAACGCACTGTACATTTGGCATCTATGCTTTGGTCTTAGAATAGTGATTAACAGGTTAGTCAACTAATCAAAAACGGGCTAAAAAGGGGCATATAGCCCCTTCCAAAAAATTTTGCGGATTATACACCAAATTCAAAACAAAGTTTTGTTGATTTAGTGAACATCTCTCCAATAATCTTTCTTAAGTAAATAAACCAAAACTAACAATACCAATAGGAATATCATAACCCAGCGGCCAATGTCCTCGGACTGTAAACGTGAAGGTTCTCCGATGTATACTAAGTAATTAACTAAATTTAACACTGCAGTGTCAAACTCAGCTGCACTTAGTTCACCAGAACCGTCCGCTTTGATGCCCACGTAACGGTCGACCATCTCACCATCCACTAGCATTTTTTCAGATGTTCTACTTGGCACACCTTGAAGCTCTTGCAGCACATGTGGCATACCAACTTCTGGGAATACTAGATTGTTTACGCCAAAAGGACGACTGTCATCTGTATAAAAAGTTCTTAAATAAGTGTAGATCCAGTCCGCACCACGAACTCGGGCAACCAATGTTAAATCAGGAGGTGGTGCCCCAAACCACTTGGCTGCAGACTCGCTAGGCATTGCATTCTTAATATGATCACCCGGTTTTTCTCCAGTAAACTGTAAATTTGCTTGTCCAATCTCAAGAGGTATACCTAAGTCGTCAAAGGTGCGTTGATAGCGTTGATATTGAGTTTGATGACAACCTAAACAGTAATTCATAAACATCTGCGCACCCGATTGCAATGATGCCTTATCAGTCAAATCGTATTCGGCTGTATCAAGATGTACATTACTTCCGGCAGCCATAACACCTGAAGATAACATCAAAGATATTACAAGAATAATTCGCTTCATTCTGTAATCCTCATAGGTACCGGCTTGGTTTTCTCATTCTTACTGTATATAAACAACAACACAAAGAAACCAAAATACATAATGGTAGCAATTTGAGATGCAGTAATTTTCCATGCTTCTTGAGGTGTTCCGCCTAAATAACCAAGAAAGATAAATACTGCTGCAAAAGTCAGTAGATTCCAGGTATGTAGGCCACAACGGTAACGCCAAGATTTCACTTTACCTCTATCAATCCAAGGTAATAAGGCTAAGAAAATAATAGCTGAGAACATAGCAATAACGCCGCCAAGTTTATGCGGTACAGCTTTCAAAATCGCATAGAAAGGTGTGAAATACCATACAGGGAAAATATGTTCAGGTGTCTTCAACGGGTTAGCAATCTCAAAATTTGGGTGCTCCAAGAAATATCCACCCATTTCTGGATTGAAAAACATTATGTAGCAAAATACTAGTAAGAAAACTGCAAATCCAACGAGATCTTTCAGCACTATATGAGGAAAGAAAGGCACTATGTCATCGAGGATGTCATATTTCTGAGTATAGTATTCATGGATCTTATACTTTGTTTTTTCTGATTCGCTAAGGGAACCTTTCTTGCGTTTAACGTCGGTTCCATCTGGGTTGTTCGAACCCACTTCGTGCAACGCTACTATATGCAAGAACACTAATATCACTATAACTAAAGGTAACGCAATAACATGCAAAGCAAAGAAGCGGTTAAGCGTAGCCCCAGAAATAACGTAATCACCTTGTATCCAAATAACTAAATCTGGACCAATAACAGGAATGGCACTAAATAAAGATACAATAACCTGCGCTCCCCAGTAGGACATTTGCCCCCAAGGAAGTACATAACCCATAAAAGCTTCGGCCATAAGTGCTAGATAAATAAACATACCAAACAGCCACAGTAACTCACGCGGTTTTTGATAAGACCCGTAAATCATACCTCTGAACATGTGTAAGTAAATAACAATAAAAAATGCCGATGCCCCAGTACTGTGCATATAACGAAGTATGTAACCGTATTCAACATCACGCATGATGTATTCCACTGAAGCAAATGCTTCTTCAGCAGTTGGCGTATAGCTCATAGTTAGCCACACACCAGTTACTATCTGATTAACTAATACTATTGTTGCCAAAAATCCAAACATATACCAAACATTCATATTTCTGGGTGCGGGATATTGAATGGCATGCTGGTTAGCAACACGCATTATTGGGAGACGATACTCAATCCAGCCCATCAAATTTTTCATCATATTATGCTGCCCCCTCTTCGGAACCAATCAAAATGGTATTATCGTTGATATACATATATGGCGGTACGACAAGGTTGAGCCCTGCTGGTACATTTTGAAAAACTCGTCCTGCCATATCAAATTTTGAACCATGACAAGGACAGAAAAATCCTTCTGGCGAGCCCTCAACGTACTCTTCAAATGCGCCATCTTTCAAATGTTGTGGTGAACATCCTAAATGTGTACAGATTCCCACTAATACTAAATATTCTTCTTTTAAAGAACGATATGGATTTTTGGCAAATGTTGGTTGTTGTTCCTCATCAGAGTTCGGGTCTTTAAGCTGCTCATCAAAGCTTGCTAATGAAGCCAACAATTCTGGTGTTCTGCGAGCAATCCATACGGGCTTACTTCGCCAAATAACTCTAATCAGCTGTCCTGGCTGGATTTTACTGATATCTGCTTCAACATCCGCACCAGCAGCTTTCGCTTTGATACTAGGGTTCCAGGATGCGATAAAAGGCACTGCAGCACCGACTACACCGATACCACCAACAACAGAAGTAGCGACCGTCAAGAATCGGCGTCTATTACTATTTACTGGTTGGTTTTCGGTTTTAGACGAATCATGCGCATCTAAAGATACATTGCTCATCCACTAATCTCCGAGGGTTAATTTGAATGATACTTCACATTTTGACTGACATACACATGATACGCGATTCAAGAAATAAAGTTTTTCTATTAACCGAAAATGATAAAAGAAAACCCACATAAAAGACAAGGAAATTGTCATTAAAATGAAGAATTACTAATACTTAACAGTTATTTTAGGGAAAATGGTTCATATTAAATATTATTGTACAAAACACAGCCAATAAAAAACCCAGCAAAGCTGGGTTTTTGAACATTATCGTCGTCGTACAATTAACGTTTAGAGAATTGAGGACGCTTACGTGCTTTGTGAAGACCCACTTTCTTACGCTCAACTTTACGTGCGTCACGAGTAACAAAACCCGCTTTGCGTAATGCTGGACGAAGAGTTTCGTCAAATTCCATCAATGCACGTGTAATACCGTGACGAATCGCACCAGCTTGACCACTAATACCACCACCGGCGACGGTGACGTAAAGGTCAAACTTCTCAGTCATCTCAACTAATTCTAGCGGTTGACGCACGATCATACGTGCAGTCTCGCGACCAAAAAATATATCAAGAGGACGTTGATTTACTATTATATTGCCACTGCCTGCACGAAGAAAAACACGAGCTGTGGAACTTTTGCGTCGGCCAGTGCCGTAATATTGATTATCTGCCATCTGTAATGCTCCTTAAAGTTCTAAGACTTGTGGCTGCTGAGCAGCATGATTATGCTCAGGACCAGCGAAGACTTTCATTTTGCGGAACATATCGCGTCCAAGTGGACCTTTAGGCAACATACCCTTAACCGCTTTTTCAATGATCATCTCTGGTTTAAAAGCTTGTAACTTCTCAAAGGTAGTATCTTTAAGACCGCCTGGATAACCAGAATGAGAATAGTAAATTTTGCCCTTGGCTTTATTGCCAGTGACAGTGACTTTCTCAGCGTTGATCACAACTATGTAATCACCAGTATCCACATGAGGTGTGAATTCTGGCTTATGCTTGCCGCGTAAGCGGATAGCAATCTCAGTCGCTAAGCGACCAAGAGTTTTGTCTGCGGCGTCAACCACAAACCATTCACGTTTTACCGTTTCTGGCTTTGCAACAAAAGTTTTCATTTTAAAATACCCGAAATATATAAATAATCGTTACGTTGGTTTTATGCTCGGTATTTTACCACCGACTGCTACACAAAACCGCTAAAAATCAATACCTTGACCCCTTCGAGTCGTATGATTCATCCGCTTTCCCACAAGCGGGGGCAACTGGGCAGGGCGCGAATTATACAGATGTTAAAAGAAAACGCGAGCGTAAATTTTGAGCTTTTTATTAATTTGCAGGCTTTTAGCCGATGTTTAACGTTTGGGCACTAAAAGAGCAGGATCTAATCTTTCCTTAAACCAATTAATTCGCCAATCTAGGTGTGCACCTGTCGCACGGCCAGTAGCACCAATTTCAGCGACTAAATCACCTTGTTTAACTGAGGTCCCTGCCACTACATGACCTTTACTTAAATGTAAGAAAGTAGAAGATACACCATGCCCATGATCGATAATCATAGTACCGCCAGAATAATACATATCCGCGACAAACAAAGTCACAATCCCGTCTGCAGGTGCATATACAGGTGAGCCTGTGGGTGAGGCCACGTCTACGCCAAAATGAGGTCGTTTAGGTGTGCCGTTGAATACTCGCTGACTTCCATACACTCCACTAATAGGTCCAGCAGCCGGCCATATAAAATCTTGATAAAAATCGCTACGGTCATCATTCAAGGTTCGAGCGATGGCAACTTGCCGATTATCACGTTTGATCCGCTCGCTCACTTCTTTTGGAGGGCTAACATATTGACTAGGAATACCTTCGATTTTCTGAATGTTATAAGTTCTAACCTGCAGCTTTAGCAGCTTTACGTGGAGTTCACCTTTATTATCTAACCACTTAATTTGCGGCGTTAATTTGGCGTCTCGACCAAATCCAAAAGCGAAGTATCCATCCGCTGATATTTTAAGTGGTATGTCGTTCAGCCAAACTTGATGGCCAACTGGGACTTGCCCCCTAATTAGACTACCTTGGGTCATTTCGCCTTTGAGTTGAAGCTCACTAGCAAAAACTGAGAATGTTAAGAAACACAAAATAACCACAAAACTTACTGAAATTGGTCTACGCAAAAGCGATTGCTCCTTTACCGACTCCTTCATAAGCCAAAACTTTAAAGTCGCTATTGTTGTCTAAACGTTTATGTTCGTCTGCCATGAACTGCGCTAAACATTCTACTGTTGTATCTGTATCAATCATTTCTGATTCTTCTTTTGGAATAGCTAATTCAAATCTACCCTGTGAAGATTCATAGGCAAATATATTGTGCTGTTTAGCGTCCCCATTAAGCATGGAAAAAACTGTTTTACTGGCGTCTACAATATCTTCACTTGATCCAATATAAATATCACACCAACGATTAGCCCAATATTCTTGCCATTTGATGCTTTCTTGCTGATTTTCAAATACAACCACTTTAGAGCGGTGACCATGGGCGATACGTTGGCAATTACCATCATGCTTTTTAAGCCCGTGGGTGTAGTGATAAAAAGGTGTATTGATGATCTCTGTGCGCAAATTAAGTTCAATACCCACCACATTTTCTGGTAGGTGAGTGGCAATTACATTTTTAAGATAATCACTCACTGAAGGCATAGTGACATTTTGTGAATACACAAATGCATAAGCTTCGGCTGGGCAATTTAAATGAATAGACTTATTATCAGGCCGAATAAAATCAACTTTTACTCTGTCAGATTTCTTATCATGTTCAACATGGCTATATTTGTGTTCCACTGGGACTAGCAGTTTATGATCGATATATTCGTCTATAAGCTGTTTCAGTTGTTTTTTAACTTTACCAAAGTCCAACACCATGCTTTCTTCATTTAAATCACCGCTTAGGATCACGTCTACTATCCAACTTTCACCGACCATGCCTCGCTCTGGGCAAAGGTAAGAAAAATCCATTACGGTCAAATCATTAACGAATAATTGCATAAAAAATGTATATGTCCTGTTTTGTGAAGAGTTTATATAAGGTTAGTATAAAGATTACTTGCAAGATGTCAGCTTTGTGACTTCAAAAGTTGATCTTTCAAGTTAGGTGGAATACCTCTAATCATCAAAGTATCAGAGCCCGCATCATAACTCACCCGCTCACCCAGTAATTTGCGCTCAAAACTGAGTGAAATACCTCCACCCTGTCCACTAAACTTTGCCAATGTTTTTAGGACGCTTCGGTCAGCTTGAAACTGTTCTTCCAATGGTAACTCTGCGCCTTGGTTAAATTCTTCAAAACTAACATGATCGCTGGGTAGCTTTGCAGCCAATTCTTGTATTTGAATATCCTCGCCTAGCTCTAGTTTTTCTTTATAATAATCGGAAACTGTTTCTCGGGCTTGATTTTTCTCTTGTGGGTCTAGCTGTTCAGCTGACAAAAAAGCATCCACAGTAGTTAATAACTGTTTATTTTGTTGCTTAACATCGACTAACTCTTCACAACCAATAAAGTGCATAAAAAAATCTGACACTTTGCGCCCCATGCGACCTTTGATAAAACTAATATAGCGATGTTGCTCTGCGCTCACTGCTAGTTGCGTCAGATCAATCCTAACCGCTAATTGCATTTTAGCTAAGTCTAGATGATCACTACTAGTTAGCTCTAAATCTCGGTTTATTTCGACATGTTCTTTAGTGTTGATGATGGCTATCATCAAATAGTCAGTTGCTAAAAACTGGTAATGACTAAACAACACAAACCCTGTTTCGAGAGTGCCGGTATCAATCAAAGATTTTTTCAGCATCTCACTAGCTTGGATACTAAACTCGACGAAGTCTTGCTTTTCGGACTGCATATCTTCAAGCAGCGTTTTAAATGTCGATATGTGGGGTGTTTGTGTTTCAGCTGAGGGCTCTTTATTAGCTGAGGGCTCTTTATCAGCTGAGGGCTCTTCTTGAATTAACGTATCACGGCTCACACTGACTATCTCGGCGTTTTCAGTCACAAACGCGCCTACCCCTTTACTGGGTTTAGTATTAAAAGCGTGATTTATTTGTTGAGCTAAATTTTCAATTTCTGGACTCACATTAAAGCAACTGGCTCGAGGCACTAAAACGAGTTCCTGTTGTTGATTAACGGCTAACTGGTGTACAACAAAATGATGGATTAACGCACTCACATTTTTTCCTTAACAAAAATAAATTAAATTTAGTCGGTAACTTGTTGGTTTATTCGCATTTTATGTAGACCATTGTTACTATCATTAAATATTAGAAGTTAGAAATTTCCGAGCTAAGCAACATGCCACAACAATCCAAATACTCTGACAGCCAATTTGAAGCCATCATGCATGACATCATTATTGCTTTAGAAAAAAATCAAGCTAACCGAGACCTTTCACTTATGGTGTTAGGTAATGTCGTTACTAATATTTTCCACCAGCAAGTCCCAGAGAACCTTCGCAAACAAATGGCTGAGCAGTTTACACAAGTACTCTTAAAAAGTATCAATGGAAAATAAAAAAGGTTCACAGGATAAATGATTCTTTCAGAAACTCCGCGCCGAAAATTAGTCACCCAATTAGTTAATTGGGGTCATTGGTTTGCACTGCTTAATATTATTATTGCAGTGACTATTGCCGCCATTTACATCCTTAATTCTCCCGCCCCTGGATCATCTTTAGGGACATTTTACTTATTTACTAATTGGGTCAGTCACATTGGATTTTTGACATTTTTTGGTTTTGTCATCCTTATTTTACCACTTTGCTACTTAGTACCCAATGCAAAAGCTGTGAAGGCCTTAAGTTCAGTATTGGCAGCTTTAGGTTTGGCATTGTTAGCTTTTGATGCATTACTTTATAACAAATATGGCGTGCACCTTAGTGTTAACTCAGCAGAACTTATCCGTAACGAAACACAAACGGCCTTTGCTCAATTTGGTTGGCAACAATGGGGATTTTTGCTTCTGCTATTTGTGGTCTGGTTATCATTTCAATTAATTGTTGCGAATGCATTATGGCAACGTATTAGTAGATTACAAAAACGCAAATTGGGTTTACCTATTAGCAGTTTTTTTGTCAGCTGCTTTGTTGCCAGCCATGCCATGCATGTTTGGGCCGATGCTAACCTGTACCAGCCAATCGTGCAGCAAGATAATATGTTTCCTCTATCATATCCAGCCACAGCTAAAACATTGATGGCCAGATATAGTTTACTCGACATAGAAGACTATCAGCAGCGCAAGGCTCTGCAGTTTAATAAAACAATGAAAGGTATTGTTTACCCGGCTGAACCAGTTTATTGCTCAGTAGACAATACTAAGAAAGTATTATTGTTATCAGTTGTAGATGGGGAAATGCCGATTTCAACGGTAGGTTTATCTGAGTTTGAACAACATTACTTGCTACAGTCCTCTTTGAAGAACGGTATCACGACAGTTTTATACGGATTACCTGAGCTGTACCATGGTGCTTTACAAAATTATTCACCATTATTACTTCAATTGCCCAGCTCAATGGGACTGAGTGTGTCATTGTATCTTAACGATATCAGTAATAATCGGCTGACCACTTATCAGCAAGAATGGCAGCAATTTAAGCAAAATATATTTAATACTTCTAGCAACCTATCCATCGGTTTTGTTGAAGTAAAGCAATTAGATGAGCTTCTAACACCAAATGTATTAGCGCAATATCAAATAATTGTTACTGACCTCGCTAATCAGAGTGAGTTAAAAAATTCATTACTGACTAACATTAATATTAAAAAATCGATGGCCAGCCTAGAAGATGTAGCACCCACCGCCTTAAATTTGTTGGGCTGTAAAGCAAACCCCGCGACATATAGCACAGGTAATACCCTCACTCAGAAAAGTAACCTCAATTACATTGTCAGCACTCAAGGGAGTAAAGTGTTATTACTAACCAACAATCAACGAATTGAGATAATGAATAATGGCAATGTACGTGTATTTGACCTGGAAACAGGCGATGAAGCATTTAGTCAGGTAGACCCCAATATTCTAAGCCAAGGGATTAAACATCTCAGTCGCTTTTCGGCTAAGCGTTCAATCAAACCTTTATAACTAACTTTTCTGGGGTTTTCTGACTCTCCTAATTGTTACTGTCTTCGGACCGCTCTTGACATAAGAGCTTCGCTGCTCAACTGATTTTGACGAGCTTTAGGTCAATTTTTCATTTCTGCATTGACATAATATTAAAAGCACTCTAATGTAAATGATAATCGTTATCATTTACATTAGAGTGCTTTATGTCTTTAGATTACTGCTTTACTTTCTCCGCTGTTGAAATATCTGTTCGTTATGGTGATGGCGATTGCAATACCCGTGACGGAGACATCATAAATTGCTACGTGCATATGGGATTAGCACGAGCCAAAAGCCACTCCTGCATAGCGGCTGTGCAGCATGGGCACATGCGCGTTATCAATACTTTAATTGATGCCATGTGCGATCACTGCCTTTCAAGCGTTTGGCGTCAACAATGTTATCGCTATATAAAACGATTCTTGCCGCTACTATACGAAATGTTGGACCCTCAACAATACCAGCAAAAAGTCCAAGAAATTCAAACCTTACACACTTATTACTTTGAAGATAATCACAGTAAATATCAGCCCACTTGCACTAAACAATCTCGTCAGCTTAGTGTCAAAAAACGACCTTAAATTAACAATGTTTAATAGGAGTTTGTCATGACAGAATATAAATATATTTGTCCTAATCATAGATTTTGGGTCGATTCACACCCCAAAGAAGCGTTTGCTAGCGTTCAGCAGATGACCAAGCTAGCTGAACATTTGCTACAAAAAAATCAACCCAACAAAGCAATACCCTTTTTAGGTACCGCGTTTGAAACAGCGGAAATCATTTTTGATAAACGTCTAGAGTCGCCACAGCTCACCATTAGTTTAACTTCGTTAGCCATTATGTTGGCACATGCCTACGCCTCAACTAACCAAATTGAGGCAGCCAGCGCGTTACTGCAACATCTAAGAAGTAAAATGAAATGTGCTATTGACTGTGCTTTAGGCTATGCCACAAAAGTGGCCTTTTTTGAGCATTGTTCTAGGGCTATCACTGAGGCTAACAGCGACATCATATTAACTGCTGCAGCATCATCAGTGAAAACTAGTTCGAGGTTACAGATCCATTAAAATCAACTTAAAAGCTTGACTTATTGTTAATACGATCAATAATGAGAATCATTATCATTATCATTAAATGGATTAAACATGAACAAATCTTCAATCTCCCTAGCTTTGCTTCTAGCATTGTCTCTTTCTGCTTGCGTAGACGATGGGGATGACGGTACTCAGGGTGTTGATGGCACTGACGGCGTATCAGGAACAAATGGTATTAACGGTGTAAGCAACTTTGTTACTCGAACCGATGTGATCACATCAAATGCAAACATCGCCTATGCCGCTTATGCCGATTCATTAATCTCAGTCCAAACTATGCGCGATACACTCGCCACTTTTATTGCACAACCTACAGAAGCTAACTTCAGCAGTGCTAAAAAATCTTGGTTAGCATCTCGCGAACCTTATGGTCAAACCGAAGTTTATCGCTTTAGAGCCGGTCCAATTGATGCAGTATTAGCCGATGGCTCAATGGGTGAGGATGGCGATGGTCCTGAAGGCCGAATCAATGCATGGCCCTTAGGTGAAGCAATTATCGACTATGTCGCGGTTGTAGTTGACGGTGACTCTGGCCCAGAAAGCGCAGCTAATGCATTAAGCGGTAACGTTATTGCTAATACTGCTGACTATCCAATTATAGATGCCCAAACCATTCAAAGTGTGTCTGAATTTGGTGAAGATGAAAGGAACGTGACGATAGGTTATCACGCAATTGAGTTTTTACTTTGGGGACAGGACTTAAACGAAGATTCGTCTGGTTCGGGAGATAGAGATTCAAGTGGCGGTCAGCGACCAGTAACTGATTTTTCTATCGCTTTAGGTGAATGTACCTCTGGTGACGTTGCGGTAACAGATGATATCTGTGCCAGGCGTGGCGATTATTTGTTAGCCGTAACCGACATATTAATTGCCGATCTAGCCATTATTGCTTCAGCATGGGAACCCAGTGCCGGTGTTCATTACAATGCATTTATTGCAGGTGGTGATCAATCATTAGCAAAAATATTAGAAGGAATGGGCCGCTTAAGTTATGGCGAGCTAGCCGGTGAACGTATCAATATTTCTTTAAAAACGGATTCACAAGAAGATGAACACTCTTGTTTTAGTGATAACACCCACAGAGATATCTTCTTAAATGCTAAAGGTGTTCAGAACTCTTTCAACGCCAGTTATACACGCATCGACGGTGAGCAAATTGAAGGCGCATCTATCTATGATTTAATGGTGGTTGAGGGTGAACATGAACTTGCCAATAACTTGCGTGCTTCACTAGAAGCGACCATGGCAGCCGCTGCAGTTATCGATACTAAAGCCAAAACAGGTACGCCGTTTGATGTGTTAATTCAACAAGGTATTAATCAACCTAATGTAGTTGCAGTCATCGACACATTGGTTAATCAGACTAATTACATCGAACAAGCCATTGTGGCTTTAGGTGTAACCACTAACGATTTACGTCAAGACACTGAAGAGCCTATTGGCAGCTAATTTGGCATAAAAGGGACTTTTTTTAATTGGGGCGGATGCGCCCCTTTGTCATTTCAAAAAAAGTGAAATATTTGGAAAGCATCATGAAAAGTACCACTAACAAACCACTTCAACCCTTCAAAGTTGCGGTGGTTTTAGTATTTTTAACAGCCTGCGGCGGCGGTAGTTCAGACAAAAAAGTCTCACTACCAGTTGTTGTAGCCCCCACACCAAATCCTGAGCCAGTACTCGACCATAGTGGTTTAACACCCCTACATGCCGACACTATCGATGATGCTGAATACTTGTCGGGTGGCGATGCTACCTTATTTATAAGTGATGAAGGTGCGTTTAGCACCCGACCCGATCCCATTGCTGATGATTTTACTTTAGACGGAAATTTTACCTCAGGTGATCACATTTTTAGAACCCCACACGAAGACGCGGGTCCTTTGCTTAACACCAGCAACTGTCAAGGTTGCCACTTAAACGACGGGCGTGGAGTGTTGCCAAACAGCATTGATCAGCCTTTTACTAGCATGTTAATCAAAATTGGCGATAGTTTAGGTGCACCAGATCCTATCTATGGTAATCAACTACAAACGTTTGCTGAACAAAGTTTTAGTACATCAGATTTTACTTCAGGATGGCCCAGCTATAATGGTTCAATTAATGGTGATGTGTTAGTGGGCGAGGCATACACTTATATCGAATTTGAAGAGATAACGGGTAATTATCCAGACGGCACAACTTATAGCCTACGTAATCCCGTCTACAAGACCAAAGATTTAAGTTTTGGCAATTTCACCACCGATATACATTTTTCTCCAAGAGTCGCACCCCAGGTCTTTGGTGTGGGTTTACTAGAGGCTATTCCTGAACAATACATACTCGCACTGGCTGATGACAACGACACCAACAGCGATGGCATTTCAGGCCGAGCTTCGATGGTCACCGACCTGTCTGGAAATGAAACCCGCCTTGGCCGTTTTACTTATAAAGGTCAGACTTCAAGTGTTCTTCAGCAAGGTGCCGCTGCTTATCAAGGTGATATTGGTATTACCAGCAGCCTATTCCCAGATGAATCTTGTACCGAAGCACAAACCGCATGTTTAGCTGTTGCCGAGCGAGAAAAAAAAGTGGGAGAGCAATACGACATCAGCGATTTAGAAATGGCTCAAGTCGAATTTTATAACCGTGTATTAGGTGTGCCCGCTAGGCGCGGATTCGATAGCAACAACGCACAATGGGATACCCACATAGCAGCAGGCCGTCAACAGTTTTTTGAAGTTGACTGTATTGGCTGTCATACCCCAAGACATGTCACTGGTAAAGCAGCAGGTAGTGTACTAGGAGAAATATCATTTAGTGGGCTGCAAGAAAATGCGGCACCTATCGAAATGTTATCCAACCAAACTATTTTCCCTTACACCGATTTGTTACTCCACGATATGGGTGGCAGTTGCGCTGTGACACGTGAAACAGCTGATGAGACAAGTTGTACAACAGGCGAAGAATGTATGTATGTGCAACGCTGCGACGGTTTAGCCGATGGCTTAACGCAAGGTATGGCATCGGGCTCGGAGTGGAAAACACCACCTTTATGGGGAATAGGCTTAGTACAAACTGTGAACGCTGCCGCGACTTTCCTCCACGATGGCCGCGCACGGACTATTGAAGAAGCGGTGTTGTGGCATGGTGGCGAAGCACAAAATAGTTTAACCGCCTTTAAACAACTTAGCAGTGCCCAGCGTTCGCAAGTACTGGCTTTTATTGAGTCACTTTAATGACTATCAATAAATGATAAACAATCGATATTGGCTCATCATTTTGATGACCTGCTTTACAAGCTGTAGCAAAGTATCCGTGCCCGATTTTGAGCAGGCAGAACACCTGCCAGCAGGTGGCATGACCGGAAAAGGTTTGTCTGATAGAAGTTTTGTACAAGTAGGCAGAAATGTAGACCGAAAACAGGAATTACTGTTTTGGACTGGTTTTTCGCTTTTTCGTGATCCTTGGGTCATCGCCCCTAGTTCGACTAAAGACAGGGATGGTCTAGGGCCATTATTCAATACCCGCTCTTGTATTAGCTGCCACTCTTTAGGTGGCAAAGGGCCTGCACCAGAGGAGGGTAACTCTAAACCAACTGCCTTGGTAATTCGCTTTGGCTCTGGTGAGGATGGACTTTTTAGCGATCCTATTTATGGCGATCAATTGCAACCTCGCGCCATCGCTATAACCCATAACAGCATTCAACCTGACTTATTGGGTGAAGCCAAATTGCAATTAGGTTATCAAGCAGTGTATGGCGAGTATGCGGATGGTACAACTTACATCTTGCGTCAGCCCACTTATCAACTCACCGACTTAGCTTATGGAGGTTTAGATAAACGTACTGTTCTTTCGCCGCGCTTTTCTCCAGTGATTTATGGTGTGGGATTGTTAGATGCGATTAGTGAACAAGACTTACTTGCCCAAGAAGATATTTATGATGCCAACCAAGATGGTATATCGGCCAAATACAACCGTGTACCTATTGCACCTTCAAGCCACAACACTGCTACTTTTCATCATTCAGTCGAAAACTCTGCAGGTACAAGCCGCTTAGGCATCGGCCGTTTTGGCCACAAAGCTAAACACCCCAGTTTGCATCAGCAAGTAGCAGCAGCGTTTAGGGATGATATAGGTATCACTAATACTTCCTTTGGTACTGAATCGTGCAGTACTGGGCAACCTAACTGCCAGGCGGCATCAGTTATTGGCGGCCATCAGTCGGTAGAAATTCCTGATAAGTTGTTGGACTTAGTCACTCAATTTAATCAGCTAATTGCTGTGCCCCCTGCTAGAAATTTAGACTCTGCGACAGCCCAACAAGGCCGAGAATTATTTTACAAAATAGGCTGCGAGTCCTGCCACACAGCCAGTTACACAACAGATGCAGAATATCCACACAAGAGCCTTGCCAATCAAACCATCTGGCCTTACACAGATTTGGCTTTACACGATATGGGCGCAGGTTTAGCAGATGGCGTTAACGAGTATGCTGCCAATGGCACCGAATGGCGTACCCCACCTTTATGGGGCATTGGTGCTAGAAAAAACATCCGCAGTGAAAACCTGTATTTACACGATGGTAGAGCCAAAACTGTCGCCGCAGCTATTTTATGGCATGGCGGTGAAGCGCACATTAGCCAACAAAACTTCATTCAATTAAATAAACAACAACGAAACGCATTGTTAGCGTTTTTAGATGCCATTTAGGAGCAGATATGCACAAACTTGTAGATTCTTTGACAAAACTGGCTTTAGCCACATCCATAAGCTTGGCATTAACCGCATGTGGTGGTGGTGGCGGTAGTGTTGGCGGTAGTCGTGGCGCCTCACCTGTGATCCCACCAGTGGTGGTTAACCTTATCCCAACTTCTACCTTAGAAGATCAATTCGCCTTATATTTAGTGGATTTAACAGATAAACACATTATTCCAAGTTATGCAGCCATGCAGACCGAAGCACAAACACTGAAAGATTCAGCAGATGTATTTTGTGCACTCTTATCGGCAAGCACCTCGGCAAGCACCTCGGCAAGCACCTCGACCACTAACTCGCCCAATAGCGCTGACTTAATAACGCTACAACAGGATTGGCAACGTTTTAATGGGGCTTGGCAACAAATTCAATGGTTAAAAGTAGGAGCCGTAGTGGAGGACGATCGCTTACTTCGTATCCAACTTTGGCCTGATGAAAATGATGCCGTTAGTCGTGGTGTTGATGCTCTGATTGCTGAA
Organism: uncultured Paraglaciecola sp.; assembly: GCF_913058035.1. GTDB lineage: Bacteria > Pseudomonadota > Gammaproteobacteria > Enterobacterales > Alteromonadaceae > Paraglaciecola. The sequence continues at coordinate 13,323 of NZ_CAJXPA010000042.1, read as the reverse complement.
CAATTTGTAATAACTGCCGAGTACGTGTCAGGCGAAAATTTGGGAGCGCAAGGCATACCAGCTCTTGAATATTTGTTATTTTCTGAAGTCGAGAGTGATTCTCTGCTAACGGCAACCGATCGACAAAAACGCTGCGAGGTAAGCAGCGCCATTGCAGAAAACTTATTGAACATGAGCACGGACATTACTGCTGAATGGCAAGCAACAGGAGGCAACTACCGGGCAGAGTTTGTGGCTGGTACAGGCGATTTCACTTCAGTCAAAAATACGCTAGAGGAGTTAACCACTAATTGGCTGCAACATATTGAAATTGTCGAAGATACTAAATTAAATGAAGTGTTAGGTGCTAGTTCACCGGGCAAGGCTCGCGATGCAGAACACTATTTAAGCGATAAGTCATTAGCCAGTATCAGCATCAATATTAACAGTTTTTTAAGTATCTATACTAACGATAACGGTTTGGGATTCGATGCAATCTTAGTTGACTTCCTAGAACAACAAAGCATCAACCAAGAGATCACTTCATCATTAACTACTATCGTCGCCCAAATTGAGCAAATCAATGAAAACTTTGATTCTTACGAAACGATGTTAGCTGATGCAGCAGGTCGCGAGGCATTGACAGACTTAGTCGCAGAAATGCGCGTGCTGATAGATCTTATAGACGTAACTTTCACACAAGCTTTAGATCTTAACCTTGGTTTTAACTCTTCTGACGGCGACTAATTTTTACCATGCAAATAACAACCACCAAAACCCAATATATTCAGCTATCTAGAGTCATGCTAGGCATCGTTAGCGCCCTAATGCTGCCAATAGCAAATTCGGCATCAGCCCAAAATGATGTAGACAAAAATGGGCAAAATAACATCGAAGATGTGATTCAGATTTTTGGCAACAAGCAGGCATTAGAAACGGCGACAGGATCAGGGTTTGTATTAAACAAAGCAGCCTTAGAGCAGTTTGAATTCGACGACATCCATCGTGTTTTACAAAGTGTGCCTGGGGTATATATCCGCGAAGAAGACGGCTACGGATTACGCCCGAATATCGGATTACGGGGAGCTACCAGCGAACGAAGTAGCAAAATAGCCTTGATGGAGGATGGTGTATTAATTGCGCCAGCGCCCTACTCTGCCCCCGCGGCCTATTATTTTCCTAATATATCTCGCATGACTCAGGTTGAAGTATTCAAAGGGCCGTCAGCCATTACTTATGGTCCCAATACTGTAGGCGGCGCAATCAATATGTTGTCCCGCTCAGTGAATGCAAAAGACAGCGGTGAATTAGACTTGGCATTAGGCCAACAAAGTTACGGCAAAGCCCATGGGCATTATTCAAAAAACATCGGTAATTTAGGCTTAATGCTTGAAGGTGTGCACCTAAGAGCTGATGGTTTTAAGTCTTTGGTCAACGATAATAATACCGGTTTTGTAAAAAATGGGATTTTAGCCAAAGCCCATTATGAATTTTCTGACGATCCCTACAACCAGCAAGTCCAATTCAAAGTAGGTTATTCCGAAGAAGTATCTCACGAAACCTATTTAGGACTAACCGATGCCGACTTTACCGATGCTCCCTACCAGCGTTATGCCGCCAGTCAAAACGACAAGTTTGATTGGGAGCATTTACAAATGCAGGCTTCTCACTATATCGAGATAAATCCAGATATAACGTTGCTTACCCAAATGTATCGACGAGACTTTAACCGCGATTGGGATAGATTAAACAGTTTTGTTTCAAGCCGCAGTATCGACCGTGTCTTAGCGGCACCAGAAACAGGCCTAAGTGAACGTTTTTTGAGAATATTAAAAGGTGATACTGATTCGTTAACTTCTGATGAAACCCTAATATTTACCCTCAACGACCGAACTTTTTATTCCCAAGGCATGCAATCCAAACTGTCATGGGACAGTAAACTAGGTGAAGCCGATATGACGGTCGATGCTGGGTTGCGTATTCACCAAGACCAAGTCGAACGACTTCACAGAGCGCGTTACTTCGACATGGTTAGTGGTCAATTGCAGTATACTGGACATACAGATGAAATCACCACCAGCAACAAAGACACCACCACCGCTATTGCCGCCTTTGTGAATTCCAAAATACAATTTGGCGATTTACACACCTCATTTGGATTGCGTGTTGAAAATATAGAGGGCGAGTCCAACAATTATTTAGCACAAACGCTGCAAAACAATAGCGATACCGTGGTGTTGCCAGGTGCTGGGGTGTTTTATCAAATCAGCCCAGAACTAGGTTTATTGGCTGGCATCAACAAAGGTTTTGTGCCCAATAGCCCCGGTGAAGCAAGCGACATCGAGCCAGAAGAAAGTTGGAATTACGAGCTAGGGCTAAGGGCAAGTGTGGCGGATTGGCAAATCGAAGTCATAGGTTTTTTCAACGATTACAGCAATTTAAAAGGCAGTTGCACCTTCTCTAGTGGATGCAAAACAGAGCTTGACGTGGAATTTAACGGTGGCGAAGTCGATATATACGGCGCAGAGTTGAGTGCCAGTGGACAGTTCGAGTTTGCCAATGGTCTGTCGTTGCCCATTAAAATTGCTTACACCCACACTCAATCAGAATTCCAGAGCTCTTTTGACTCAACGTTCTCACAATGGGGCAATGTTAGCGTGGGTGATGAGTTAGCCTATTTGCCAGAAAATCAATTTAATTTACACGTGAGTCTAACGGGTGAAAAATGGCAACTAGTCTTGGCCTACAAATATATCACCGAAATGTCAGAAGCAGCTGGCACAGGTGTTGAGCTAGCAGGAGTGGTGACCTCAGATATCAGTCAAATTGACCTAGCCGCTTGGTACCAAATAAATGCGGCTTTAAAAATATACGTCAAGTTAGATAACCTGACCAATGAAGCAAATATCGTATCTCGCAGGCCTTTTGGCGCAAGACCCGGAAAACCTAGACAGTTTATTCTAGGTGCCAAATATGCGTTTTAATGATAATAATCTTCAATGACAATAATCTTCGATGACAATTAACCGCAGACAATTTATGTTAGGTGCAAGCCAAGCGGCATTAGCCGCTTGGCTTTTGCCCGCCTGCACTGCTCAAAAGTCTGAACAATGGTTAGTCAGCACATGTAACGATCAACAAGGTCAAAATATGGTTGCGGCGATCAACAGTCAAGGACAGATTGTTAGTACAGTCAATCTCCCCGCACGTGGCCATGACTCATTAGCATTGCCACACAAACCCGGACACGCATTGGTATTTGCTCGTCGACCTGATCGCTTTGCCATAGAAGTCGACTTTATCAACAGCGAAATAGTTAGCCACATTCAAAGCCAAGCTGATAGCCATTTTTATGGACATGGTGCATTCTCAAAAGATAATAAATATCTCTACACTACCGAAAATTTGTATGACAAAAAGCGTGGCCTGATTGTGGTGCGAGATGCACAAACCTACCAAGTCTTAGACCGATTCGATTCCGGTGGCATTGGCCCACACGAGTTAATGTTGATGCCTGATGGCAATACATTAGTGATAGCCAACGGTGGCATTGAAACTCACCCTAGCCAGCCACGAAAAAAACTGAATATTAAAACCATGCAACCTAATTTGGCCTACTTTGATATATCAACAGGTAAAATATTGTCTAGTTATGTACCACCGGATAATCAGTTAAGTATCAGACACCTAACGGTTAGCCCAAAGGGTGTCGTTTATACCGGTGCACAGTATCAAGGAAGCAGGTCATCTATTCAGCCCTTAGTTTTTGCCCATCATGGTGAAGATAGTTTACAAGCCTTCAGTGCCTCACAGACACAGTGGTTTAAGATGCAACAATACACCGCCAGTCTTTTAGTTAAAGATGGCTTACTTTGTGTTAGTTGCCCAAGAGGCTCTCACCTTAGTTTTTGGGGTACCGCAACTCAGGAATTTGTTGGCCAACAAATCTTTAGCGATGTATCAGGTGTAGCCTATTCAAATGGCAACTTGTTAGCGTCTAGCGGCAAAGGTTTACTCAAAAAGCTAAACCACGCAAACCCCATAACCGGACCTACGAGTATTAGCTCATTAGCGCTGAAGTTTGATAATCATATGACGATGATTGCTGCGGGTTAAATTGTTATTGATCATATTATAAGTGGAATAAAATAGCTTTTAGATACTAAAACTTATTCCAACAATTTCTCATTATTAATAACACCGTTACAGCTATTCTTAATAATAAACCACTGATTATTATATTCTTCCTAACTAATTAAACCTCGTGAAAGTAATTTGCTTAGTAGACTTATAGAGCTTTTTATATTGCTTTTAATGTTGCTTTTAATATTTCACTCTCAGTGTTCCATGTTAAATCAGATCCAAGTTCCTCGATCATTGAACGATGAATGGGAAGTGTCAACTTTGGAAAAGAAGGATTTAGAGAGTTTATAATAAGCATAACGTTATATTTGAATGCATCGAAACCAAAAAGCTATTTCACCAAAGAGGCAAGGAGGACTAGGAAGTAAAACATCAGCTTTGCTAACTGAGGAAATCAACTGCTCTGAACCCACATTTTTTGGAGGTTTCATTTTAACAAAGAGAGTCTGTTTGAAAGTCATATTAATCAAGCAACTTGCCCCAAAACCTTTTAATTCATAAATTGAGATATCAGGAATCATCAGCGCAAAAAATAAATACTAATACGAATACGAATGATTGTTAATTGAGTTTACGGGTGATACAGTCTTCTTAGACATGCCCTCACGCTACTAATTGTTCCACTAGATGTAAGGTTTAAAGGAAATAACATGAATAATAAAAGTCACCACATTCATCAAGCTGCTTTACTTGTTTTAAGCAGCCCATTACCAAAGATCACGACCTGCGCCACGCGATGGTTATGTTGACCCAACAAGCGAGGACAGGCGTCGAGCTTAGTAGCGAAAAACCGAAACTTTCACCAGTAGAACTTAAAATAAGCAAGCGACCGTTATGAGGAAACCAGCATGCAGAGATATCCACAGAATAGCCCGAACCTAATAAGAGCTGGCCGCCCAATAGATGTTATTGAAACCCGAATTCGTCGGGGTATGGAGCACAATAACCCGCCGCTGGTTAATATTTATCTTTTGCAAATTGCAGACTTAGCGGCAGCCAAAAAAACCTCAGCTGCTAAATTTGTTGTTGCTAAAAGGGCGTTTCAACTTCTTTACGACACTATTGTCGATGAGTCGGTTGCAGTGCATTGGCGCGAGCTTTGTCTAGACAAAATTAATCTACCCCTGCAGTTGATGAAAAAAAGCGGCGACAGCCCTCAGCTTGAGCAGCAGTACCTTCTTCTACAACACAAATTTATATTGCTATGTCAAAATATTTAGTGGAATTAACGCTATAAACATTAGATTCAATAGCATGGATAGCAGTATTAAGTCTGCGACTAGCGATAAAATCAAAGCTAACCAAAGCCGCATTGAAAAAGACAGCATGGGATCGCTTGAGATACCTATTGATGCGCTTTACGGCGCACAAACTCAACGCGCTATCAATAATTTTACGGTGAGTGATCTTACTCTGCCTGAAAACTTTATTCGTGCCCTATTGAGCATTAAGCAAAGCGCGGCCTGCACCAATGTTAAACTGGCACTTATTCCTCAAGATGTGGGTGAAGCGATAAGCATTGCGGCCAACAAATTGTTGGCGACACCGGATTTAATGTCGCATTTTCCGGTCGACGTTTTTCAAACTGGCTCGGGTACCAGCACCAATATGAACGCCAATGAAGTACTGTGTAAACTTGCTAACCAAATGGCTGGTTTGTCGTGCGAGGTGAGTCCTAACGACCACGTAAATTTTGACCAAAGCAGCAATGATGTCATTCCTAGCTGCATCCACGTTAGTGCCGCCATTGCTATAGATCAACAGTTACTGCCTGCGCTCGTCAGCACAGTAGAGATAATTAAACACAAAGCGAAATCACTGTACGGCATCTGCAAAACAGGCAGAACTCACTTAATGGATGCCATGCCCATTAGGATGGATCAAATGTTAGGCGGTTGGGCGGCCCAGTTGTCTCAGAAAATACTTGTATTGCAACATTTACAACCTAGCTTAACGCAACTCGCGATAGGTGGCACAGCGGTTGGCACAGGCATTAATACACATCCAAAGTTTGCGCAAATAGTGTGCGATGATTTAAGCGAAAAGACCGGCCTAGCGTTTCGGCCAAACCCAAACTATTTTGCCGCCATAGGTTCCCAAGACATTGCGGTGAATGTGTCTGGCGCTTTAAAGACAATTGCCGTAGCGCTCATGAAAATATCAAATGATCTAAGGTGGATGAATTCTGGCCCACTTGCCGGCTTAGGCGAAATAGCGCCGCCGGCATTGCAACCCGGTTCTTCTATTATGCCAGGTAAGGTCAATCCTGTTGTGCCGGAGTCGGTTGCTATGGCGGCGGCACAGGTAATCGGCAATGATGTAGCCATCAGTATTGGCAGGCAGTCAGGTAACTTTGAACTCAATGTTATGCTTCCTATGATTGCGCATAACTTGTTGTCGAGCATTGACTTAATGAGCAACAGTTTGATTATGCTGGCAGAAAAAGCGATACAAGGCTTTAGTATCAATCAAGCTAATTTGGATAAAGCACTCGATAAAAACCCCATTTTAGTGACCGCGCTTAACCCAATCATCGGCTACGCGAAAGCGGCTAACATTGCTAAAAGAGCTTATAAAGAAAGTCGTCCCATTGTCGACGTTGCACAACAAATGACGGATATTTCACGCGACGAGTTACTCATTCTTCTTAAACCATTAACCCTCACCAAGGGAGGACTCTAATATGCTCCTTATCTTATCGCCATGAATTTACTGGTGCGTGGCAGCACGAAACTAACGTTTCAAGTTAACTAATAATTTTCATGCAATTCTTTGCAAAGCACACACCATTGTTGACAGTGAAAAATACGATTCACACAAGGGTAAGCACCAAATAGAAGCAATGCTTATAGCGTTTATTAAGCTGTCAAACTACGTTTTTTAGGCACCATAAAATGCTATTTACAAGGGTTAACAAGATACTACTTAACGTTTGTTTGCAATTTTCAGGAGCACTAGTCCAGCAATATTTTTTTGGGTTACAAAACCCAATTCCTGACTGCTCGTGCTTTGAGGGTTGTCGCCGACTAACCAATAACTTCGATTATCACTAATCTGTTTGATATATTTGATGCGTTTAATAATGGTCTGGTACTTAGGGTGATTGACGACGACCACCTGACTTTCTGTGAATCTAAAAAGTGGCCAGGTTAAGCACAATACATAGTCACCTTGATAAAAAGTGGGTGTCATACTGGCACCCACTACTTTATAAAATCGTAACATTATAAAATCGTAACATTATAAAATCGTAACATTATAAAAATCGTAACATTATAAAATCGCAACATTGGTAACTATCTAATGTTGGCTAAGCCTTGGATACACTACCTTTTCGCTGGGTGGATACGGACATATTGCCGTGTAGGTCGACAAATTCTTACTGCGCCAAAAACTATCTGCAAATTCATTCACTAAGCTTAGCAACTGCTCTGCCTTGTCACGCACAATATGTTGTTTACACGCTGATGCAGTTAACATAATTTCATGCACTAAAGAATGTGTATTGGGAAACTGCTCTAATTGTGGTGCCTTAAAATAGTCTCCCCAAATCACCCGGATCTCTTCTTTAACGTTATTAGCATGAATTTCTTTTTCTCGCGTTAAGCGGCTTAGCTGTGAATATTCGGCGGCCGTAAGCTGCGGTTTATCACTTAATTCTGTTATCAGGTCTATAAAGCGCAGCACACTTAAGCAAGCTACCTGCGCTACAATAGGATCATAAATTTTGCACGGAATATCGCAGTGCGCTGCCGCCGAGGCTATTCCAAATTTATTGTCGAATGCGTGAATTAAGCCAGCAATCATATATGTTCCTTATTGGTGTTATTGCGTTTTTTAATCATTACTTTTGTTAGCAGAAATACGCCGGTGCTAAGCAATGCAAATAGCGACACATAATAGGCTGTATGTAAAAAATCGCTGATCCAATGGCTGTGCTCATGGCCAGGGTGAGAGAACGAATAAAAACTAGGGCCTAGTAGCAGGGTAAATATTACACATTGGATAATAGGTTTCATGGTCATTCCTTATTGTAGTTAAATAAACGCTAGAGTCTTTACCCAGAGATTAGTTTGGCTGCTTCGTGGTGACACTGCTAAGCTGACATTGATTTTTTCGTAAAAAACTATCGTCATGCAGATGTCTAAATTGGAGTAAGGCAAAATTGGCTTTGCTCTTACCCCATCTTAATGCTTCTTTTTGCTCCTCAGATTGCTCGTTGAGCAATAGGGCATTAATAATGTTGTAGGCTTTAGTAAACTCGTTCTCACTTAAGGCATGTTCATTTTGTTGGGTATATAATTCAGCTAAGTTATGAAAGCTAGCAAGTAGTGCAGCAACCGCTGCTTTTCCTGAATTGAGCATATTGATAAGCATAATCGCTTCGCAAATCGCGATTTCATAATGCTCAATAGAATCCATAATTTGATTTTTTTCGAAATATGAATTACCTGCTAAAGTATGGTACTTCCAAGACATAAAATGCGGGTCTTGATTAATATTTTTACCCTTTTGCATGCAATCTCTCCAGTAACAAAACAGCACAAATTAACTATGAATATAATAACGTAAATTATTTTGCCTCAAAGCACCTTCGCAGGAAAATAGAGACGGTTACTGTAATGCTCGAAGCGTTATTCAAAATTTTTTTTAAGCCACGTTGCCGTGCCAGGTACATTCCAATTTAAGTTCAAGTATGGGGGTATGTAGAAGTCATATTATGATAGTCGACACAGTAGAATTTATAGTTCTACTGTGTCGTCTGTCTACTCAGCTATCGTGAATGTACCTTTCATCATTGCAAAATGTCCTACAAAAGAACAAAAGAAAGTGTAGTCACCACCTACCTTCAGATCACTAAGATTGAATGAAACACTGTCACTTTCGCCTCCTCCAATAATTTTTGTATTGGCGATGACTCTAATGTCGGCAGGTTTCAAATATTGATTTTCAAGTCCAGCGCTCCATCCTTCTTGTGCTGCCCCTTGCGCATCTTCGGTGGCAGAAAGCACCCAGTTATGGCCCATCGCATTTCGAGGAAGTGAGCCTGTGTGGGTTAAATTAATCGTCACTGTTTTGCAGGCTGATGCAGACACTGTCATTGCTGCAGGAACAAAATTCATATTGTCACCTACTTGAACTTCAATGTTGCAAGAGTTTGCATATACGTCAGAGGAAATGAGTGTTATTAGCAAACATCCATAATATAAAAATTTCATATTTTTACCCTTTATAAAAATTCATGATGACATTAAAATTTACCCAATGCAAATGATAACAATTACTATTTGCGTTAAGTTTTATTTGTTTGCTTTTTAAAATAGAGTGGAATAAGCGTTTATTTACGTAATAAAATGTATCTTATGTCATCAAATTTTTCGCCCAAAAATAAGATCTACACACATCAAATTTAATAACAAATATGCGATAAAAAATCGGGCTATATTTACATACAACCCGTTGCTTAATATCGTCTATCTTTAGGCGATTAAAACGTCATTTTTACAGCCAACCCGATCATTCTAGGTGAAGCCAAAGGCGCATAGAAATTACCATCATCTCCAAATAGAAAGTTCTGGTATGCCTGTCCCGCTGCATATCGTTGGTTACTTATATTTTCCACATTTATTGACACTGACCATTTATCTGTTTCATAGCCTGCTGACAGCCCACCAATATATTGCTTATCTCTGACCGCAGTTCCTTCTGGATTAAGTGGCGTTTTTCCTATTGCTTGCCAGTCTGCTTGCACATACCAATGGTCTGTGAATCGGTAAATCAGGCCTAGATAGGCATCAAATTTCGGTATTAAGTAGACACTATTACCTTTCAGGTTTTGAGTAGAAGTAAATGGATAATCCTTGTACTGGGCATCGGTGTAACCAAACCCTAGATTAATGGAGAGCTTTTTAGTCAGATATCCAGACAGTTCAGCCTCCAAACCTTGGCTTTTTATTGCTGCATCTGAGCTAATCAGATTGGTTGATAAAACTCGACCTTCAGCATCGGTTAAAATACGATTCTCCTGCCAAGTGTTAGCATCGATATAAAATGCCGCGACAGAAAAGAATAATTTGTTTTGGAATAGATACCCTTTGCTGCCTATTTCGTAAGACCATAGTTGCTCTTTGTCATAACTGCCAAATTCATTTGCAATGTCAGCGCCATTACCAGCTACAACTAGGTTGTAATTGCCAGGTAGGTAACCTTTGGTCATTGTGGTGTAAACACTCAGCTCATTATCAAATACATAACTTAGAGAGAATTTAGGAATAAGAGTTTTATCCTGCTCACTTTGTGCGACTTCAGGAAAACCAAACACACCGAGTGCGCCCAAATCCAGTTCGCCTGCATCTTGCTCAATCTCACGTGATGCTGATTCGTAGCGAAGACCAAACGTCATGTTAAGTTGATCCGTCAGAGGATAAATAACCTGTCCGAAAATTGCGGTGTCTTTTGCATCAAAGCGTTGTTCTGGAGCGGGAGAAAAGTCATCGATGTTACCAGGTCCTATTAATGTCGATAATATACGTGTTCGTTCTTGATAGAGGTAATTAAGACCAATTACCCATTGAACAATTTCATCTTCTGCACTGTTAAAACGCGTTTCTAGGTTCCAAAAAGTATCTTTTAACTGAGTCCCTCCTGCACTAAAAGCGGCAGCAGTGAGGTCTAAATCAGTACCATAAGATTCATCGTCTCGATTACGATAGCTGCTCACCACGTGAAAAACGCCGGCATCATAATCTTTTTCTAACGCGAACCCTAACGCCCACTCTTTTGCATTGGTTTGTTTGGGCGCATCGTTGACAATTTCAAAATCACCTACTGTCAGCCCTGCATTAAAAGACTCAGCATACAGTGCGTTATAAGCGTCGATATCCAAAGGGGCAAACTCTTGTTCATAAAGGCCTGGGGCATCAATTTCATTATAAATACCGATCATATTCAGTTGTGTATCATCGTTGAATTGATAACGAAGTCTGGTACTTAGGGCTAAATCATTAATTTCTCCCTGTTCATCAATAGAGCTAGCGATATTTTTCACATAGCTATCACCATGTTCATAACGAAAATTAAATATGCTGCTTAAATTGTTATTCAGATTACCGTAAATATTGCCACTTACTTCTTGAGTAGCGCGTCCTTCAAAAGCCTTTAGTTTTAACCCTATCTGCCCACCTTCTTCACCATCAGGCGCTTGTGAGTTAATAATAATAATTCCGGCATTAGCATTAGCGCCGTACAGGGTACTTTGCGGGCCACGTAAAATTTCAATTTGTTCGATATTATTAAGTTGTATCGTGCCAGGATCACGAAATGGAATACCGTCTACATAAACCGCCACTCGGTTAACGACGAACGGGTTTGATTGAATACCTCGAATAGAAATCGATGTTGGGCCCACCTGACCAATTTGATTGACCGAGACGTTGGGTGCAATTTTGCTTATATCCCTAAGATCTTCAACATTAGCCTTTTTGATGAGTTCACGACTCAATACAGTGACCGAATTAGGAGTTTCAAGGATAGTTTGTTTGAGCTTAAAACCATTCACGACCATTTTTTCAATATTCTGTTCTTGGCTTTCAAGGTCAGAAGACTGAGCAAGGCTGTTTAGGCTTATAGTGGTACTGACTAATATAAGTGCTGTTTTGAACATATATTTCCTTTAGCGCTTCTATCTACTGTCTTTGTTGAGCTGGAAAATAGACAAAGCAATTGTTGAATACTGTTAATCTTAATAGTTATCATTCACAATTATAATTGATAAGTCATCATGATAACTTCAGCAATAAGGTGTTTTATTTCAGCAATTGGGCAAAGCGCTAGTGTTTATTGATTGTCGGTTATTGATTAGCGTTTATTGATTGTTCAAATGACGAGTCACAGTGCTGGCATTAAAGCCATAGTGAGTGTTAAATCTTTCACTAAAATAAGGCAGACTATAGCCAATCCGATAAGCGGTTTCAGATACGCTATGTCCTTGTTCAAGTAACATGATTGCTTTCTCCATTCGACGTTCGGTTACATACTCTTGAATAGTACATCCGTAGCTATTTCGAAATGCTTGGGTAAGTGATCTAATATTGGTCGCAGCTATACTCGCCATTACGGCAAGTGTGGGTACATTTTCAAGATCGGCTTCAATAATGTCCCTAGCCTGCTTAGCATAACGTGTCACGTTTTTAGCTAATATGAAGTCGTTATTTGACAGTACCGCCGTAGCAACCGCCATATACTCATACGCTTTTGCTTCCATATATAACTCTAACGCTTTGCCTTGAAACCACTGATCAGCACTAGAGCAGAGACGTTTCGCTATATCAAAGGGAATATTAGTTGAAATATTGAGCGGTGCATCGGTTGACAGCTTAGCTAAAATATTCTGTAATTCTTCAGACTGTAAAGTAGCGATGTCAGAGAAATGTAAACCACCGGAAAATACCCGCCCTTTACCTATTCGCGTAGTGACATTTTCATCAAAACCTGCAGGACATTGAAGGATTTGCAACGACGCTCCGCAAGTCTGAATTTGCCCGAGCGAAAGGGACTGAAACTGCAAATTAGCAAAGCCAGAACCAATATGCAGACCTTCCGGCACTTTTGTGTTGTATGTGGTGTCAGTGTTTAGATGATGCTGACTTGACCAAAGTTCGCCAAATCGTGTAGTGCCGTTTTCAAATGCCTTATTTTCAGGTGAAATAAGGTCATCTATTTGTTTGAGTTTGCATATCGACATAAACCGTACTTATCTCTTTTTATTCACTTATATTCTGACACTCCGAAGGTTCAGTTCCTTTTAAGTAAAATTTGAAACCTGTGGTTTTAAACATAAACCTGATACTGACAACCATCCGTTATTGATAGGCGAGGTGTAAAATATAGATCGCGCCTTAATGCAAATAATAGCAATGGAGCATGAGGAAATGACAAAGCAAGCAGACGCCAAACAGCAACAGCAGCTAACAAAGTTTGACAGGCATGATGCATCACAAGTCGAACAAGTACAGAACGTCGCAAGAACAAGTGGAGCAAGGCGATACGTGCACACTGTGCAATGACAAATGGGATGAGAACATATGCAGAACATGTCACGCAATAAATATCAAGGCGCTAACGGAAAGTTGCAAGGTGTTAGCATATGGTGATCAGGGTGAGGTACAATTAATGGAAACATCGATGACACCGGTCTCGGAA